>JBDUCR010000206.1:0-15642 GCA_040003345.1 bacterium
ACGGGAATGCCGGCAGCGAGTAGCTGCTTCACGGCGCTGTCGAGTGCCGGAATCACCGCCGACGTGTCGGCGATGAACGACCAGTTCGCGATCGCGCGACGACCGGGATGGAGCGCGTGGTCGGCGAGTACCCAGCGCGAGCCGCGCACAATCGCGTCGATAGTGCCGCGCATCTTCCGGCACTCGACCATCTTCACGTCGACGATCTGCGCCTCCGGCGCGACGCCGAGCGTCTGGCCAGCAACCGCTCCGGCGACTGCGGTGCCGTGCGCGTTGCAGAGATGCTCCTCACTGGGAAATGCGTCGTACCCCCGGCGCACTCGGCCCGCGAGCTCGGGATGCGTCTCGAGAACACCGCCGTCGAACACGTACACCGTCACGCCACGGCCGCTGCCGAAGTGTTTGTACGTCTTGTCCAGCGGCAGCGAGCGCTGGTCGATGCGGTCGAGCGCAAGCGAGACGGTGCTCGCTTCCGTGTAATTCGTCGTGACGGCCGCCCGCATGGTCGTACCCGCGGCGGCGACGAGAGGATCGCTCGTCGGGGCACGCGAGCCCGGGGCGCAACCGCCGGCCAGGAGCAATGCTCCGAGCGTGGCAGTGAAACGAGTAGAGCGGAGCGACGGCGACACGGTGAGTATCGTTGCGACGGTGTAGTAGCACGAAAATCAGTGCAGCAGCGCCGCACGTCGTGCCATAACACATTTGCCGTGCCAACCGTTCCGAGCCAGTCGTGTCCTGCGGCCGAGTGCGCCGCGGACCGAAGAACTAGCGGACCAATGCCTCCGCTTCAGCCGCCTTGCACCGCTCACCATGACTGGGATACGCATGACCACAGTGCACGCACTGCTCGCCGAAACCCGTGCGACGCCAGATCAGGTGATAGACGGCGCGCTGCAGCTTGGCCACTCGGTCCTCGAGCTCCTTCGTCGACGTACTGGACTCCATGCATTCCTCCAAAATCGTAAGGAAATGGCGAGCCCGAGCTCGCGTAGCAGCAAGTTGGCACTCCGCAGTAGCAGGGCGCTAGTCATATCGCGACAGCGCTGCGTGTTCGAGCCGCGCTCGACGTGTCCGTTGCGCGCGCCCCGACTCGCCGACAACATTGTTCCACCCGACGGTAGAAAACTCTGCCGTCCACCTCAGTGCCAGAACCGCGGCGGTTCTTGATGCCCGAGTCCTTCGATATCGACCCGACCCGCGAGCTCGTCATCTGCCGAGTATGGGGCACGCTGAGCAATGAAGATGTGCGCGAGCACTACAGGCGGCTCGCGGCCGACCCGCATTTTGATCCCGCCTATCGTCAGCTCGCCGACTTGCGTGAGGTGACGGAATTCAGTGTCGATTCGAACACGCTCGAGGAGATCGCGCGCGCCCAGATCTTCGCGCGGGGCACGCGCCGAGCCTTCATCGCGCCGAGCGGTATCGCCTTCGGACTGGCGCGGATGTTCTCAGCGCACGCTGCTGTCGCGGGACAGGTGATGGAAGTCTTCCTGGACGCCAGGGCCGCGGAGGATTGGCTCGAGTCTTCGTCCGCCTAACAATCGCAGCGCGGCAGCGCCTCGGACGTGATCCAGCCTCTTGATCGTCATGTCCCTGGTTTAGCAGAGGCCATGCTTTGGGGACGTTCCGGCTTCAGTGGCTCGAGCTCGTAGAGCGCGAGTTTCATGTTGGCGAGCGCAGCCTGGTTGATGGCGTAATACATCCATCGACCTTCGCGCCGAGTGGTCACGAGGCCTGCGCGGCGGAGTGTTCGCAGGTGGTGCGATACGAGTGACTGTCCGAGCGCAGTCTCTGCCATGAGGTCGGCGACGGCGCGCTCTCCTGGCGAGAGGATCTCGAGGAGTCGCAGACGCGTTTCGTCGCCGAGGGCGCGAAAGCGAAGCGCAGCGACGACGCGTGCGCGTTCCGGGGTAATAGGCACGGCGAAAATATATAAATAATTATTTATATATCAAGACGCGACCAAGTGTGAAGCGCACGACGGCGCGCGGAGCCTTACCGTTTTTCCGACGACGTATCAGGCGCTCCCCCTTTGCCGCCGTATCCGCTTCGATGCTCATGGTCATGCTCCTTCGCCTCGACGTCGGCCACCGTCGCCTCACGGCCGGCGCCCGTCTTGGTCTCCGCCCGCTCACTCGGCCCATCATTGTGCGACGCAGGGGTAATTCGAGGTGTCTCGTCGTCTGCGACTGATCCCGGTTCGTTTGTCATTTGCTCTCCCATGCAGGTTGAGCACGACAGGGGCAACGCACATGCCACGACACTCCATGTGCAAGCGCGCCGCGGAAATGCGTCTCCACTGTGAGGCGAAAGCTGGTGCCTGCGGCGCGCGACGTGCCATCTTCACTGGCCATGGTCACCCCCGAACGCCTCAAGGCGCTCTTCGACGCCTATCACCAGCCGCTGGTGCGTTTTCTCACGCGCCAGCTCGGTGATCGCGACTGGGCCGAAGAGATCGCGCAGGAAACGTTCGTGCGAGCGCTCAAGCAGGAGACGATTGCGAGCGAACGATCGTGGATCTTCGCGGTGGCAATGAATCTCGTCCGCGACGAGACGCGGAAGGATGCGCGGCATCGGCGACGGCTCGAGCAGATGCGCGACGAAGCGCAAGCGGAATCGGTCATCGAGCCGGCGCCCACGTCGATGGAGCGAGACGAAGAGCGGGCGATGGCGCGCAAGGCAGTGGACACGCTGGCTGAGCGCGACCGGGATGCACTGCTCATGAAAGAGGAGGGACTGAGCTACGAGGAGATCGCCGCCGCGCTCGATCTCTCGGTGGGATCGGTGGGGACAACGCTGTCGAGAGCGCGGCGGCGATTGATGGAAGCGTACGAGTCAATGCAGGCCGAGGCGACACGCGCCACGGAACCGGCATGAGGTCGAGCGGGAGGACGCGATGAAAGTGGAATGGGAAGGGGAGCATCCGGACGAAGGATCGATCCATGCCTGGCTCGACGGGGCACTCGATGCGCCAGAGGCGGCTCGGATCGAGGCGCACGTGCACGGCTGCGTCGAATGCAGAGCGCGCGTCGCTGAGGCGCGCGGTCTCGTCGCCGGTGCGTCACGCGTGGTGGGACTGCTCGACGCAGCGCCGGCTCGGCTCATCACGCCTGCTGTCACGCCGACGAATGCCGACGGTCGCGGCTCCGCGTGGCGCACGTTTCGTGTGACGCCGGCGCGAGCGAGCATCGCCGCGGTTCTTCTCGTAGCGCTCGGCATCACGCTCACGCGTGAGCATGTCGCGGTGGATTCCGTCACGCCGAAGTCCAGAAGCACTGCAACCGCTCCGGCTGACGAACGCGGCGTCGCCGCGATGACTCCGGCCATGACTCCGGCAATGACACCATCACCAGTGACTCCATCGCCAATGAAGAAAGACGGAGTGCTCGATGCGGCCATTTCGCGGCGCATTGCGAGCGAGCACCCTCCGCGCACTATCGAGGCTGCGTCAGGCGTGGCCGTAGCAGCACCAATAACGAGCGACGTTGCCAATGCGAACAGGCAGCCTGATCCCACGGCAATGAATCGCGTTTACGCCGCCAAGGGATCGATTCGCGCGCAGGCCGAGAGCGCAGGTGCACCCGCAGACCGCGCGCGCGTTGGCTATGTGTCGTCGAAGGTGAACATCGACCGCCTATCTACTGCGGCAATAGCCGCCGAAGCCGTCGGCTCGAACAACTTGGCCGCCAGAGTCGCAGGCGTGCCGGGCTATTCTCCCGCAGGGCAATGCTATCGCGTCGAGAGCAGCGCGCCGTCCGCGGTGTGGGGCTCAGTTCCGCTGCCGCTCATCATCGCGTTCGATGCGGCATCGCCCGATGCGCGCGTGCTCACCGGCACCGGCGGCCAGACCGATACACGCGCGACATGGCGCGTCGTCGGCACGGACAGCGTGGTGCTGGGCATGAGGCGCATCGGCTACAATGGCTCGCTCGCGGTGAGCGTGGCGGGCGATCCGCATCCGGGCGTGATGCGGTCCAGCCAGAGTACGCTCCCGCTGCAGGAAACGGTGGTTACGGGAGCCACGTCGTCGCCAGAGCCGAAGCGCTTTGAGCGCAAGGATTCGGTCGTCGTCGAGAAGCGAGGTGTGCAAACGCAGGCTCCGGCACGCGATATGGCTGCCGCCAATGGTACGGCGGCCACGGTGCCAATCACTGCGCGCGTGGTGAGCTGTCCGTCGCGCTGAGCTGCGCTAACGAATTCCGCGTAACGCTCGGCGAATCCACTCCTGGAGCTCGGGCTCGTCGGCGATGACGTCTGCATCGACGACGAGCCACGTGCCCATGGGTCTTTCGCCGCCTGGCGCAAACGGCTTCACGCCTGCCTCTTCGCGCAATGATCCATGCTCGCTCGCGGCGGTCTTTACCAGCAGCGAATCGTTCCACACGATCGCGAACGTCGTCTTGCCGATGAGAAACCCTCGGCCGCTAAAAACATTCTTCTGACGCACGGCGTGCTCGCCAAGGGCCAGGAGAGCGTCGGCAACGCGAGATACGAGACCTCGATCAGGGGGCATGGCTGCAAAGTGCAGCGTGCTCGCGATTGCGTCGAGGTTTCAGGTGCTGCCGCGTTCGCGTCGTGCGTCGTCCATCTCGACGCCAAAGTGTTCCGCCGCCGCGGAAATGTTCGCGGTTGCGACCGCGCGTTCTTCGTCGGTCACGAGCTTGACTCCGCCCACCGTGGCCATGGCTGCCCGAACGTGCTCGCTGTCCACAAGCGGCAGCTCACGTTGAGCCGGAAAGGCGAACGCGGTATCCGGCAGCGACCTCCGTTCACGCGGATCGAGCTTTCCGTTGTCGTTCAGGTCGTACGAAGCGACCAGGGGCAACCACGTCGATCCTGAGCTCACGTATTCTCCATGCGTCTCATTGCTCATGACGGTACCACGACTGACGTGCGGGTGTTCCAGATGTCGCGTCAAAATCGCCGTCGCCGACTCGACCGTGCTCCACCGCATACGGCCTGGATGTTGCGCCCAGGCCGCCGAATACTCGGGCCGCCGCGCGATCGCATAGAAGCGCTTATGTTCAGCTTCGCCGCCAGCATCGACGCATCATACAACTTTCGTCATAACACTGCACACGTTCTGCCAGCGCAATGCAACAAACCACCACCCAGCCAGGCTGGCACCACGACGTCGTCATCTATCAGCTGCACATCAAAGCCTTCCACGACTCCAACGGCGACGGCTACGGCGATTTCTCCGGTCTCATCGACAAGCTCGACTACATCGCCAAGCTCGGCGTCTCTGCAATCTGGCTGCTGCCGTTTTACCCATCCCCACTCAAGGATGACGGTTACGACATCGCCGACTACACCTCCGTGCATCCGAGCTATGGCACCCTCGACGACTTTGTCCGATTCGTGGATGCCGCGCACGAACGCGGGCTCCGCGTCATCACCGAGCTCGTCATCAACCACACATCGGATCAGCATCCGTGGTTCCAGCGCGCACGACTCGCGCCCATTGGATCGCCCGAGCGTGACTTCTACGTCTGGAGCGACGACCCCAACAAGTACAGCGGCGCACGCATCATCTTTACCGACACCGAAAAATCCAACTGGACCTGGGATCCGGTTGCGCAACAGTTCTACTGGCATCGCTTCTTCAGCCACCAGCCCGATCTGAACTTCGACAACCCCGGCGTGCTCGAAGCGGTGATCGACGTCATGCGATTCTGGCTGAAGCTCGGTGTCGACGGACTACGACTCGACGCGATTCCGTACCTCATCGAGCGCGAAGGCACCAGTTGCGAGAACCTTCCGGAGACCCACAACCTGCTCAAGCAGCTCCGCGCCGCGCTCGACGCGGAATTCACCGACAGGGTCTTTCTCGCCGAGGCGAACCAGTGGCCCGAGGACGTACGTCCATATTTCGGCGATGGCGACGAATGCCATATGGCGTTTCACTTCCCCGTCATGCCACGGATGTACATGTCCGTCGCACAGGAGAATCGCGCGCCCATCGTGGACATCATGGCCCGCACGCCAGCCATTCCGCCGAGCTGCCAGTGGGCCATCTTCCTCCGCAACCACGATGAGCTCACTCTCGAGATGGTGACGGAAGACGAACGCGCATTCATGTACGGCCACTACGCGAAGGACATTCGAATGCGAATCAACGTCGGCATTCGCCGGCGACTCGCGCCGCTCATGGACAACGGTCGCGACGAGATCGAGCTGATGCACGCACTGCTGATGTCGCTGCCAGGCTCGCCGGTGATGTACTACGGCGACGAAATCGGCATGGGCGACAACGTCTACCTCGGCGATCGCAACGGCGTGCGCACGCCGATGCAGTGGAACGGCGATCGGAATGCCGGCTTCTCCACCGCCGACAGCGCGGCGCTCTACTTTCCGCTCATCAACGATGCGCCCTATGGCTACGAGGCCATCAACGTTGCCGCACAGGAGCGCACGTCGACATCGCTGCTGCAGTGGATGCGTGCGCTCGTTCGCATCCGCGGCCAGTATCGCGCCTTTGGCCGAGGGACGTTCGAGGCGCTTGCTCCGTCGAATCGTCGCGTGCTGGCTTTCATCCGACGCTATGAGGACGAGATCATTCTCTGCGTGAGCAACCTCGCGCGACATGCACAGTACGTGGAGCTCGATCTCACCGAATTCAACGGATGGTCGCCGATCGAGCTGTGGAGTGGTCAGAGCTTTCCAAAGGTGAGCGAGTCTCCCTATCTGCTCACGATGTCCGGACGCGACTTCTACTGGTTCCGCTTGATGCCGCCTGGTGGACCCGCGCGCATCGGCGCGTCGGCTGAGGTGAGCGCGTGACCTATCCCGCGCGAATTGAAGCGCGACGAGAGAGTGACGTGTCAGGGCCGGACTGGAAGCTTCGTCGCGGAGCGACGGTCACTCCAGTCGGAACGACATTCACCGTGTGGGCGCCGATCGCATCGTCGCTGATGGTGCACGTCGCGACGGGCGACGGTGCGGGCGACCACCCGCTCGTCCGTGTCGAAGGAGAGCGCGGCGTGTGGGAAGCATTCGTCGCAAAGGTGACCGCGGGTGATCGCTACGGCTTTCGTGTGGACGGGGCTGATCCACTGCCCGATCCCGTGAGTCGCTCGCAACCCGAGGGTGTACACGCGCTCTCGGAGGTTATCGATCCCGACGCATTTGAGTGGAACGACGAGCACTGGCGTGGCCTCGCACTCGCGGACTTCGTGATCTACGAGATGCACGTTGGCACCTTTACACCGGAAGGAACGTTCGACGCCGCAACTGCTCGACTGTCTGAACTGCGTGCGCTGGGCATCACAGCGATCGAAATCATGCCGCTCGCCTCATTTCCTGGTCGTCGCAACTGGGGATACGACGGCGTGCACCACTATGCGCCGCAGGAATCGTACGGCGGCGTGCTGGCCTTCAAGCGCTTCGTGAGTGCCGCACACGCGCACGGCATCGGCGTCGTGCTCGACGTCGTTTACAACCACGTGGGACCAGAAGGCAACTACCTCGATCGCTTCGGTCCGTACTTCACCGACGTGTATCGCACGCCGTGGGGACGCGCGGTGAACTACGACGGCGCAGGCAGCGATGCGGTGCGCCGCTGGGCGCACGACAATGCATTGTACTGGGTGTCGGAGTTTCACGTCGACGCGCTGCGTCTCGACGCTGTGCACGGAATCTTCGACTTCGGCTCTCTCTCGTTTCTCGAGGAGCTCTCCGACGAGATACACGAGCTCGGACGTCAACTCGGTCGCAAAGTGCAGCTGATGGCCGAGAGTGACCTGAACGACCCGAAGCTCGTGCGTTCGCCGGAGAGTGGTGGCTTCGGTCTCGACGCGCAGTGGTCCGACGACTTTCATCACACGATCCACACGACGCTCACCGGCGAATCGAACGGCTACTATCAGGACTACTGTGGTATCGCGACGATGGCGGACGTGTATCGCGATGCGTTTTTCTTCGCACGACGCTACGCGCCGCATCGCGATCGCACCCATGGTCGTTCGGCAGCCGGTATTCCCGGACAGCGATTCATCGTCTCCGCGCAGAATCACGATCAGATAGGAAATCGTCCTGCTGGTGAGCGACTCACATCGCTCGTCGGCCCGAATCGGCAGCGGCTGGCGGCAGCGCTGGTTCTCTTGTCGCCATACGTTCCGCTGCTATTCATGGGCGAGGAATACGGCGAGACCGCGCCATTTCTCTATTTCATCGAGCATGGCGATGCCGCGTTGGTCGATGCCGTGCGCGCTGGCCGCAAGCGAGAGTTCGAGGAACTTGGCGCGATGGCAGCGCAGATCGATCCGCAGGCAGAAGAGACGTTTGCGCGCTGTCGTCTCGATTGGGCAAAGCGTGAGAGCGACGCAGGCACTGCGATGCTGTCACTCTTTCGCGACCTGCTCGCGTTGCGCCGCGAAGAGCCTGCACTCAAGCCCGGCGCGAGCGACATCCACGTGCATGGAGATGCGAGCTGCTTCACGGCACTACGTGCGTTGCCGCTGCACGACGACATTTACGACGCGGTTCGCTCGCGCCGAGCGATCCTTTGCGCTTTCAATACTTCCGGTCAAACGATGAACGTTCCCGTGCGCGCCGATGCGGTTGGCGCGTGGACGCTGCGACTCTCCACCGACGCAATTGGCTACGGTGGTTCTGGCGCGGTGATAGAAGACATTGCTCCCGACGTGCAACGCGACAATACGGCCGACGCACCCAGGCGTCTGATCGAGCCGGTTGTTCCATTGGCGGCAAAGGGCCGGAGCGTGCGGTTGCCAGCGTGGAGTGCGGCCGTGTTCACACGCGACTTCATGGGCGGAGGCGGCAGCCTGTGATCGCGCGCATCTGGCCGGGCCGTCCGTATCCGCTCGGCGCAACGTGGGACGGAATCGGCGTGAACTTCGCGCTGTTCTCCGAGCATGCGAGCGGCGTCGAGCTTTGCTTGTTCCGCGAGGAGGGTGACACCGAGGAAGCGGCGAAGATTCAGATGACGGAGCGCACCGACCAGGTGTGGCACTGCTATTTGCCCGACGCGCGGCCCGGCCAGTACTACGGCTATCGCGTTCACGGGCCGTATGCGCCGGAGCTCGGTCATCGCTTCAATTCGGCGAAGCTGTTGATTGATCCCTACGCGAAGGCGATTACTGGCGCGATCAAGTGGAGCAACGACCTGTTCGCGTACAAGGTCGGGCCCACGCTCGATGATCTGGAGCCCGATCTCGACAATTCGGCGGGTGGTGTGCCGAAATCGGTCGTGATCGACTCCGCGTTCACGTGGGGCGACGACGCGCCGCTCAATGTTCCGTACAACCGGACGATCATCTACGAGTGCCACGTGAAGGGAATGACGATGCGTCATCCCGACGTGCCGGCCGAGCTGCGCGGCACGTACCTCGGGCTCGCCAGTGATCCCATGCTCGAATATTTCCAGGGGCTCGGCGTCACTGCGCTCGAGCTGTTGCCCGTGCATCAGTTCGTCGTGGATCGCCATCTCGCCGAGCGTGGGCTCACGAACTACTGGGGCTACAACACGATCGGCTTCTTTGCGCCCGACGTGCGGTACGCTACTCGTGGGCTCGGCAATCAGGTCTACGAGTTCAAGACCATGGTGAAGACGCTGCACGCCGCCGGTCTCGAGGTGATTCTCGATGTGGTCTACAATCACACGGGCGAGGGAAATCATCTCGGGCCAACGCTGTCGATGAAGGGAATCGACAACGCGGCGTACTACAGGCTGGATCCGGAGAATCCGCGCTTCTACACGGACTTCACCGGCACCGGCAACTCGCTCAACATGCAGCACCCGCGCACGATCCAGCTCGTGATGGACTCGCTGCGCTACTGGGTCGACGAGATGCACGTGGATGGCTTCCGCTTCGACCTGGCGCCGGTGCTGGCGCGCGAGCTGTACGATGTGGACAAGCTGTCCGCGTTCTTCGACATCATGCATCAGGATCCAACGCTCTCGCGCATCAAGCTCATCGCCGAGCCGTGGGATGTTGGGCCCGGTGGGTATCAGGTCGGCAACTTTCCCGTGCGCTGGACCGAGTGGAACGGCAAGTATCGCGACGCGGTGCGAAAGTTCTGGCGCGGCGAACCGGGTCAGGTGTCGGAGATGGCGAGTCGTCTCGCTGGCTCGAGCGACATCTTTTCGGGCAGTGATCGCGGCGTGTACGCGAGCATCAACTTCATCACGGCGCACGACGGTTATACGCTGCGCGACCTGGTGACCTACGAGCAGAAACACAACGAAGCGAACGGCGAGAACAATCGGGACGGCACGAACGACAACCTGAGTCGCAACTGGGGCGTTGAAGGCGAAACCGACGATCCGAACGTCGCCGCGACGCGGTATCGTCTGATGCGATCGTTTCTCGCCACGCTTGCGTTCTCGCAAGGTGTGCCGATGCTTGCGCACGGCGACGAACAGGCCCGCACGCAGAACGGAAACAACAACGCCTACGCGCAGGACAACGAGATCACGTGGGTGAACTGGGATCTCAGCGAGGAGCAGAAGAAGCTTCTGGCGTTCATGCGGCGCGTGCTCGCGCTGCGGCAGGCGCACCCCGTGCTCCGGCGCCGCCATTTCTTCCGTGGAACGCCCGTTGCCGGTTCGGACCGAAAGGACGTCACGTGGCTCCGCGCCGACGGGGACGAGCTGAATGACATAGATTGGCGCAACCCGAGCGCACAACTGCTCGGCATGTTGATCGACGGCGCGGCGACGGACGAGGTGGACGAGCGCGGCCACGCTGTCTCGGGCGACACGTTGCTTCTGCTGATGAATGCGGGCGACACGCCGGCCTCTTTCGTGCTTCCCGTGCCGGACGGGGAGAAGATGTGGGTGAGCATGGTCGATACGGCGCGTGATGAGCCGGCCGTCATCAATGATGGCGCGGTGATGATCGAGGCGCACACTGTGATGCTGCTGCGCCTTGGCAGTGATCGACGCACGTCTGCGCACGACGTGCCGCGTCGCGAGCCATTGTCTCCGGTCGAGAAGACCGCGCTATGACCACTATCGACGCTGCCGAGCGGTGGGCGCTCGTCGAGGGACGTCATTCGGCGCCGCACAATGTGCTGGGGCCGCACGAGCACGAAGAGAACGGCAGACGCGGCGCCATCGTGCGCGTCTACCAGCCTGATGCGGCTGACGCGTACCTCGTGCGTGAGGGTGTCGCGGCTGCCATGCGCGAGGAGGGCGACGGCTTCTTCTCGATCTTTCTCGTCAACACCGAGCTTCCGTTTCGCTACTCGCTGCGCTTCATCGCGCACGACGGACACACGTGGGATCGCGGCGATCCGTATCGCCACGCGCCGACGCTGGGCGACATGGATCTCTATCTCTTCAACGAAGGCACGCACCGCCGGTTGTGGACGATGCTCGGTGCGCATCTGCGCACGGTCGAGGGCGACGAAGGCACGGCGTTCGTGGTGTGGGCGCCGAATGCGGATCGCGTGAGCGTCGTTGGCGACTGGTGCAATTGGGACGGACGTCAGTTTCCGATGCGCCGCATGGGCGTGAGCGGACTCTGGGAGATTTTCGTTCCAGGCGTTGGTGCGAACGCCATCTACAAGTTCGAATTGCGCACGCGCGAAGGGCAGCTGCGTCTCAAGTCCGATCCAATGGGATTCAAGATGCAGCAATCGCCGGAGACGGCGTCGATCGTGGTTGCAGAGGGGCGGTATCGCTGGCGCGATGGCGATTGGATGACGACCCGTGCGTACCACAACGCCGTTCGCGAGCCCGTGCACATCTACGAAGTACATCTCGGCTCATGGGCGCGCGTCGTCGAGGACGGGGGGCGTTCGTTGACGTATCGTGAGATCGCCCCGCGTCTCGCCGAGCATGTGAAGAAGATGGGTTTCACGCATGTGGAGCTGTTGCCGGTGATGGAGCATCCCTTCTATGGATCGTGGGGATATCAGATCACCGGCTACTTCGCGCCGTCGTCGCGGTATGGAACACCGGACGATCTGCGCTTTCTCATCGACACGCTGCACGACGCCGACATCGGCGTTCTGCTCGACTGGGTGCCCGCGCACTTTCCCAAGGATGACTACGCGCTGCGTCGCTTCGACGGCTCGGCGCTGTACGAGCACGAAGATCCGCGGCTGGGTGAGCATCCCGATTGGGGAACGCTCATCTTCAACTACGGACGGAAGGAAGTACGGAATTTTCTCGTCGCCAATGCGCTGTACTGGTTGAATGAATTTCACATCGACGGCCTGCGTGTGGATGCCGTGGCTTCGATGCTCTACCTCGACTACAGCCGAGAGCCGGGCGAGTGGGTGCCCAACAAGTACGGTGGTCGCGAGAATCTCGAGGCGATCGATTTCCTCCGCGAGATGAATGCGGTGGTGCATGAGGAGGCGCCCGGGTGCGTGACGATCGCGGAAGATTCCACGGCGTGGCCCGGAGTGACGCGTCCCATTCGTGAAGGTGGGCTTGGGTTCACCTTCAAGTGGAACATGGGATGGATGCACGACACGCTCGAGTACTTCTCGAAGGATTCCGTGTACCGGCGGTTCCATCAGGACCTGCTGACGTTCGCGATGATCTACGAGCACAGCGAGAATTTCATCATGCCGCTCTCGCACGACGAGATGGTGCATCTGAAAGGATCGCTGTACGAGAAGATGCCAGGTGACCACTGGCAGAAGCTGGCGAATCTTCGCGTTCTGCTCGCCTACATGGTGACTCGGCCCGGCAAATCGCTGTTGTTCATGGGCAGCGAGCTCGCGGTGCCGAGCGAGTGGAATCACGACCAATCGGTAGACTGGCATCTCGGGCAGGAGCCGGAGCGCGCCGCGTTCAAGGCATACATGGCGCGGCTCGGGGCCGTGTACCAACAGCTGCCCGAGCTCTGGCAGCTCGACTGTGAGACGCGTGGCTTCGAGTGGATCGACGTCTCCGACAAACTGAACTCGGTGCTCTCGTATCTCCGCCGGAGCAACGATGGACATGCGGTCGTGGTGTTGAATCTCACTCCGCAGCCGCATGCTGCGTATCGCATCGGCGTCCCCGACCCAGGCGACTATGCATTCGTGCTCAATAGTGATGCGCCGGAGTGGGGCGGAAGCGGCTATGGTGGTGCATCCGCAGTGCATACCGACGACATTCCGTATCACGGACGGCGATATTCCATCGAGATCGCGCTGCCGCCCCTTTCCGCCACCCTGCTCGTGCCCGCGAAGCAGGAACCGATGACGAAATAGCACGTGAACGAGCACGCCCACTCCGAGCATATCGATCGACCATTGCTGCGCCGGCTGGCGGACCGGATGGGAATTGTGGATTCCTATCTCGATCAATCGGGCGGTGAAACGCGCTATTGCTCCGATCACACGCGCGTGCGTCTGCTCGCCGCGATGGGGATCGACGCAGGCACGGAGGAGTGCGCCGCCGCGGCGCTGGCCGCCGAGAAGCGCTCAGCGAAGCGGCGCTGGATCGATCCGGTGCGTGTGGTGCGACAGCACAGTCGCAAGCTCTCTCGCGTGCGCGTACGCGTGCCCGCGATGGAAACCGATGCGGTCCAGTGGACGCTCACGCTCCGTACCGAAGAGGGAATCGAGACGGAATGGTCGGGGCTGATGAGTGGAGGTTCGGCGCGGACGCATACACTTTCGCTGCCTGTCGTTCCGCCATTGGGCTACCACGACCTCACGGTCACCTTCGAAGGCGCCGACAAATTTCGTACTGCGACGCAGCGGCTCATCGTGGTGCCGTCGCAGTGTACGCCGCCTGAAGCACGGTTGCATGGACGTCGCGGCTTTGGGCTGACGACGAATCTCTACACCGTTCGCAGCGGCACGAACTGGGGCGCGGGCGACATCGGCGACATGAAGACGATCGCCGAGTGGCTCGGACAGCATGGTGGCTCGTTCGTTGGGATGAATCCGCTGCATGCGCTGCGCAACGAAGGCTACGACGTGAGTCCGTACAGCCCGATCACGCGGCTGTTCCGGAATCCGTTGTATCTCCGCGTGCAGGACATCCCCGAGTTTCGCTACGACGTGTGGGTGCACGATCTCGTTGCGTCGCCGGAGTTTCAGCTGGAGCTGGAGACGTTGCGCGCGGCGTCGATGCTCGATTACGGCAGGGTGACGGCATTGCGCGCGCCGGCACTCGAGTCGCTGTACCGAATGTTCGTCGAGCGTGAAGTGAGTCGCGTGACGCCGCGCGCGCAGTCGTATGCCGACTACGTGAAGCGTGAGGATCCACAGCTCACTGGATTCGCAACGTACATGGCCATCGCGGAGCGCGAGGGGCCGGATGCGCGCATCTGGCCCGATGCGCTGCGTCGCTCTGACAGTCCAGCTGTTGCGCTGATGCGTGAGAAACTCGCGGAGAGCGTGGACTATCATCGCTGGCTGCAATTCGAGCTGGATCGCCAGCTCGGCGATGCCGCGGCGGATGCGGTGCAGGCGGGACTCGCGCTCGGTATGTATCAGGATCTCGCTGTGGGATCCGCCGCGTCGGGCAGTGATGTGTGGGCCAATCCCGAGTTGTTTCTTCAGGGTGCGACCGTCGGCGCGCCGCCTGACATGTACTCGGACGAAGGGCAAAACTGGGGACTGCCGGCGATCAATCCGCACGTCCTGCGCGCGAGCGGCTACGACTACTGGACGCGACTGCTGCGCGCGGGCTTCCGGCACACGGGTGCGTTGCGCATCGACCACGCGCTCGGGCTCTTTCGAATGTTCTGGGTGCCGCTTGGCGAATCGGCGCGTCAGGGCGCGTACGTTCGCTCCTTCAGTGAGGAGTTGTTCGGCATTCTTGCGTTGGAGAGTGTGCGTCACAACGCGCTCGTGGTCGGTGAGGATCTCGGCACCGTGCCGCCGCATGTGCCTGCCGTGCTCGCGAAATGGGGAGTTCTTGGCTCGAAGGTGCAGGTGTTCGAGCGGGACTTTCACACCGGCCGCTTCCGGTCGGCGACCGACTATCCGCGCATGGCGCTCGCCACGGTGAACACGCACGATTTGCCACCGCTGGTCGGGTGGGCGGAGGCGCGCGACATCATGTTGCGGAGCGAAGTTGGCGATCTCTCGGATCCGAGTGTGTCGGCGGCGATGCGTGCGTCGCGTCAGAGTGATCTGGGTGCGTTGATCTCGTCGCTCATCGATGCCGGGTTGCTGCCGAATGATGCGCACGAGCATCTGACTTCGGACGTGCTGATCGCGGCGGTGCATACGTTCATTCGTCGCACTCCGTCGGCGCTGGTCGGGTTGTCGCTGGATGATCTGGCTCACGAAGCGACGCCGGTAAACATTCCGGGGGTGTGGCAGGACCGGTATCCGAGCTGGTCGCGCCGGATGCGGGATCCGCTCGAGGTGATTTTCGAGTCGCCGAGGACGGCGGCGTCGCTGGGGAGTTGAGGGCTGGGCTCGGCGGCTTCATCGGCGGCTTCGCCACCTCGCTGTTCCGCCCGCGTCGGCGGCTTCGCCGCCTCGCTCTTCCGCTATTCCGCCCGCATTGCGCCTGCGGCGCTCGCTCTTCCGCCCGCGCCTGGCGTGGCGCTCTCCGCAACGGCCCGGAAAGCGGATAGCGGATAGCGGATAGCGGATAGCGGATAGCGGATAGCGGATAGCGGATAGCAGGTAGCAGATAGCAGATAGCAGATAGCAGGTAGCAGGTAGCAGGTAGCAGGTAGCAGGTAGCAGGTAGCAGGTAGCAGGTAGCAG
>JBDUCR010000491.1:0-4610 GCA_040003345.1 bacterium
CCGCGCCCGCCGACGTGTTCGTCGGTTGCATGGTCAGAGCGCCTGTCTTGCCCGGTGTCTTCGAGTCCGCGGCGGACTGGCGCACCTTCGTCCCAGTGCTCGTGTCAGCAGGAGGAGCAGCAGCGGGAGCAGGAGCTGCAGGAGCTGACGAGGCGACCGCACCAAACGCGGCCATCGTCTGCTGATGTGCCGCCCAACCCTCGAAATTCGCCGGCGAAACCGTGAACACCTTGAAGTGCATGTTCGCGTGCGACGATCCGCAATACTCCGCACAGAAGCCGTTCCACGCGTTCTCGCTCACGGAATCAGGCGTGAACCAGAGATAGTTCGTGCGGTTCGCCATGAGATCCCGCTTGCCACCGAGCTGCGGAATGGAGAACGAGTGGATGACGTCCTGCGACGTGAGCGAGAAGTTCACCTTCCGCCCGATCGGCAGATACAACTCATTCGCGGTGATCAGCGTGTCGACCTTGCCGTCAGTGCGCGTTGTGGTGAACTGCGGGTAGCGAAACTCCCACCACCACTGGTGTCCGATCACCTGAACGAACAGCGCATCCGCCGATGCCTTCGCCTGCGTCTTGAAAATCGTGCGAACGGTGGGGACGGCGATGAACGCGAGAATCAGCGCAGGAATCGCTGTCCAGAGTATTTCGAGCGTGGTGTTGCCGTGTACGTGCTTGGGACGGTCGTTCTCACTGCGCCGACGGTAGCGGAAGATCGTCCAGAGCAGAATGCCCTCGACGAAGATGAAGACGAACGTCCCCAGATAGATGAGGACGTCGAAGAGATAGCCGACGTCGCGGTTGTTCTCCGTGTAGCGCGTGAAGACGGAGTTTGGATACTGCGAGTTGTTGCACGCAGTGATGGCGACCGCGAGGAGGGCCGGCAGCGCAACGGCGAGCAGCCGGCGCAGTCGGGTGGGCACGGGCATGCGATGTCCTTGTTCCGACAGTGTCGTGGTTGCGCGATCCGCAGCTTGATCTCAGCTGATCTCAGCTCGTTGTCGCGCTCTTGCGAGTCCAGCAATCCGGGAAAAGTACCGGGCACCTGAGGTGAATGCAACGCGAATACACACCTGAACACATAGTGTAGGAGATTCCCCCACACAGCCTTACGACATCGGTGACATCGAGACGTTCGGCAGGACTGATGCTCGTGATCACTCGCCCGGCTTCCGGGCGCCTTCAACGAGCTCTTCCTTCACCTCGTGGATTTCCTTGACCTTCACGACCGCGATCTCGAGCTGTTGGCGAAGCGAGCCAACACCCTCGCGCAACATGCGGATCTTGACGGTCTCGCTGCCGCCACGCGTCGCCACGAGATTCAACGCCGCCGCCTGATCGGCGATCATACCGAACTGTCCCTTGAGCAGCCCCACGAGCGGTGACAACACACGCTTCACCTGCTGCGAATACATCGACGTCGGCTTGTTCTGCTTGAGCGACAACGCATACTGCTCCACCATGCCGTGCAAGCGCTGCAGCGCGATCGTCGCCTCTTCGATCGTCTTCATCTTCTGGATGCCAGCGCCATCGAGCTTCGGTCCAGCTGCCATATCACTCCCGGTTCATTTCACCTTCTCCATCCGACTATTCGGACGGAACTCTCGGCCCGTCTTGGCCTGTGGCGCATCGTCGAGCCGCACGACGTCAGCGGTGAAATCCCACCGTCCGTCGAGGATGCTGGCGCCGATGCCATACGCGTCCACTGGCACGCCGTCGTCCTCGAATTGACGGATGCGCGGCACATTGAATCCGCCCGACGCGACGATTTTCACATGCCCGAACCCCTCGGCGTCCAGTGCATTCCGCACGTTCCATACGAGAGCGGGATTGACCCCAGTCGGCGCAAACGTGCCCATCTGCGGCGTCACGGACTTGTCCACCATGAATTCGGACGTGTCGAGCCGCACTCCCCACAGACGCGCTTCGAGTGCGCGCGCCACGGCGACGCTCGTGGCCACGCTGTCGTTCTCGTAATCGACGAGCGCAACGAGCGGAATCTCAGCGGGAAGAACTGCCGCCATTGCGAGTGCCGCGGCAACGGTGTCGCCCCCATACGCCGCGATGAGTGCATGCGGAATGGTGCCCACGCCCTTCTTCCCGCTGATCAATCCCTGCGCATCGGTCGACACACTCGCCACGCCGCCGACATGCGCGCTGAATCCGTCGCCGGGCTGCAACAACGCGTGATCGCTTCTCGCGCCGAAGTAGTAGATGGGCTTCGGCCGCGCCGCATCCACGAGCAGGCGCACGTTCGTGCACACGCGCGTGCGTCTTGCGAGTGTACCGACGATCAACGTCTCGAGATGGCCGAAAGCGGTGTAGTCTCCTTCGACGAGCAGTACGGTCTCCCACGGCTCGACGTGATCGCCTTCATACAGCGCGTGGACTTCGAGCGCGGCAAAGTCTTCGCTGCCGATCTTGAGCAGCGCGACCGCTTCATCGATGCCGCCGAGCCATCCGTCACGTTTTGCGGAGATTTGCCAGGTGACGTGCGCGGCGCGCCCGGATGCACGCAGTGCTTCGCGTGATCGATTGAAGTAGACGTCGCTGAAGAACCCGGCTCGGATGCGGTCGGCAGGAAGCTCGAACAACGCAGGGTCAATACGCTTTCGTCGTCGGGGAGGCATAGTCAGGCAGGTGACGACAGGTGCGTCATCACTTGGCCGCCGGTCCCGTCATGGCTTCGGGATTGAGCGCGTGATCGAGCTGCTCGCGCGTCAACAGTCCGCGCTCCATCACGAGCTCGTACACGCCGCGTCCACTCGCGAGCGCCACGCGCGCGATCTCCGTGCTCGCTTCGTAGCCGATCACCGGCACGAGCGCGGTCACGATGCCGATCGACTGCTCGACGAACTGCCGCATGCGATCCGGATTCGCCGTGATGCCGAGGATGCACCGCTCGCGCAGCACGATGCACGCATTCGTCAGCGCGCTGATGCCGGACAGGAGCCGAAACGCGATCACCGGTTCGAACACATTCAGCTGCAACTGCCCCGCTTCCGCCGCCATCGTGACGGTCATGTCGCCACCGATGATGTCGAAGCAGACCTGATTCACCACCTCGGGAATCACCGGGTTCACCTTGCCCGGCATGATCGACGATCCCGGCTGCATCGCCGGAAGATTGATCTCACCGAAGCCCGCGCGCGGGCCAGAGCTCAGGAGTCGCAGGTCGTTGCAGATCTTCGAGAGCTTCACCGCGCAGCGCTTGAGCACACCACTCAGCTGTACGAACGCGCCAGTGTCGGCCGTGGCTTCCACGAGATCGGGCGCCGTGATCAACGACAACCCCGTGATGCGCGACAGATTCGCGCGCACCGTCTCCGCGTATCCATGCGGCGCGTTGAGGCCGGTGCCGATGGCCGTCGCGCCCATGTTGATCTCGCGAATCAACGCCTGTGCTTCGCCAAGCCGGTCGACGTCTTCGGCGATCGTGTGTCCGAAGGCCGCGAACTCCTGACCGAGCGTCATGGGAACCGCGTCCTGCAACTGCGTGCGGCCCATTTTGAGGAACGGCGCGAACTCCAGCCCCTTCACGAGAAACGCATCGACGAGCTTGCGCATCGCATCGCGCAGGTCTTCGATGGCCGTATGCAACGCGAGCTTCAGCGCCGTCGGATACACGTCGTTCGTGGACTGGCTGAGATTGACGTGATTGTTGGGGTGCACGAACTGATACTCGCCACGCGCGTGGCCGGAGAGCTCGAGCGCACGGTTCGCGATGACTTCGTTCGCGTTCATGTTCGTCGACGTTCCGGCTCCGCCCTGGATCATGTCGACGAGGAAGTGCTCGTGATGCCGTCCGGCGCGAATTTCTCCTGACGCTCGCACGATCGCATCGGCGACATCCTGCGGCAGCAATCCCAGTTCCGCGTTTGCGAGCGCCGCGGCTTCCTTCACCGCAGCAAGGGCTTCGATCAGTTTCGGAAACTCGCGCAGCGGTATGCCGGTGATGGCGAAGTTCTCGAGCGCGCGCAGCGTCTGCACGCCGTACAGCGCGTCGTCCGGCACGTCGCGGTCGCCGAGGAGATCGTGCTCGACACGGGTATGAGATCCGCCGAAGCCGAGGGCGCGCCCACGTCCGACCAGCGTGGCGTCAACGGCGGAGAGTCGCTGTTTGATGGCGCGCGCGGCACGCGCGACGAGCGCCGCGTAGAGCGTCGGCGCCTCCTTGGTCATGTCCTGGATCTGCTGCTGCGTGAGGATGTACGCTCTGGTCTTTACGATCGCGCGCGCGCTGGTGCCGTGCATCGAGTCGTCGAGCAGCAGTCCTTCGCCCACGGCTTCGCCGGCGCCGAGCGTCGCGAGTCGAACGGGCCTGGTGTTCTTGCCTTTCTCGATCGCGACGGCCCCAGTGGCGATGAGTGCCATCAGCCTCCGTGGATTCCCCTCTTCGAAGAGGAGGGCGTCACAGTCGTAGTCTATTGCCTCGACGAGCTTGGACAGCTGGTGGACGGCGGTATCGGTGAGGCCGTCGAGGAACTTGAGCGCGCGAAGCGCATCGCGATCAGAGGTGTTCATGCGGGGAAAGTACTTGCTGATCGGCGGCTTCGCCGGCTGTTGCGCCCGCTCGCCTGGGGGGCTCGCTGTTGCGCCCGCTCGCCT
>JBDUCR010000140.1:0-4608 GCA_040003345.1 bacterium
CTCTCGCCGATCGTCTCGCGGTAGAGCGGATTCGGCACGAGCTCGCCCTCGAACAACACTTCGCGATCCCACGGAAGCACGATCGTGCTTTCCGTGGCGAGCGCGTGGTAGTCCGGTTCGTACGATCCGGTCTTGAATGCCACCGCCGTTCGCACTTCGCGTGCACCGGCGTCGAGAATCGCGCTCACGGCGAGACGCATCGTCGCGCCAGAGTCGCAGGTTTCATCCACGATGAGCACCCGCTTTCCTTTCACCGCGGCAGGCGCAGCGCCGAAGATCTCCGGTGCCTCGCGCTCCGTCTCGGCTTGGTAACGGCGACTCACCACGATCGAATGAAACTCGCGGTCGAGGATCGCGGAGATCACTGCGCCAGGCACGACGCCGGCGGTAGCGATCCCGACAATGATCTCAGGATCGTAGGAGCGCACGACCTTGAGGGCGAGCGCGCGAGAGAGCTCTCCGAACATCGGCCATTCGACCTCGAAGACTCCTTTGCTCGGCTCAGCCACAGCGCGGCGTGGGGTCATGCGTACTCCTGATGAGATGGGACTACACTTGGAATTGAATCCTCACAGCGTGGGAGTTCAGACCACCGCTGGTATTTCCCGGAAACTACCTTTTCAGCCATGAAGGAGTAAGCACTTCCCGTGCGCGGTACGCGATTCGCGAGGTTCGCGGACACAATCGCCGTTGTACCCCCTGCGCCGCGGAATTATGTTTGCCCGTCATGGGCCTGTCCGACGCCCCACTGGGCGACGTCGCTCATCCCACCCCAATCCTCCCGTTGCGCATCGCATGTCCTGGTTGAGCCGCCTGCTCGGCGGCAAGTCGGACGGTGGACTGAAGCCGCAGCGCCTCGACTATCTGAACGAGGCGCTCGCCCTGGAACGACAGGGCGATTTCGACGCGGCACTCACGTCCTATCGTCTGGCGTTGCGCGATCATCCCAATGATCCGCGCATTCTCCAGAACATGGCCATCGCCTTCTCGCGCACGGGGCGCCTCGAGGACGCGGTGCGCGCATACCGTCGTGCGCTCGAGCTCGATCCATCGCTCTCCGGCGCACACTATGGGCTGGCGTTCCTTCACCTGAAGCGCGCCGAATCTGCGGAGGCGCAGTCGCACCTTCAGGCCTTTCTCGACGCGCCGCCGTCAGGTGCCGAAGCCGAACGGTGGGTGCGCCACGCGCGCCAGACGCTCGACGAGCTTCGCGCACCGCCGGCCGAGCCGCCGCACGAGCAGCCAGAGGCATAGTGGGGACCGTACTCGCAATCGTCAGCCAGAAGGGTGGCGTCGGCAAGACCACCACCGCGATCAATCTTGCCAGCGCCCTCGCGCGTCGCGGCCGAAAGACGCTCCTCGTCGACGTCGATCCACAGGGCGCTGTCCGCCACGGTGTGGGGCTCGCCGGCACTGCGCAGCCCGCCGGTCTCGCCGATGTTCTCGCTGGCACACACGAGCTGCAGGACGTCGTGCTCCCCACACTGTTGCCGTGGATGCGCGTACTGCTCGCCGGTTCCGTGGCGGATGCAACCGAGCACGACACCTATCAGGCACAGATCGGCAACTCACCCAAGCTTGGCGAGCTGTTCCAGCGTGCGCGGGCACGTGGCTACATCGTCGTCGTCGACACGCCGCCGGGACTTGGCATCGTGACGCGACGCGTGCTCGCACACAGTCAGCACGTCATCGTGCCGCTGCAATCCGAGCCGCTCGCGCTGCAGACCACGACGCAGATTCTGCGCGCCATTCGCGACGCGACGGTGCTGAATCCCGAGCTGGTGCTCGATGGCATTCTGCTGACGATGGTCGAAGCGGGGAACGAAGTGTCGCAGCGGGTGTCAGCATATGTGCGCGAGCAACTCCCGCGTGAACTGCTGTTCGACGACTTCATCCCCCGTACGATGGCCTCGATCGATGCATTTGCGGCCGGACAGCCCGTAGTGCTTCGGTCGCCAGATGATGCCGCGTCGAAGGCCTACGAACGAATCGCCGCATTGCTGGATCCCAAGCTCGCATGAGATCACTCGGCCCACGCTTTCTCGCCGCGATTGCGGCGTCAGTCGTCGCGTTGTCCTGCGGAACCGTACCGACGTTCGATGGTGGTATCGCGTACATCGGGCCGATCGACATGCCGGCGCTGGCGATCCTCGCTGGCGACACACTGCGCGACAGCCTTGGACACGTGGCGCCTCTTCGCGTGCAGGCATTCGGCGAGGGCGACCAGCCGATCCCGAATGTTCCAGCGTCGTTCATCGTCAACACGGCGCCATTCGGTGTGAAGATCGACGCGAACGGTATCGTCACCGCGCTCGACTCGCCGCGCACAGTGCAGATCGTCGGCAAGGTCGCCGACCGGCTGCAGACCGCCTCGACGAATCTCGAAGTGGTGCCGCAGCCGGATCTCATCGCCTCGACGGGCACAATCGATTCACTCAAGACGACCACGGCGTCGAGCGCGTTGCAGGTTGCAGTGACGGGCGACCGGAAGGGCACGCGCCTGCCGGTCAGCGGAATCATCGTGCACTACAAAATCGTGTTTCCCCAGATCTCCGACACTGTGCTCTTCTTCACAGAAGGCGTGCGCGGACATCTCTCACAGTCCACAGACACCACCGCCGGCGGCGTCGCCAGTCGCTCGATCATCACGATCGATGCGACGCAATTCGATTCGGTCATCGTCGAAGCAACCGCGCGGAATCTCAAAGGGGATGTGCTGTCGGGGAGCCCTGTCCGTTTCAGGATTCCTGTCAAGAAGGGAAGCTGAGGCAGGGTCGGCGGTAGCGTAGTCCCCGTACCCGCAGATATACTCGCGCATCACGCGGCTCGCGTAATCGCGGCCGCTCACAATGTCGGAGGCCGAGATGCACTCGTCTGGTGGCCCGCGCAACTCCAAACCCGGCACGCTTTCCAAGCTGTTCTTCGACGCGGTCGAGCGTCATGACAAGCCGGACGCGCTGCAATACAAGGTCAACGGCGCGTATCAGCCGATCTCGAGCCGCACGCTGGCCGATCGCGTGCGTCGCCTCGCATTTGGACTCGCCGAGCTTGGCACGAAGCCGGGTGACCGCATCGCCATCTTCAGCGAGAATCGTCCCGAGTGGGCGATCGCCGACTACGCGTGCGTCACGTCTGCCGTGACCGATGTGCCGCTCTATCCGAATCTGCCGCCCGAGCAGGCCGCCTACATTCTTCGCGACTCAGGCGCGGTCGCAATATTCGTCAGCAATGCTGAACAAGCGGCGAAGATCGCTGAAGTGCGATCGACGCTTCCGGCTTTGCATTCCGTGATCACGTTTGCGCCAGACCGGCACGCCGGCGCGGATCATACGCTCGCTGAGGTCGAAGCGAAGGGCGCAACCGTTGACGCGGACGCGCGACGAGCCGCCTATCGCGCCACTGCCGACGCGCTGAAGCCCGATGACGTCGCGACGCTGATTTACACATCAGGCACGACGGGCGACCCGAAAGGTGTGATGCTCACGCATGACAACCTCTGGTCGAATGTGATGGCGTCGGCGGCGTGCATTCCGTTCTTGCAGAACGAAGTCGGTCTCAGCTTCCTGCCGCTGTCGCACATCTTCGAGCGAATGGCGGGTCACTATCTCATGTTCCACGTCGGCTGCTCGATCGCGTACGCGGAGTCAATCGATACGGTGCCTGTCGACATGCTGCTCGTGCGTCCGACGCTCGTGCTATCGGTGCCGAGGTTGTACGAGAAGATGTATGCGCGCGTGCTGGAGAAAGCACTCTCGAGCAACGCTGTGCGGAAAAACATTTTCTTCTGGGGCCGCAAGGTTGCCGAACAGTGGGCTGACGTGAAGCTCTCGGGCACGGAGCCGACGGGATTGCTTGCGCTCAAGTACAGCATCGCGCAGAAGCTTGTGTTCTCGAAGGTGCGCGAGCGAACGGGCAATCGTCTGCGGTACTTCGTGTCGGGCGGCGCGCCGCTCGCACCAGAGATCAACAAGTTTTTCTTCGCGGCGGGGCTCGTGATTCTCGAGGGATACGGACTCACCGAAACCTCGCCGGTGATTGCGGTGAATACGCCCGCGGGATTCCGTATCGGCACAGTCGGCAGGCCGGTGCCCGGGGTCGAAGTGATGATCGCGTCGGATGGTGAGATACTCACCCGCGGCCCGCACGTGATGAAGGGCTACTACAACAAGCCCGACGCCACCAAGGAAGCAATCGACGCGGAGGGATACTTCCACACCGGCGACATCGGCGAGCTGCGTGACGATTTTCTCGCGATCACGGATCGCAAGAAGGACATCATCGTCACTTCCGGCGGCAAGAACATCGCACCGCAGCCGATCGAAAACATGGTGAAGACGAACAAGTATGTCAGTCAGGCGGTCGTGATCGGCGACAAGCGCAAGTTTCCCGTCATTCTCATCGTGCCGAACTGGGACCAGCTCGAGAAGTACGCGGCACACAAGAACATCACGTCGAACAGCCGCGCGGAACTGCTCGGGAATCCGGAGATCCAGGCAAAGATGGAGCGGGAGATCGAAGAGCAGCTGAAAGATCTGGCGCACTTTGAGATGCCGAAGAAGGTCGCGCTGCTGGAGCACGACTTCTCCATCGAGCGCGGCGAGCTCACGC
>JBDUCR010000035.1:0-106467 GCA_040003345.1 bacterium
CAGCGATGATCTTCTGCGCCTCGGCACGTGATGCATCGAGTGCCGCGCGATGCTCGGCGAGGAGCTTCGCGGCGGCGTCGCGGTCCTGCTTGGCCGCGTTGATCGCATCCTCGAGCGCCTTCTCGCGCGCTTCGACGGATGCGAGAATCTTCGGGAAGGCGAACTTGCCGAGGATGAACGCCAGGACGACGAAGATGAACAGCGTCCAGACCATCAAGCCGAGGTTCGGCTCGAGAAGTCCGCGTGGCTCAGGGTCGGCGGCGAACGCCGGCGTCGCTGTCAGCGCAACGAGGGCGAGTGAGCGAAAAAGAGTACGCATTGAAGGAATGCGGAAGTATGCGAAAATGAAGGAGGGTGCAGCATTGCCCCGGGGCGATGCTGCACCGAAACGATTACAGCTTGCCCTGCATCTGGAACGCGATGACGACGCCGAACAACGCGGCGCCCTCGATGAGTGCGGCGAAGATCAGCGCGGCGGTCTGAATGCGACCCGCGGCTTCCGGCTGACGCGCCATGCCTTCGACGGCCTGGCCGCCGATGCGGCCGATACCGATGCCTGCGCCAATGACGGCGAGGCCGGCGCCGAGACCAGCGCCAACGCCCACGAGACCACGACCGTTGTCAGCGGCGGCCTGGAGCAAGGGAAGAATCGTGTGAACAACCATTGGTGTCTCTCCGAATTCGTGCAACGTGATGAAACTCTCTCAGCGCTCGCAGCTCTCGCCGCTGTCCATCACCGAGACCCGGGTCTCAATGGACTTTCCTAGCCAACCGGCCAGGTACCCTACGCACGGAAGAGCGACGTCCATGCGGACAACTCTCTGCTATTCCGCCATTCCGCGGAATAGCTCTTCTAGTGGTGCCCCTCTCTCATCTGCCCAATGAACACGCTGGCCAGCAACGAAAAGATGAAGGCCTGCAAAAATGCCACGAAGAGTTCGAGCATCATGATCCCCACCGCGGCCGCCGCCGGCACCAGTCCGAGCGCATAGCTCTTGAACGCGAAGATAAGGCCGATGAGCGCCAGCACGACGATGTGCCCTGCCGTCATGTTCGCCAGCAATCGAATCGCCAGTGCGAACGGCTTCGTGAACTTTCCGGCGAGCTCGATCGGCGTCATCAGCACGAACATCGGGATCCGCATGACCATCGGCAGGTCCTTGTTCCAATAGAAGATCGTGTTCAGGTATCCAAGCCCGTTCGCGCGGATGCCCGCAGTCTCCACCACGATGAAGGTGACGATGGCGAGCGTGGCCGTTACCGAGATGTTGCCCGTAGCCGTCGATCCAAACGGAATGAGGCCGAACAGGTTCAGCGTCAGGATGAAGAAGAAGAGCGTCAGGATGTACGGTGCGTAGCCTTCCCCGTGCGGGCCCAGATTCGGAATCGCGACCTCGTTCCGGATGTAGAGGACCATCGCTTCCATGGCGGCAGCAAAGCCCTTCGGCCATCCCTCAGCTCGGGTGTGACGCGTATGCGCCGCCGCCGCGATGAGCATCACGACCGCCACGATTGCCGCCGAGAGCAGCAGGAAGACGACGTGTTTCGTCGGCGACATGTCGATCTCGATGCCGCCGACATGAATTGGCGCCCAGCGCGGCAACACGTGCTCGTGCGCTTCCCAGAAATTCGGAATGCCCGGAAGATCGATGCAGTGCGAATCGCTGATGTGCGGCGTGATGAAGTCGCCTGGCGCGAAATGTTCGCATCCGGCAACGTGCTCCTCGCCACCCCCGGCCGCCTCGGCGCCCTGACGGAGTTCGGCCGCCGTCACCTGGTTGGCGTGCGAGGCGGCACTGTCGAGCGCCTGACTCGGCGTGACAGCGGCGGATTCAGCCCGCGAGGCGGGGATCGTCGCGCTTTCCTGTGCGCCAAGCGGCGGGCCGGCGATCAGGAGGGCGAGGAGGAGTAAGCCGGTCTTCATACGTTGAGCAGCGGCGGTTCTATCAGTTCAGTCAGAAAGAAATATGTCGCAAGGCTCAGCAGCGCCGCGTTCGACGGCAGCCCGAGCGCCCGACTCACGAGTCCAAACACGACCAGGGCTATGACGCAGATCACTGCCCCCAACCCCCACCCCGCGATACCGTGGCCACTGTCCGTCATCAGCCGGGCAATCGAGAACGCGGCAATCTGTACCAACAGCGCCACGACGGCGCTTATCCATATGGCGGACCGTTCCGGCGCGGTACCATACACTGCCGTGAACACTCCACCTGCCAGTCCAATCACCACCGCGCTGGCCAACGCATACAGCGCCAGGCTGCGGGTGATGCTCTTTTCAACCGTCACGGCTGGCCCTCGCGACGCGCCTTGCGAGCCGCATCATCCAGTGCCTGCGCTTTCATCAACTTGGTGTACATGCTGTAGAAGCTGAGCCCCGCCCCGAGAAACACTCCAATGATGAGGAGCCATGGCGACGTACCAAGCTTCCGGTCCAGCCACTGTCCCGCATAGAGACCCCCGAGAATCGCGATCACGAATTGAAGCCCGAGACCCGCAAATTCACTCGGAGACGTTCCCCCGGCAGCCGTTTCGCGCCTGTCGTCCTTACCTGGCTGCGGGTGCCCCGATGTCCCTGTCATGCGAGGCGGAATCTAGCGCTTGTGAAATTTTTCGCAAGCGATTCAGACCCCTAAACCGAACACCTCCCGAAGGCACGCCGCAGGGCTCGCAAGTGCTGTAACAGCCACAACTTTCGTTGTGACGGTTCATGTTGACTATTCGTCAAGATGTTGATAAGTTCGCAACCTGTCTGATGTGTGAGCGGAAGCCCGCTCAGCTCACGACGCCGCGCCCCAATCGGTTTGCCATGAATTCCCGCTTGCTCATCACTCTACTCTGCGCCGGAGCCGTCGCACTCGCGTGCGGTTCCCTGTCACGCAACGACACGTCGGAACCGCAGAAGACGAGCAGCGCACGACATTCGAGCAAACGCGCAAAACCCGACAGCACCGCCAAGGTCAACGGCGATTTCGCCGTGAAGATCGAGGCGCACGCATTGCACTTCGCGCTCAACCTCACCAACGAAAGCAAGAAACACGTCGAACTGTCATTCCCAAATGGACAGCAGTACGACTTCGCGGTGCTCGACTCTGCTGGACGCGAAGTCTATCGCTGGGGACAGGGCCGGATGTTCACACAGTCGGTGCAGAACAAGTTGATCGACGGCGGCAAGACCATGAGTATCGACGAGCGTGCAGAGACAACGCTGCCGCATGGCAAGTACATCGCCGTCGCAACGCTGCGCAGTTCAAACTTCCCGCTCGAGGAACGCTCCACGTTCGAGCTGCGCTGATCATCTCGCGCATGTGACCGCGACGAATTCGTCATGGTTGTGCAAGTAGGATCCCACGCCACTCGGGTCTCCGGGTGGCGTTTTGTCGTCCTCCTCGCGCAATGTCGCGCACGCAATCATGCGCATGCCATTTCCTGCACACACACTTCGCGCTGCGACCGCTGCCGCTGTGCTTCTCTCGTTTGTAGCCGCGTGCACCAGCGATTCGAATACCTCGCCGACACAGAGTGACGCAGCGCGTGCCGTCATCATGTTTAGACAGCTCGCCGACTCTGTGTCTCGCAGCGGCGGCGATGCGCAGCTCGGCGGCGCATACGCTTCACTCGCTGAAGTCGTGCGAATGGGCGGACGCATCTCGCCCGTCATCATCACGGTTGACGGTGTTGCCACGCCGTTCTCCGCCACAGCACTCTACACAGAAGTGAACACCACACCGCCGTGCGCCGTTCAGGTCTGCTCGACGATCAAACAGGTGAGCATCCTCCGCACACTCATCGCCTGGCAAGACAACGACCCTCGCCGCGTCGTTGAGCTCTCGTCGGAAGCCGACACAAACGCGATTCACGCGTATGTCTTGCCCGTGACGGTCGCATATCCCGGTACATCGGCGGCTCTCGCCTTCTTCGACGGCAAGGGCGGAATGTTTTTCGGCACGAGTGGTACACAGACATTCGGCGTCACGACGAGTGAACTTCCCTGCACTAGCGCAGCGCCTGCGCCGTTCACGCCTGCCATCTTCCCCGCGCCGCCGCTCTGCACACAGGCGAACTTCTCCGTCGCATTCAATGCCACGGCGGAGCCATCACGCTTCCTTGCGAGCAAGAACAACGCGACTGGTACGCACACCTTCTCCATGTCAGCGCAACCCGTACTCGGCGCGCGCTTTCAACTCTCCGCGATCGTACCTCCACTTCCACCAATCATCGTGACACCATCCGCCGCGTTGCCCGCGACAATTAGTGTGAAGGTGGACAGCGTCGTCACGCTGACACTCACCGTGACGAATCCATCTTCGTCGCCAGTGACGGTCAACTTCAACAGCGGGAAGCACTACGATTTTATCATCATGGACGCGACAAATCGCGCGCTGATCTGGCGATGGGGAATGGGGATGATGTTCACGCAGGCGCTCTCGTCAGAGACAATTCCGGGAAACGGAAAGCTCGAGTACACGACCCAGTGGAAGCCCGCGAACAGCGGACAGTACATTGCCGTCGGATCGCTCGTGAGCTTCTCGCACCTCGCCGAAGCGAAGGCGCCCTTCACCGTTCCTTAGCGACACGGCGGCACGCCTTCTGCCTGTTCGGGGCCCACTATGGCCTCCATCTGGAAGGGCGCCCTCGCATTCGGGCTCGTCAACATCCCCGTGGAGCTTCGGCCCGCGGTCCGCAGCGCCGAAACGCTTTCGTTTCGGCAGCTCGACAAGAAGCATCACAAGCCGATCAAGCTGGAGCGTGTTTCCACGGTAGACGGCAAGACCGTTCCGTGGAAAGACATCGTCAAGGGATTTGAAGTCTCGCGCGGAAAATTCGTGATCGTCGAAGATGAAGACTTCGCGTCCGCCGCGCCCGAGATGTCACGCGTCATCGAGTTGACCGATTTCGTTCCCGCTGAATCGATCGATCCACGCTACTTCGATTCGCCCTACTTCCTCGTGCCGCGCGAGGGCGGAGACAAGGCATACGCGCTGCTGCGCGACGCACTCGCCGAGACGAACAAGGTGGGCATCGGTACCTTCGCGCTGAGGCAGAAGCAGCATCTCGCCGCCGTGAAGGCCGTAGGCCAAGCGCTCGTGCTCGAGCTCATGCGCTTCGAGAACGAGCTCGTCGATCCCAGCGAACTGAAGTTCCCGACCGCCGCGGGCGCAAAGGTGCGGCCGCAAGAGCGCGAAATGGCCGTGCAGCTCATTGAGAATCTCGCCGACGACTTCGATCCGTCGAAGTACAAGGACGAGTATCAGAACAAGCTCAAGGCGATCATCAAGGCGAAAGCAAAGGGGAAAGCAATTCCCGTCGCCGACGTCGAAGAGCCGGAGAGCACGAAGGTGCTCGATCTCGTGAGTCGTCTCGAGGCAAGTCTTGCTGCGAGCTCGAAACGCGGCGGTGCCAAGACCGCGAAGAAGAAAACGGCGAAGAAGTCCGCAGCGAAGAAGACGACTCGTCGTCGCAAATCCGCGTAGCGCGCGATGGCGCGCACGCCCGCTCCAATGCTCGCGTCGCCGGCGGGAGATCTCCCGCTGCTCGCGGGGTGGACCATCGAGCCGAAGTGGGACGGCATTCGCGTCATCGCGGACGCGACATCTCGCGGCACACATCTCTGGAGCCGCAACGGCATCGACAAAGCGCATCAGTTTCCCGAAGTCGCCGACGGCCTGACCAGTCTCGCGAAAACCAACGGCTCGCTCATCCTGGATGGTGAGCTCGTCGCCGTCGACCGCACCGGAAAGCCGCTTCGTTTTCAGGCACTGCAGAGCCGTCATGCGAGTGGCCGCAGTTCCGCCGCCAGCGACACACCGGCAACGCGCACGGCGTTCGTCGTCTTCGACGTGCTCTCGGCATCGACGCGCGACCTTCGCAAGCTCCCCTGGACCGCTCGTCGCGAGGTGCTCGAGTCAGTCGTGCCAAAGTCAGCGCGTGGATTCGTCCGTCGAGGCGATTCGTACAAGTGCGGCTCAGCCGGCGCAAAACGGATCATCGCTGCTGCACAGCGCGACGGGTGGGAAGGGTTGATCCTCAAGCAGATGGACGCGCCGTACACGTCGGGGCAGCGCTCCCCGCTCTGGCGGAAAGTGAAGCTCGAGCACGAGCAGGAGTTCGTTATCGGCGGCTACACGCTTCCCACTACAGGCGCCGACCGCTCGCACCTGGGCGCGTTGCTCATCGGCTACTACGACGACGAGGGTAAGCTCCGCTACGCTGGCAAGGTCGGTACCGGATACACGCGCGCCACGCTTGCGGAGCTTGGCAAGAAGCTCGGCGCCCTGCGTCGCGCGACATCTCCGTTCGTCGACGCGCCGAACAAGCGCGATCCCGCCGAGTGGGTCAAGCCGAAGCTCGTCGCCCAGATCCGCTACAATGAGATGACGGACGGCGGTGTACTGCGCCAGCCAAGCTTCCTCGGTCTTCGCGATGACAAGGATGCGAAAGACGTTCGCCTCGAGGCGGATACGTCGCGGAAAGCGGTCCTCGAAACGCTCCGCTGCGCATCCTGATCACCGTCGCAACTCCCCTTCGCCCGACCTCTTTTCGTGCCGCCATTCGCCAGTCGGGTCCGACATCTGCATCATTTCGCGGGAGCTGTACGTAGGACATGTGTCGGGGGGTGCCACGAGGGCCCCCCGTTTTGCGCCCGGCGGCTTCTGGCGCCTCGTCCCTCCCGCTAACCTTCTCGGTACAGCCGTTGTCTCATCTTCGTGCCTAACCCGATATCGTGACGAGCTCTCTCAAAGTCAGCCACGCACGCGACGACAGTCGCGACCTCGAGCTGCTGGATCAGCTCGCCGCCGCGCGCGCCGCGCTGAACGAGCAGATCGCCCGCCGCATCATCGGCCAGCGTGACGTCGTGGACAACCTCGTGGCCGCCATGCTCTCCGGCGGTCACGCACTGCTCGTCGGTGTGCCCGGCCTCGCAAAGACGTTACTCGTGCAGACAGTGGCCCAGGCGCTCGATCTTCAGTTCTCGCGTGTGCAGTTCACGCCGGATCTCATGCCGAGCGACATCACTGGCACCGAGTTGCTCGAGGAGGATCACGCCACTGGCCGTCGCTTTTTCAAGTTCGTGCACGGGCCGGTGTTCGCGAACATTGTCCTCGCAGACGAGATCAACCGCGCGCCACCGAAGACGCAGGCCGCACTGCTTCAGGCCATGCAGGAACACAACGTCACGGCCGCCGGCAAGACGCACAAGCTGCCGGAACCGTTTTTTGTGCTCGCAACGCAAAACCCCATCGAGCAGGAAGGCACGTATCCCCTGCCTGAAGCACAGCTCGATCGCTTCATGGTGCAGCTCACCGTCGGCTATCCGTCGCGCGAGGAAGAAGAGCGCATCGTGGTGGAGACGACGTCAGATCGCGAGATCGAAGTGAAGCCCGTGCTCACCGGTGCGCAGCTGAGTGAGCTCCTCCATCTCGTGCGACGCCTGCCGGCGGCGCCGAGTATCGTGAGTTATGCAGTGAAGCTCGCGCGCAGCACGCGGCCGGATTCGCCGGAAGCGTCGCCGCTGGTGAAAAAGTACGTCAGCTGGGGCGCCGGTCCGCGCGCATCGCAATACCTGATACTCGGCGCCAAGGCCCGCGCGGCGATGGATGGCCGCGCCATGCCGGATATGGAAGACGTTCAGGCGATGGCAGTGCCGGTGCTCATGCATCGCGTCGTGCTCAACTTCCAGGCGGAAGCCGAGGGCGTGACATCGAAGTCGATCATCGACGGATTGGACAGGAAGTAGGCGCGCTGCGCAGTCTCTCGCGAAGTCAGGTGCGCAGCTTCGCTCTCGCCTCACTCACTTTTCGCGCGAAAATCGTCGCATCCTGCTCGGAGAAGTTGGCCATCAACGGCGTGTTGTTCAGCTTGACGTCGCGGAAAACTTCTTCGCCGTTTCTGCGCTTGAGCTGAAGACGTCCGTCCGCGTATTGCGCCGTCGACAGATCGCGCAGATGATACGCGATGCCATGATCGAACACAGGTTGAAGCGCGCCGAGTACCATGCGGGCGATCATGCGCTCGTTCGTGCCCTTGATCGAATCCGTGGCGGCACCTGCGTTCTTCATGCGATCGAGGCCGCGGTCAGTGAACTGCATCACGATGGTGGTGTCCAGCAGCACCAACGCGCCTGAGCCGTCTTTGCTGGTGATGGCATAAGCACCGCTAGCGGGATTCGCACGCGGAACGATGTGCGCAACGGAATCCGGCAGACGCACATTGAAATTCACGCCAGTGTCCTGCGCGCGCACGGGCGATGCGATCAGAGCGAGCGCGGCAAGAGCAGACAGCGAAAGGCGGTGGGGCAGACGCATGCGGGATTCTCCGGCAAGTGGAAGGACGAGAATCCGTACGCCACCGTGAATGAAAAGGTTCCGCTTCCTTACGCTGCGTGCTGCCGCGGATCGAGCGCGGCAGGAACATCGGAATTGAAGATGACGCTGAACGTCGAGCCGACGCCAACCGTGCTCGAGACGGCGATTTTCCATCCCATGAGCGTCGCGAGGGATTGCGTGATGCTCAGTCCCAGTCCTGTTCCGCCATAGTTGCGCGACGTCGTCGTATCGGCCTGCTGAAACGCTTCGAACACGGCTTGCAGTCGATCCTCGCGAATACCGATTCCAGTGTCCGCTACTTCGAGACGGATTGGTGCGCCGGTGGCGGGATCGGCCACGACGCGCAGTGTGACCTTGCCGCCTTCGGTGAACTTCAGCGCGTTGCCGACGAGGTTGATGATGATCTGCTTCAGCCGCGCTCGATCGGCAACGATTACCGCGCGTCGTGGAAGCTCGGCAACGAGCAGCACCTTGCGTGCTTCCGCCTGCAACTCGAACTGGCTGAGCGTCTCGCGCACGAGCGGGCCGAGGTCAACGAGAACGCGCTCGAGATCCGTCTCACTCGCCTCGATCTTCGCGAGATCGAGCACGCCATTGATGAGATTGAGCAAATGGGCGCCGCTGGTGCTCACTCGTGTGAGGTAGATGAGATCCTGCGGGCCTATGCGTCCGTTCGTGTTTCGCAGCACGACATTCGTGAAGCCGATGATGGAATTCAGCGGCGTGCGCAGCTCATGGCTCATGTTCGCGAGGAATGTGCTCTTGGCGGCGTTCGCCGCTTCAGCCTCGCTCAGTGCACCTTCCAGTTGCTTTGAGCGCTCCTCGAGAAGTCGGTTGTTCTCCTCGATCAACGCATTCTGCTCGCGAATGTGTCCGTTTCTGCGCGCGACCTTCTGCCCTTGCAGGTAGGAGTGGAGACTGAAGACGGTCGTGTACGCAACGACGACGGCGATGCTCAGCGTTTCCGTGGTATGCGACGCAGAGAACAGATCGACGTGAAAACCCGTGAGCAATCCGACGAGCACTGCGCCGGCCGCCGTGCAGATGAGCGCCCGCAGCGCGAACAGCAATCCGCCAAAGCTGACGTTTCCCGCATTGACCCCGAGCACACCTGCCGCGTTGGGCCACAGGCTGAAGCCAGTCAGCGGGATATAGCAACCGATGAGAAACGAGTCCACGAGCAGGTTGCGTCGCTCCGCGCGCTTGCTATCGATCGCACGCGTGGCGAGGTGCCGCGCCACGTGCGGATACACGAGCGTGTGGATCACGAAGAGCACCATCGCCCAGACGGGAATCATCCGTCCCCACATGTGCGCACCGTACAGCATGGCGAACAGTGGGTACGTTGTCACACGCACCAGAAAGTTCATCCTGACTGTTGGATGAACACGATGCGCCGGGAAATCCGACAGGGTGATCGCGGCAGAAAGCCGTGGCGGTAACTTCGTCGACAAGCGTATTGTGGTCGCGAATGAGGGTATCTGCTCCGAGTATCGGCAGAAGAACGGCGCCGCGACACACATGGCGGCCTGGCCAGGCGCCCAGCATCGGCGTCACCAGCCGCGCCCTGCCGTGCTGGAAGCGCGCCGCCGGCGTCGCGCGGGGCGTCAACACCTTTCTGGCACTCGCCCCGAGCTGCCCTCAGCCGTTGCGGGTCTGCAGAAAGTCGGCAAGACTCCCGAACCCGGAGCGCACGTCGTCATCACTGCCGGCAAAGGATGCGCGCACCCAGCCTTCCGTACCGAACGCGGACCCCGGCACGACGGCGACATCACACTCGTGAAGCAGCGAGAGCACGAAGTCCGCACTGGCGCCGGCCGTACGATCGCCGATCGGAAGGAAACAGTAGAACGCGCCGGCAGGCTTCACATAGTCCGGATACACGCGCGCCAACGCGCTGACGGCGAGGTCACGTCGCACTCGGAGTGCAGCAAGCATCTCGCGCTGCGCTACCTCCGCTTCAGCTTTGCTCGAGATTGCGGCGAGCGCGGCGTATTGCGAAATCGTGGTCGCATTCGATGTGATGTGCGATTGCAAACCGATCATCGCACTTGCAATCATGCGCGGCGCGATCACCCACCCGATGCGCCAACCGGTCATCGCATACGCCTTTGCTACGCCTCCCACCGAGACGACCTCTGCGTCGGGTGCGCATGCAGCGAGAATGGAGGGTGCGTCGCCATCATATGAAAGCGGACGATAGATCTCGTCAGAGATGATCCACCATCCACGCTCGGCAGCGAGCGCCGCAATCGCTCGCAGCTCGTCGATGTCATAGACAGCGCCGGAGGGATTCATCGGTGAGCCGAGTATGAGTCCGCGCGTGCGCGGTGTCGCGGACGCACGGAGCGAATGGACATCCACCTTCCAGCCTCGCGTGTGGTCGCCCGCAACAGCAACAGGCGTCGCACGAGCGAGGCGCACCATCTCGGCGTAACTCGGCCACGCGGGGCTCGGGATCAACACGTCGTCGCCCGGACCGAAGAGCACGAAGCACGACTCGAACAGCGCCTGCTTCGATCCGCTGGTGACGACGACCTCCGACTTGTCCACCAGTCGCCGACCCGCCGACAATTCCTGCGCCTCCGCAGCAATTGCCTCGCGCAACGCAACGATTCCCTCCACGGCCGTATAACGCGTACGTCCTTCGGCAATCGCGCGCTCCGCCGCTTCGCTGATGAATCGCGGGGTCGCGAACGAAGGCTCGCCAATTCCCAGATCGATCACGTGACGACCGCTCGCACGCGCTGATTGCACGCGCTCCAGAATGGCAAGTGTCGCCGAGCGTGCGATGCCGTCGATGTTAGCTGAGAGTGCTGTCGTCGTGGCTGAGAACACGCGGCGCACGGAATCTGAGATTTCGTTCATATCGAGAAAGGTCATCGGATTTCCATCTTCGGCAAGGATTGCTACGTTGACTCACCCCGAACCAGTCTCGAGCCATGGCAATACTTCCTCCGCAGACCCAGAAATGGCCGGCCGACAAAGCCGTGCTGTTCATTCATGGAATCGGTAGCTCGAAAGTCGGCGACTACGACCCAATCGTCGCGCAACTCGAAGCAATACTCGGCGCCGATTCGAAACAGTTTGCCCTTTACTTTCTGTACTACGATCAGATCAACCAATGGTTCGAGACGAAGCTGCAAGCGCAGGAGCAGATCACCAAGCTCATCTCGTTTCTGAGCTCGCAGCTCGAGGCCACAACACTGGGCAAGGCTGCCGCCGACTTTGCCGGCGACGTGATCTGGCCGGTGCTCATCGCCGATGCGCGGTTGGCGATTCGTGCGGCCGTGTTGCAGCAGCTTCAACAGATCGTACTCGACGGCATCGCGGCCAACGTGCAGCCGCGCGATCAGCACATCACCATCATTGCGCACAGCCTTGGCTGCTTTCACGCGTACGAAGCGCTGAGCTTCGCCGCGGCCAATCCTGCGGAGGGCCTCGGCCCTGCGTCAGCGGGCGTGGTGCTTCAGAATCTCATTTTCATGGCGAGTCCAGTGCAGCTCATTCGTACGAGCGCAGAGAAGCTCGGCGGTGCGGTGCCGCAGCCCAAGTCGATGTTCTCGCTGTCGTCTCCCTCGCTTCAGATTCCGTCGGAAATCGGTGATGATGGCCGGCCGAAGTTGTGCGCGAAGAACACTGTGTCGATTGTCGGCAATCTCGATCCGGTGGGTGGGTTCTTCTTCCGCTCGCAATTGCCGTGGGCGTACGCGCACCTGCCCGGTCAGGATGAGAAGATTGACCAGGAAAAGGTGGCGACCGTGAACGGATCCGAGGAGATATCGCTGGCGTCGATACTCCTGAGCTCATTGCAGACGCAGGAGCCGCCGAAGATCGCGCCGGAGAATCCGCATGATTGGAGCGCGTACATCGCGCGTCATGCCGACGACTTGCGGAAGTGGCTCGCATGACGCGCGCATCATGGGTGGTCTCACGCGTGCGTCGCGCTGCGCTCGCGATTGGGCTCGTACACGCGAGTGCGAGCGTATCGTATGCGCAGACGCAGGCACCGCAGGCCACGCTCGCAGGCATCTTCGCGCGCCTGCGTGCGGGAGCGCAGATCGTGAACTTTGCGACGGTGAGTCCGGCAGTGGATCAACGGCTCAACAACCTGCAGTCGTATTTCACGAGCGTGAATGCGATGGGGCTAACGCTCGATGAGTTGACCGATCTCTACACGCATCGTCGTGCCGATTTGCCGACAGTGGCGCGGTGGGACCGTCGTTCGCCGTCGCTCGTACCGGGCGTCGTCGATTCGTTGGTGGCGCTCAATATCGTGGCGCATGGCCAGCTGCTGGCGGCACTGCAGGGCCGAATGAGTCGCGACTCGTTGAACGTGTTGTACAAGCCAGTCGACGACTTCGGGACCGAGGTCTTGGTGAAGGCGAAGGCGGCGAATCAGGAGAAGCTGCGGCGGTTCTCGATCAAGTATGGTCCAGACTCACCGCATTTGAATCTGGCCGAGGTTGGGCTCAATTATCTCGGGCAGTTGTTCATTCCCGGGTTGTTGCCGAGCGAGGATGGGTGGCCGACGCCGTTTGAGCTGGTGGCGACGTATCGGACGACGGATCTCACGGCGGCGCAGTCGGCTGCGGGGCATTTGACGGGACATGTGGTGACGAGCGCGCAGCTCGGAGTGCGGATGTATGGGTTCAGCGAGACCTGTGGGAAGGGCGGACGCTTTGCTGACTTATTGAATCCATGTCAGTCGTCCGCGGGTGCGTTTGTGCTGGGGCGGGAGGATTCGCCGTTTGCGAAGGTGTGGGGGTCGGGAGCGAGAGGCGGGGTGTATTTGGCGCGCGGGAAGTATCACCTCGGTTACGTGGTGGGTGCGGAGAAGCGGGTCGTCTTCGGGGTGGATCAGCAGTTGGTGCCGTATTTGTTCTAGGGTTTGGTACGTCCCGACTGAAGCCAAGATGCCGAGGAAGCTTGATTCCCCGGGCAATCAGAGACGTATCTCGTTTAGGGCCAGCGGCTTGACTCGCGGACGTGCCGGCGTTTGAGCACGGTGGCACGCCGTATTGCCTGTTGCCATGACGTTCTCATGACGCCATTGTAGAGATTGCTTTGCCGACGCGCGCGACGCCGCTCGCAGTACGCGAACATTCGATACGCGAGTGCCATGAGCGACGCCCCCCCGTCCGCTGCTCGGCTCATTGAGGATCTCGGCGTAAAGCCACGCTCCAGTCGGTCTGGGGCGGGCACCGTGCCGATCGACCGCTCACCAATGCGCCTGCGCATCCTCGGCGAGTCCGCGATCACGATCGGCGGCAAGGATTACACGCCGTCCGGGCAACACTTCTTCGCGCTGTTGCTTCGGCTTGGCGTCGACGCTGGCCGGTACTATCAGCGCCACGAGGTTGCGAGCCTCTTCTTTCCACAGGCACCCACCGCGAGTGCTGCGCTGCACAGCGCCCGTCAGTTGATCTATCAGGCGGCGGCAAGAGGCGCACCGATCGTACGAGTCAATGGTGCTGTTGCGCTGGATCCATCGTGCGTGAGTATCGATTTCGAGGAAGCGATTCTCGAGGATCAGGCTTCTGTCGGCTCGCGGTATCGGCCTGTCGGCGTCCTGCCTGGATACGCTCCGTCGATTTCAGACGAGCTTGACGAATGGCTCGAATCATATCGCGCACAGCAACAGGCGCGGTTTAGACATGCACTCGTCGAGGCGATCAGTGTCCTCCGGCGCCGAGCCGACTGGCGTGGCGTGGAAGCGCGTGCGCGGGAGTGTCTCTCTCTGGATCCACTGAGCGAGCCAGCGACGCTCGCTCTTGCGGAGGCATTGGCGCATACGGGATCGAAGGAACTCGCAGTCGCCACTCTCGATGCATACCGCGTGGAAGTCGCGCGTCGCAACATCGATATCGCGATGCCTGCCGCTTTGCTACGCAAGAGAATTGCGAGTGGTCCATTGCGCGACCGCCCGCCGATGGAGACAGCGTTCGTTGGTCGCGGCGCGGAGATCTCTGCTCTGCACCGACAGTGGCAGCGCGCTCGTGACGGGAACCTTGAATACACGCTGATTCGCGGCGAGCCCGGCTCCGGAAAGACGCGGCTGATGGAGGAATTTCACGGGCTCGTAAGCCTGTCAGGCGGAAGCAACATCATGTTCGTGCGGCGCGCGGCATCGGAACCGTTCCGACCATACGCGTTGTTTGCCGAGCTGGCGTCGCATCTCATGCGAATGCCGGGTGCAGCTGGATGCAATCCCGAGTTGCTCCCGTTCCTTACTCGCTTGACGCGTGCAACGTTCGCGCGGGAAACTGACCCGACGACACCTGACGAGACCGCGTTCATCAGCACTGGCATCAAGCGCGCGATCGTCGACTTGATTGAATCTGTCAGTGGTGAGAAGCCCTGCCTTATCCTGTTGGACGACAGCCGAGCGATAGATGATGTGTCTCTTGGGCTTCTTCGCGAGCTTCCTGCTCTGGCACCGACACTCAGAGTTCATCTGGCCATCACGTGTGACACGCTTGACTCGCGCGAAGACATGTTGCTTCCATCGTCAGCAACGCTATCGCTCACTCCACTCTGTGCAGAGGCATCGCAGGAACTGCTGACAGGCTTGTTGGCAAAAATGGATCGTCGTCTCGATACCGAGACTTTCGAGTGGTGCGTAAGGGTGGCCGCTGGCAATCCCGCCTTTTTATCGCTGCTTGGCGCGCATGCGGCTGAGTCGCCGGGGTTGCCGGACGTGCCGGTGGACATCATCGAGGTCGTCGACAAACGCATCGCCGGCCTCTCGCCAATTGTGGTACGCGTACTCGCGGCGTGCGCGGTCCTGGGCGACGACGATTGCACTTCTCACTTGTTGGAGTGTGTGCTAGCAATCGAGCCGTTGGCACTTCTCGGTGCGCTGCATGAGCTGGAGCATGGCGGCTTGATCGCCTACAGTGATGAGCGCATTCATTTGCGCAGTGCGCTCTTCCGCGATCGTGTTCTTCAGTCGACCGGCGGTTCGGTTTTGAGCCTCTTGCATGGTCGTTGCGCGGCCGCCATGGAGGCCGAACCGGCGAGCGCCGGATGTGACTGGCGCATTGCATCTCATTGGAGGCGTGCTGGCCAGCACAATCGAGCACGAGCGACGCTGATGAATTCATGGCGCGCCAGCCTTCAGTTGGGACAACCCAAGCAAGCGGTCGCGAGCCTTCGCGAATACCTCTCCTTAACGACGGACACGGTTGAGCGCGTCACACTCCATGATGGCCTGATTGAGCTGACGCAGGCTATGCGCGACGGGCAAGCAACGGTACAGGCGATCGACGAAAGGCAGAAGCTTGTGTGCGCCGCGCAGCTCAACGACCCTCGTCGCGAGGCGCTTTCGTTCGACCGTCTCGACGCGGTGTTTCACGACGATGGCGATCAGTCCGCATATGCCAGTGAGCTCGTCGCGTTCATGAATTCGCGTGAGCTGGACACTCATCGCAGACTATCTGCCTCGCTCGAACTCATGATCTGCGCTGATGCTAAAGTTGATCCGGTGCTGGCGGATATGGTGCTGAAGAAGTTGCTCGTTCCAGACGAGTCGGATCAAAGAGCGCGACACACTTATCACTCCATCAAACTCATCTTTCACAGCGTATTTGGAGACAAGAGTGAGGCGCTGCGACTGAGTCGTGAACTCATTTCATCCACTGCTAGCGACTTTGGTCATTGGCCAGATGCTCGCGCAAGGTTCAGAGCCTCCATGGCGATCTTGCTTACCGGCGACGCGAGAGCAGCGACGGATCTCCTCGAGGCTTGCTATGCGCGGTTTGCGTCAGCGGGGGCCCTCTCCACTTGCGTGGCGATTTCGGGACGGCTGGCCAACTTCTATTTTGACGAAGGCGATTTGGACCATGCACGTGAGTGGGAACGACGAGCGGCAGCTCACGTAGCGGAGGATGTCGAGCGCATCTTGCCGTGCGAGTATCTGAGTGTGCGTGCCGATCTAGCACTCGTAGCCGGTGACTTCGCGACAGCTCGTGGTGCCATCGCGGTAATGCGCGATGCGAATCCTCTTTACCGTGCGCCGCGATACAGCATGGATCTGCTAGCGTACGAACTTCGATTGGCGCAGTTTGAAGGCGCTCCTGTGGCTGATTCCGATGTTCAGCGGTTGCTGGATTGGCATTTTATCGCTCGCGGTTACACGCGACACGATGATGTCATGGACTCTCTTTGGGTGGGTTTAGTCGCGCAAGGACGCGCGTCGTACGCGAGCAGTCTGCTGCGGGAATACTTGTGCCACTTTCGTCGCGAGCCCAAGGTGTGCGCCTTCCTCCTAAGGACACGCACAGCCGGCGATCCGGCATGGCTTATGGCCGCGCCCACAGCAACTCCCACCGTTCGGTCAACGTAAGCTGACATCGCCTACGCACTTGCGTTTCGCCTTACCCTTATTCGTCGGTTCTCACCGAGCGTTGCCCCTTGCATGGCAGGCCCCCTTCAGCTGCGCCAGCGATCTAGCCACGAGGGGCGTCTATCGACATGCCGATACCGATGACGCGCCAGTGACGCTCTCCCCAATACTCGGTGCAGGCTCGGCGGCGCCCCCCACTTTCCTCGATCGCCAGGACGAGAGAGCATGAGCAAAGTCCACCTTTCCATTCTCGGCGATTGTATCATCGATGTCGATGGCACCCAGGTGACTCCGGCTGCGCCGCACCTCTTCGCGCTGCTGCTCATCCTTGCGCTGGAGCGAGAGCGGAAGGTATGCCGATCCGAGCTCCAGATCCTTCTCTTCGAGCAAGGCATCGACGCGCGCCAGGCATCTCACAATTTGCGACAGCTGCTGTACCGTCTTCGCCGCATGGGCCTACAAATCGACGACGGCCCGTCCGGCATGAGCCTCACGAATGTAGAAGTGCTTCCGCCGATGCATTGCTTGGAAGGGAAGAGCATCGAGGAGCGCGCTGTCGTCACGCGCGAATCGCTACAGGCACTGCCGTCGTATACGCCCCGCCTTTCGAAGCCCTTCGCGGAGTGGATCGAGCAGGCAACAGAGCGGATCAACGACGGCGTTCGGAGCTTGTTGCTATCGGATCTACGAGCGTTGCGATCGTCGCGCGCGTGGCTTCACACCTCCCGCCTGGCCGCAACTCTTCTTCTGTTCGACCCTTTGAACGAAGAGGCAGTGATTGCCAGAGCGGAAGCGCTCGCGATGCTTGGCGATCGCGATTCCGCGCTCGACGCACTTGATGCGTACATGCGCGAAGCAGATGGTGGGTCTCAGAACACGCGCGAAGTACGATCACTCCGGGCGAGAATAGCCCGACGATCGCCTAGCGGGGCCGCCGAGCTTCTTCTTGGTCGGACGACGGCGCTCGAAGGACTTGAGTCCGAATGGAACAGGGCGCAGTCGGGCGGCGGCGCCCGACTGCATGTCATCATCGGCGCTCCAGGCATCGGAAAGACGCGTCTTCTACAGGAGTTTTCCGCCACCATCGGCTTGCGGCGAGCTCACGTCATTCATCATCGCTGCGATAGCCAATCGCGCGCATATCCCCTCTCGCTGTTCTCGCAGATTCTGCCGAACCTGCGCGCCATGCGCGGAAGCTTAGGTGCATCGCCGCAATACACGCAGACGCTTGATTTGCTTCGACCCTCGCTCGATTCATCTCAAACTGCAATTCCGGAGGGGCTCTCAATCGAAGCGGTCCGCGCCGAGGTTCAGTTCGCGTTGGTGGATCTCATGGAGGCAGTGAGCTGTGAGCAGCCGATTCTTCTTGCAGTGGATGACGCGCATCTTCTCGATGACGCCTCCGTCTCGATGCTGCGCGTGCTGAGCACGTCCGCAAATGCCGCGGAGCTCTTGATCGTCGCCTGCAGTCGACCCTCCTCCGGTCCGGCGTCGCTTCTCGAGCGCGGACAGCGCGCCACTTCTCAACTTCTTTCTCCGTTGAACGCGAGTGACTCGCGAGCCTTGCTGCTCGCGCTTGCAACGACTCCGGATGCGAATCGCGACGACTTCGAATGGTGTCTCGCTCAATCCGGCGGGAACCCGTTCTACATTCACGCGCTGGCCAAGCACGACCTCAAGCCGCCGACATTGGATTCGGTTCCGTTTGACCTTCACTCACTTGCATCCTCCTCGTACTTCGCGCTGCGCTCGCCGGCGCGTTTGGTGCTCGAGTCCTGTCTCGTACTCGGCCTCCACGCTACGATAGGTCGCGTCGGGCTCGTTTCCGGATTGGATGAGCTGGAGCTGGTGTCAGCCCTTCGCGAGCTCGAAGAGCAGGATCTCATCCGTTTCGGAGATGACAGAATCTTGGGCCCGCATTCGCTCCTTCACGATGCGCTTCGTGGGTTCGTCCCTACAACTGTGCGTGCGTTGTTGAACAAGCGTGGTGCACAAGCACTCGCCGAAGAGTGCATGGAGCGCGAATACTCCACGTCATTGGCCCTCGCCGCGGCGGATTGCTGGATCGCCGCTGGTGACGTTCTCACCGCCCTTGGTCTCCTTAGACGTTGCGCCTCCGAGGCTGCGTCAATCGGTGAGCCTGCGGCTGCCGCCGAGCTTCTCAGTCGCATGGTTCACGCATCACTCCCGCTGACAGAGCGACGCTCGCTGTTGGACGACATCGTCAGATACGCTAGTACGGGCGGTTCCCCTCAGCTTGCGGCAGACTCATTGCGGGAGCGCTTGGCGGTTGCGCGCGCTTTGAACGAGCCATCGACGTCGACCCAAGAGCTCGAGTTCCGTATCATTGAAACGGACATGCAGAACGAAGTAGAACAGGTGGATGCCGTTGATCCGCTTCTGTCACTCCTCAATCACACTCTCTCGAGCCCCGGTCTTCGTGATCGAATACTGGTCCGCCTAATGATGATTGCCGACGGTGAATTCGACGTGACTCTCGCCAAGTCACTTTACGAACAGTCGCTGACGCACGACGACATCAACGCGACTCGGTCGGCGAGTAAGCTTATAGCACTTTTAGTCTACCATACGACATTTGGCAGCCGTGATCGTGCATGCGCTCTCGCCGACGAGCTGCTCGCTCGCTATCCCGTTGCCTCGCTGGATGAGCTCTCTTTGAGAGCCCGTTACAATGCGCTTTTTGCGCTTTACAGGTTGCGTCGCACTGACACGTTATGCGCGATCCTCGAAGCAGAATATCGATTCATGGCCACTCACGACATCCGCTCCGCCGCGCTACATGCTGCATCACTTCTCATGGAGGTCACGATCTCAGTTGGCGACATGGCCGCCGCAGTGCATTGGCTTGCCGCGTCGGAGGAGCTCTTATGCGGCGCCACAGTGCATAAGCTCGCGCCCCACAGCGGGCATAATTCGTCCGCTGCGCTGCTAGCAACGTTGGATGGACACTTCGAAGTGGCGGAAAAGTTCAACGCGCTCTTGCGCGATGAATCCCGAATGAAGTCGGCTCGCTTCGAGGCGATTTGTCTTTCGTTGCGACTGCGTGTATTTGCGTTACAAGGCTCCGTGGACGATCACAAGGAGCTTTCGCTCCGACTGAGGGATTTGTATGAGCGTGGTCGACGTCTTGGTGGACAAGACGTGATCGTCGAAGTGCTGTGGCGAATCGAAGCTTTGGCTGGCAATCATGCCGCCGCATCCCAAATGCTGAGTGAATATCTCAGTGATCATCGTCGGGAGCTTGGCCCGCCTGAGTGGCTTTTGCGGGTCACCACCTCGGCAGATGCCGCGTGGAAAGTATCAAAAATGGGGCAAGACCGCCGAGCGGACACGTCGACTGCGGCGTGAGGGTCGGCGTGCACTTCGTACTCGCGCTGAATCGTAGTGACCTCGCATTTCGACACTTCGGCCCGCTAGCAATTGGCTTGTGTTCGTACGATAGCGCTCACTACAGGTCGTGGCCGGACTGCTCCTTGCCGATGACGCTCAAATGACGCCATAGTAGAGACTGCTACTCGCGCGCGACGCCGCTCGCAGTACCGCGCACCGCGAAACATGAGAAGCATGACGTACATCCGTCTTTCGATCGTCGGAGACTGTCGCATCGACGTTGATGGCGTCGCGATCACGCCGGCGTCGCCGCATCTGTTCGCGGTACTACTCATCCTCGCCGGTCGGCGAGAGGGGCAGCTCAGCCGGAACGACCTTCAGAAGCTGCTGTTCGAACCGAACGTGGCTCCGGAACAAGCATCTCACAATCTGCGGCAATTGCTGTATCGCGTCCGCCGCTTAGGAATCCGAGTCGATGAAGGCTCGTCCGGACTTTCGCTCGCCGACGTTCACGTTTGTGATCCGCTGCAGGAGACTATCGATCTCGGCGCACCGGGCCGCGCGCGGCAATCACCAGCGGCATATCGCGTTTTGCCGATATACGCTCCGCGCTTGCCGAAGTCATTTGCACACTGGGTCGACGACTTCGCGGATTGCCTGAATGGCCAACTCCGCAGCCTGTTACTCGAGGATCTCGAGCAGGCCCGCGCATCGCATTCGTGGGCGGACGCACTGACACTCTGCGACTCTCTCACGCACATCGATCCGTGCAATGCCGTCCTTCTTCGTTCGAGGGCGGAGGCGCTGGCGATGCTTGGACGCAGGCGCGATGCACTCGCGGTGCTGGATCAGTTTCTCCAAGAGAACACGGATGACGATTGCGCGGTCAAAGCAGCGCGCGTGCTTCGTACACGCATCGAGAAATCTCCATCGCTCAAACGTGTCACCCCCCTAAAGGCGCGCGCCACGTCTCTCGCATTTCTCGATCACGAGTGGGCGAAGGCCACCACGGAAGGGGCGAGCTTGAGCGCGATAGTCGGCCAAGCTGGAATAGGCAAAACACGATTGTCCGAGGAGCACGCGGCGCGTGTCTCGTTAGCCGGAGGTCGCGTAATTCGATATGTGTGCGATAGTCAGTCGAAGACACAGCCACTTTCCTTGTTTTCTCAGATATTAGCTGAACTCTGTTCCGCTCGTGGCAGCCTTGGAGCCTCTCCGGAACATGCACGAGCACTCGCACGACTCCGCACAGAGGCTCAAACACTGACCGAAGGCTGTGTGGAGAGTACTTCGATTGAAATCCGTAGAGCAGAGATTCAATATGCTCTTATCGATTTGATCGAGGCTGTCAGTGCGGAACGATCGCTGTTGCTTTTGATTGATGACGCTCACTACCTCGACGAGGCATCGCGTTCCGTTATCCGCGGGCTTGTCAACAATAGCGATGCCCGAGCGCAGGTTCTCGTTTGCCTTCGCCCTTCGTCGAACAACTCCTCGCTGCTTGCCGCGACGACTAAAACGGCGATCCACGAACTATGTCCGCTGTCGGCGGCAGACAGCCGTGATCTTGTCACGCTTCTGCAGGGTGGCATCATCCCGGACGAGGAGCACGTGACCTGGTGCGTGGAACAGTCGGCTGGCAATCCGTTCTTCCTGCACGCGCTTGCGCTTCATCGAGGGAGCACGTCCACCAGTATTCCATTCCGTATCCAGTCTCACGCAGCGAGCTCGTATTCGTCTCTTGCGGAGGCGAGCCGTAGCGTGCTCGAGGCCTGCTTGCTTCTCGCTCGGTTTGCGACCCTGGATCGCACGCGCGCGGTTGTCGGCATCGATAACGCCTGCCTTCTCTCAGCCTTTCGAGAGCTCGAGGAATACGGGCTCATTGAGTTTCGACAGGGCAGGCTCTACGGCCCACACGCGCTCATACACGACGCGTTGCTGGATTTGATCCCCACGTCGGTCGCGGCGCTTCATCATCGACGAATTGCGGAACTGCTTGAGCAGGAGTGTGTTGCAGAGCAATACGATTCTTTACTGGCATGGTCGTGCGCTCAGAGCTGGCTTGCCGCTGGGAATCCAGTTGCTGCCACTCGACTTATGCGTCGATGCGCCAGTCAGGCCGCCGCTCTCGGGGAGCCGTCGGCAGCAGCTGGATTTCTTCTTCAGCTTCTCACCTCAGCGGTGCCGTCGTCACTGAAGGGTGAGTTACTGGATGACATCATCCACTATGCGCAGGTTGGAGGGGCCTTTCAAATATCCGCTTCGGCGCTCAGAGACAGGCTTCAGCTCGCAATCGAGCGCGGTGAGAGCGAAGGCGATCGCAAGTCAATACAATTTCAAGTAATCGAAGCCGATCTTCTCAACGGCGCGCCAGTAGCCAGCACTCTTGCGTCCCTCATGGACCTTCTACACGACCTCTCGGCGCCGGTCTCGATCCGCACGAGGGCTGGCGTTCGATTGATTGTGATAGCCGACCTGAATTACGATGCAGTTTTGGCGAACAGCGTGTATTCCGTTCTACGTACGATCGGCATCAGCGACCTTCAACAATCGTCACATCTAACGCGCGCCGAACTGGTTTATCACGTCACGTTTGGTGACCCTGCGCGCGCACGCTTACTCGCGGCAACACTGCTGTCGGCGTTTCCTGAACCTGACGTGCTTGAATGCGCAACCCGTGCTCGCACCTATGCGGCTTTCGCGTATTATCGAATGCGTGAAACGTCCAAGTCCCGCGAGCTCTGCGAAGCTGAGTATGCGTTCATGAAGGCGAGTGGAGCGTTCCAGTCCGCACTGTATGCTGCATCGTTGCTAACAGAAATTGCCATTACCGATGGTGACTTCGTGTCAGCGACCAAGTGGCTCGAGACCGAGAACGCTGGCTATGGAGTCGTATCGCAGCGCCCGCACTCACCTAGCCTTTGCTATTGCGCCAACGCGGCGGAACTCGCGATGATGCGAGGTGCCTTTGATGAGGCTGAGCGATTTGTTGCCCCACTCGCTGGTAACTCGTTGCTGTCCGCTCCGCGATTGAAAGCGGTATCGCTGGCATTGCTGATTCGATTGCAACAGCGTCGCGCCGAGACGAAGGTCGCAGGCGCCGACGTCGCGCTGCTTTTCGATTTGTATCAGAAAGGATGCGATTTGGGAGGCCAGGATGCCGTCGTTGAGGCGCTGTGGTGCTGTGAGATCATCACTGGCAACGCGACGGGAGCTTCACGGCTTCTTCGGGACTATCTCGCAAATCATCGTCGCGAACGAGGACGCCCGGACTGGTCATTGAGACACACTACGGCTGCGGATGATGCGTGGGTCGAATTCATTCCTGCATTGCCAAAGGTCGTGCGGGGCAGTGATAGACGATCTTCTGACCGGGCGTATTCCCGAGCCGCCTATGCTGCGCTCAACAGTGAGCGCGCCAACAGCGACGCAGCGAAGGCATCACATCCGCTTCCTGACAGGCTGGTCTTAGGATAGGCCGGTGCGCTCGACGGTTGCTTCAGCACGCGCAACTACGGATGACGTATAGACTTGCCGTCAGCGCGGCGCTCCGACTGTCATCAACCGTAGTTTGCTGACGCGAGAGGTGGCACGATCGGCCGGCGGAAAAAGCCAGCCCCAAAAGTCGCTGGCTAACAACTGATCAGCGATCTGTGGATCAAACTGCCTTCCGCGACACCGAATGATTTCGGCGCGAACGACATCTTCGCCAAGAGAGCCGCGATACGGTCGCTCGGTTGTCATCGCGTCGAAAGTGTCGGCGAACATGATGATTCGCGATGCGATTGGAATGGCTTCTTGTTTCAAGCCCCTTGGGTAACCCGTCCCGTCCCAATTCTCGTGATGGTGACGCACCGCGGGAACCAATTCCCGAAGGCGCGTCATTGTTGCGATAAGCTGCGCGCCATCCTCTGGATGTTCTTTGATGACAGCCCACTCCTCAGGAGTTAAGCGTTCTTCTTTCGCTAAGATGGGCGCGTATTTGTCGTATATCTTCCCGACGTCATGCAAGAGCGCAGCAGTTCCTATTTTCTCAACCTCAGTAGCCGGCAAGCCAAGCAGGCGGGCGATCTTGATCGCGTATTCCTTGACTCTCCTCGAATGACCGGAGGTGTAGGGATCGCGTGCCTCGATCGATTTGACCATCAGTTCGAGCAACTCCTTATTCGTCTGAGCCAGCTCGAGATTCGCCGTATTCATCTGCCGAATTCCGAGAATTGGCAACCAGAGCAAAGACGCAAACAGCGGACCGAACCGGGAGTACACCCAAGCGAATGCAAAAACCACGGGCAGCGCCATAATGTCGAGACCAACCGTTGACGCATTGTTCTCGCGCCAGACATGCATCGTCCGCGCGTTTGTGGAAAGCGCGATTACATGGCTCACTTGCAGCGTGTTCATGATAAAAACGACCGCGTACGCAATAACGAGCGGGACGCCGACGAGTAGAGTTATCGCGTAAACCGATAACTCTTGAAGTCCGAAAAGGCTTACTCCTCCGAGCGTGCGATATACGATAATCCCGAGCGAATAGCTCAGGATGATTTCACTACAGTTGAAGATGATCTTAAGCGGCTCCTTTTTTTTTGTAGTCTCCGAAATCACATGGGCTGCGCCGATCGCCGCGAGCGCCGCGAAATTGGGCACCAACATCAGCGTCGTTAGGTAGGGAATAAATGAAATCGAACCTGATGCACCAGCCGGAAGCAGGAAACCCATCAACTCTGCCGTAAGGGCGAGAAGTGATAAGGTCACTATTGTTCCTAGATTGAAGTCCGCAGCCGGAGGTGCGACGCGCCAGACCACGACGCACGCACCAATCGCTAGAGCGCAAATCAATTGTATGAATGACTTTGCTTTCATGTGAGCAGGTACAGATAAAGTTGGTTGCGACCGCCCTTTTGCCGCTCACTCGTTCATCAATTCCACGCGTTCGTACCGGCGAAACAGAACGAGAAAAACGCACTTAGAAACTTTGACATACGCGTCACCCCCTCTCCAAGAAAGCCGTGGATTGTCCACGTCAGTCCAGATTGTTGGCTCCGCTCGTATTCTTAAAGTTTCGCTCCGCTAACTACCGCTCTAGCAAAAGGGTCGGCCCGCACCAATACCATCACAACTCCACCCACCGATTCGTTGCATCCAACACCGCCAACACACTGGCAGTCTCTATCCCATCCTTGATCTCCGCACTCCCCGTCAGCAGCGCCGATTCACGCCCAAATCGCGTCGTCAGCGCAACGAAGACGAACTGACGCTCGAAAGCGTCAATCAGCTTTGCGCCCTCGAAGACGAGCGAACGTCCCTCGGTATCAGCCTGCTGCACCGCGACAACCGCAGCCTTAGCCGCCGTCTCCGTCCGCAGCCGATCGCTCTCGAGCCCCGTCGCCTCGCCAACGAACACGGCGTCGCCCTGACGCACCGTTACGCGACAGCTCATGCCGCTCGCACGCGAGCGTTTGACCTCGACATCCTCGAAGTACAAACGACGCTTCCTCGACATCGGCTCCTGCAAATCCTCCGGGATCGTCACGAGCGTTCCGATCGGCGGCGTCATCCGCGCCGCACGAATCGCCTCGGCCGCTGGACCCTCGCTCGTCGCCACCGAAATCTTCTTGTGGCTCACGCGCATGCCAAGCTGCGCCAGCAGCGCGCTCTCGACGTTGCGCACGGTCTGCTTCGGCGACACGGACGTCGTCGTCAGAACATGCACCTCGGAGACCTCGCCGGACTCGCCGGGAATGATCCGTACATTCAGGACCCCGGGCAACGTAGCCAGCAGCTCTTCAGCTCGCGCGATCGGTAAAACGGTCCCCGCGATGGAGGACACGTCACCAATGGCGCGCGCCGGCGCTGAGGCGGGGGCGTTGGAGGGCTTCGCCGACACCGTCAACAATGTCTTTTTTGGGGGGAAGTGCGATCGGTGGGACTAGCGGGGAACTTCAGAACGCCGATGAGCTGGCTATTCTAGCGTACCATCGCCGGCACGCTACATGTCGCCAATAGTGCGCTTAAGAATATTTAAGCTTGTGACGGACTAGTCAAGAGAATACTCATGTTCGGGCAACCGGTACTCCTTGATCTTCCTGTACAGCGTCCGCTCTCCGATCCCAAGCAAGTCCGCCGCACGCCTGCGATTTCCCCGCGTCTCCTTCAAAGCCGCTTCTATTACCGCACGCTCCACTTCCGTCATTTTTGTGCCCGGAATCACAGTAACGACGTTCGGAGGGGGTGTTTCGTCACGAGGACCAATCGCCGCCACTCCAACACCCGTTCCACCAGGTGCAACGACCTCACCTATAAAACCACTACGGCCGCCCGTGATCGAACTGGAACCCCGATCATCATCCATCCGCCGCCGTAATTCCTCCATCTGCAGCTTCAGCTCGAGCAGACTCCTGAGGATGAACTCGAGCTCCCGACCTTCCGCCTGACCCGACGCGCGACTGATCGGACCCACCCGCACCGGCAGAAACCTGGCACTGCCGCCGTCGCGGATCTGCCGCGGAAGGTCCTCCGGCCCGATCTCCCGCCCATGTGAGAGCACGACCATACTCTCCACGAGATTCCGCAGCTCACGCACATTCCCCGGCCACGGATACTGCATCAGCATCTCCATCGCCTCAGCAGAAATGCCGGGAAAGGGGCGATCGTGCTGCGCCGACAAGTCGCGGATGAACCGCCGGACCAGCAGCGGAATGTCCTCGGGCCGAGCACGGAGTGGCGGTAGATAGATGCTCAGGACATTCAGTCGATAGTACAGATCCGACCGGAAGCTCCCTTCCTCCACGTGCTCCCGCAGTGGACGATTGGTCGCGGCAATCACGCGCACGTTCACGTTGATGGACTGCACGCCGCCCACACGGGTGAACTCACGCTCCTCGAGCACGCGCAGGAGTTTCACCTGCGTGGACTGAGGAATTTCGCCGATCTCGTCGAGAAAGAGCGTCCCACCATCCGCCAGCTCAAAGCGCCCAAGCCGCCGTTCGGCCGCGCCGGTGAACGCGCCCTTCTCATGACCGAATAGCTCGCTCTCGAGCAGGGTCTCGGGCAACGCACCCACGTTCACGGCGATGAACGGTTTGTTGCGCCGAGGGCCAAGTGCGGCCAGCGCGCGTGCGACGAGCTCCTTGCCCGTACCACTCTCTCCCTCGACGAGCACCGTGCTACTCACGGGCGCCATCTGCTCGACCTTGACCATCACTTCGCGCAGCGGCTCGCTCTCGCCTATGAGACCAGTCGTCTCCTGGAGCGCATGACGCTCCATCAGGCGGCGCACCCCAAGCGCGACGTCGTCCACGACGATCGGCTTCGAGAACAGCTCGACGTAGCCGAGCGTGCGGAGGCGTTCGCGCTGCAGCGCGTCGTCGCCGCCCATGAGGCCAACCACGGGTGTGCCCTCCCACAGCATCTCACGCACGAGCGTGAGATTCGCCGGATCGGTCAGCTCCGCACTGAGCACAATGAGCTGCGGCTTCGCCCGCTTGATCTCGGCGCGCATGTCATCGAGTGGACTGACGACGGCGGTCTCGACGCCATCGGCTTCGAGGCGCGCATTGAGCCGGACCGCGGGCTCGACGTCATGAAGCGTGATGAGGACGCTCATGCGCCGGCTCCAGCGTGATCGGTGACCGCGCCGCGGAGAATATCGACGGCGTGCCCGATGATCGGCTGTACTGCGTCGAGCGACTCGCGCACTCCGGAGGTGGAGCCCGGAAGGTTTATGATGAGTGTACGATTGCGTACACCAGCGATTCCCCGCCCCAGTGCCGCCCGGGGAAAGTTGGCGCCGGTGACCGTTCGAATGCGTTCGGCAATGCCAGGTACTTCGCGCTCGATCACCGCCTTCGTCGCCTCCGGAGTGACATCGCGCGCGCTCAGTCCGGTGCCGCCTGTCGTTAACACGACGTCCGCGACATCGGCGTCGCACCAGGAGATGAGCTGCCGCACGATCGCGACAGTGTCGTCAGCGACGAGCGCACGCGCAGCGACCGTCGCCGACTGTGCTTCGGCCCACGCGGCAGCCGAGTCGCCGCTGGTATCGGCGCGCTCGCCGCGAGCTCCGGCGTCGGAGATGGTAAGGACTGCGATTCTCAAGGTGCTGATCCTTCGATGGCTCGAGCTACTACAGGTGGGATGCGTTCTTGTAGAACGGCGGCTTGGTCACCGTGGCAGGTACACGTTTTCCGCGGATCTCGATCTCGAAGGTGGTGCCTTCCTTTGACGCTTCTGTCGGGAGATACGCCGTTCCGATGGGAATACCGAGCGTTGGGCTCATCGTCCCGCTGCACACCACGCCACTGGGCTGGCCGTTGCAGAACACAGGATATCCGTGGCGAGGAAAATTCCGGTCCTGCATCGTGAAGCCGACGAGCTTCTTCGCGAGGCCCTGCTCTTTCTGCTTCACGAGCACGTCCTTTCCGACGAAATCTCCCTTGGGCAGCTTCACGAGCCACGCGAGATTCGCTTCGAGCGGCGTGACCGTGTCGTCGATGTCGTTTCCGTAGAGCGCCATACCCATTTCGAGACGCAGGGAGTCGCGCGCCCCAAGTCCCGCCGGTGTGATCTGGCCGGTAGCCATCAGTGCCTTCCAGATCGGGACGGCGGATCCGTTGGCGATGTACAGCTCGAAACCATCCTCGCCCGTGTAGCCTGTGCGCGAGATGATCGCAGGTTGTCCAGCGACTTTCCCTTCGGCGAAGTGGTAGTACTTGATCGCCGAGAGATCCGTTTCGGTGAGCGGCTGAAGGATGCCGGCGGTTTTCGGCCCCTGCACTGCGAGCAGCGTCATCTCGTCGGTGGCATCGTGGATGTCCACGCCAAATGCAGCGGCGTGACGCGCGATGTGTGCGTAGTCCTTCGGCGCATTGCTCGCGTTCACGACCATCATGATCTTGTTCGGGAAGCGATAGACGAGACAATCGTCCTCGATGGTGCCGCGGTCGTTGAGGATCGTCGAGTAATGCGCCTGACCGACAGCGAGTGCTGCGACGTTGTTGGTAGTCACGTGGTTCACGAAGTCGACGGCTTTCGCACCGTTGATCCAGAACTCGCCCATGTGCGATACGTCGAACACACCGCATCCCTCACGTACCGCCTTGTGCTCGGCGGTAATGCCGCTGGGGTATTGCACCGGCATTTCATAGCCGGCGAAGGGTACGATCTTGGCGCCGAGTGCGACGTGGATGTCGTGAAGCGGCGTGCGCTTGAGTGGTGCGGATGGTGCGTCGGACATGTATGAATGTGCAGTTGAGGGCGGACGCGGAATATGCGCAGATGGCATCCCTGTGTGCCAGTGTGACAGGATCGATGGCGGCATGCGCGTTGCCCCGAATCGGTCCGTGCCCAAATGGAGTGAATCATCGTGAAGCTCACAAAGCGTCTCGAGTGGGGGTTGTTTGCCGCAGCAGCCGGAAGAGTGGCCGAGCCTATCGCCGAGCGGGCGGTGTTGGCCGCATGGCGGTTCGCCGCGGGCGAAGATCCGCCGGAGGATCCGGCGGCACCCGACGTGGATTGGGGTCGCGCTATCGCGTGGGCAATGACGGCGGCCGCCGCTCTCGCCGTGGCGCAGGTGATCGCGCGACGGGGTGCTGCTTTCGCCTGGGAGCGTACCACGGGACGGCGGCCTCCACCGCGTGGCGGCAAGCGCCGGAGACGCGTGCGGGTTTGATAGAGAGGTTAGCAAGCTCGGCCTCTTGCGTGCGAATGCGTACGGCCACAAGGTGACCGATGCGCGATGACGCGACCCGAGATGCCGCGCCTTACGTAGACGCAAAGATCGATTGGCGGATCGGCATCGCGTTCGTCGTTGGACTGAGCGCCGTATTTGCTGCGCAGGGTCGCATCAGCAGCACATCGGCGACGCCGTTCGGAACACTGTTCGAGCGGCAGCTGGTCATCTGGGCACTGTGGCTCGCCCTCGCTCCCGTGAGCTTCGACGTCGGGCGTCTGATGCGTCGACGCGGCGTGCTGCGCGCGAGCTCGATCGCGATCTTCATTGCGTCCGGACTTCTCATCTCCGTATTGCACGCCGCGCTTGCTGCAATCGTGCGATCGATTCTCGGTCTCGCGCCGAGTGAGCATCTCACGCAAGCGGTCATGATGTCGATCGCTGGCTCGCTCTCCGTCAACTTCGTCCGCTTCTGGTTCATCTCGGCGCTCTATCACGTGATGGCGTACCATCGCGAGGTTCGAGAACGCGAGGTGAATGCAGCCAAGCTGGCGGCGAGCCTGGCGCAGGCGCGGCTGGAAAGTCTCGAGGGTCGGCTGCAGCCGCACTTTCTCTTCAACACGCTCAACGCGATCACGACGCTCATCAGGCCGGATCCGGCCGCAGCGGAAGCGATGACGGGACATCTGCGTGATCTGCTGCGCGCCGCGCTCGACGTCGACAATTCGCGCGAGGTGACGCTCCAGCGCGAAATTGACATGCTCTCGCACTATCTCGCGATTCAGCGCGCGCGCTTCGAGGAGCGGCTCAACGTGATGTTGGAGGTCGAGCCGGAAGTCTTGCCTGCGTACATGCCGCATCTCATTCTGCTGCCGATTGTTGACAATGCGATCCGGCATGGTATCGCATCGCGGCAGACTCCAGGCAGTGTATGGATTCGCGGACGGAGAAAGGGCGACATGCTGCAGCTGGATGTGCAGGATGATGGTGTGGGCATTGGACGCGCACCGGCGGCGAAGGACGGTCACGGCATTGGAATCAGCAGCACGCGCACGCGACTCCGACAGTTGTACGGCGATGCGGCGCGATTCCACATCGGGCAAGGGAGGCCCGACGGAACGATCGTCACGATCGAGCTGCCCTTTCACACCGAGACGCGATCAGTGCTTAGTGCGTCGTGAGCTGAGAGCAACGTCCATCCCCACGCACTCCATTCGTCGCTGTTGGACTGATGACGCGATTGCAGAGACATGCGGAATGGCGTTTCATGCGGCACGCTTTTGTGTATCTTGGCGGCATGAATTCATCCCTGCGTTTTCTCGTCGCTGCCGCGGGTTTGCTCGTCGCGGCGCCACACGTTGTCGTCGCGCAAAATGCGGTCGCTGCACCGCAGCGCCGAGAGGTGCGTGCGGACGACGGACATCGCCTCGTATTGTGGGAGAAGCGCCCGGCGACTCTTCCCAAAGGCGAAATCGTTCTGCTGCACGGCCGCACGTGGAGCGCGCTTCCGAACTTCGACCTCCACGTCGCCGGTCAAAAAGTATCGGCGATGGATGCGCTCGTGGCGAAGGGTTACGCAGTGTATGCGCTCGACCAGCGTGGTTACGGCGCGACGGCGCGCGACACGACCGGTTGGCTTACGCCGGAGCGGGCTGCCGCCGACGCTGAGGCTGTTACCGATTGGGTCGCAGCGCACGCGCCGAACTCACGACGTCCCGCGCTGCTCGGTTACTCGCGCGGTTCGGCGACCGTAATGCTCGCGGCTCAACGACATCCAGAAAAGATCTCTGCGCTCATCATGTATGCGCCCTACCACAACATCGTGAAGCCGTCCGCGATTCCTCCGGAGCCAGCGCGACCGCCTCGCGCCAGGACGACAGCGGAGGGCGCAGCCGAAGATTTTCTCACTCCGGATTCAACGCCGGCCGGCGTAAAGGACGAGTACGTTCGCTCCGCCACGAAGCTCGATCCCATACGCGTGGACTGGCGACACGAAGAGCAGTTCAACGTGCTCGATCCCGCCGCCATTCATGTTCCGATTCTCATCCTTCACGGTGAGCGCGATCCTTACGCGAACGCCGCGGCGCTACCTGTCTTCTACTCGAAGCTCAACGCGGTGGATCGATCGTGGATCGTGTTGGCGGGTGCCGATCACGTGGCGCATCTGGAGCGGACGTCAGCGTGGGTGCACGCGATCACCAGCTTTCTCGAACGGCCAGCGGCCGAGCGTCACGCGCGCTGAGCAGCGCGGCGCAGCAAGACGAACGTCGTCGCGTTGTCGGGACGGTCTTCGAGGCCTTCGGCGAGGATCGTGAGACCATAGTGTCTGGCCGCCCACGGTGCCGCGATCGCCGCGGTGGAGGTATCTCGCCGGATGGCGACCATGCGTGCCGCTCCTGCTGTATCCGGTGCTTCGACGGCACGAATGGCGGGGTGCTCTGCGAGAAAGCGAGTGCACTGCTTGAGCGCGATGGGGTGACTCAGTACCTCTCGAACGTCGTCGACCATCGCGCCAGGTAACCCGAGCAATGCGAGGCGAACCGGCAGCGCGAGCTCACGAACACGCTCCAGCGACGTGAAGGGCGCCATTGCGGAGAGAGCCGCATGTACAGGCCCCGCGATGAGATTCTCGATGGGAATTACGGCATAGTCGGCGTTGCCGTTTACGACAGCACGCACCGCGGCGTCGAAGGTGTCGCAGGGTAGCAGGGAGAGTTGTCCAGGCACGAGCAAGGCAGCGGCGCGTTCGCTGAACGCTCCGGTTTCCCCCTGAAACGCGACGATTGGGCGCACATGGCAACGTTGTCATGGCGTCCCGTGATACACAAGGAACGATGAGAATTTTTCAAGCGAAAGCGGTAAAAGCGGTGCGGAATCTTCGCCGCGCTCCGATTGACTGATCGAATTATGAGAAAGAAATCATGTACGCGGCTCGCGAGCGGCGTCGGTGTGAAGCTCGCGCTCGGTCAGCGTGCGCTGATCGCCGATCTTTGGCGTGGTGCCGGTCAGTAGTGACTTCGCGACTTCGAACAGCACCATCGGACGCGGCGTGTTCACTACGAGGTATTCAACGGATTGCGCCTCGACGAGGACGAGGGCCAGACGTGGATCGTTCTCACTACCATCGCGAGCGCCTCCCTTGTCGCCGAACCACGCCTTCCAGTCCGCCTTGTAGAGTTCCTTGATCAGATTGCGATCCTGCGTAACGCTCGCGACGCCGGCGACGGAAACCCACTCGCGGCTCTTCACATTGTAGTAGGCCAGATTCACGTGTGGATCGGACTCGAGCTCGTCGAGCTTATGCGACGAAATATCCGTCACGAACCACAGATCCGTTCCGCTGACACGCTCCTGTGTCGCCATCGGGCGGGAGACCAGTTGACCGTCTGCGCGACGCGTGGTGAACATGGCGATCTCGATGCCGTCGATGAGATCATAGAGCTCATCCAGCTTCTTGCCGGTCGAAGTCTTCTCGTCGCGATTTATATCGGGAGTGCGCTCTGGCATCTGCTGTGCTCGGCGTGAGGGTAATGCTGCAATGGCAACCCTCAAGGCAGGACACGTGCCCAAGGTCGACGTGCTTCCTCACGCTCGTCCTCCACGATAGGTTCGCCGCATGATACGAAATGCGATCATCGCCGTCGGCGTCTTGGTGGGTGCCTGTGCCTCGGCATCGTCGCGATCGCTTGAGGGCATTCCGCCTGTGCAGGGCGAGATGCGTAGCTCGAACGGCATTCGCTTTGTCGACATCGCCACTGGAACTGGCGAATCGATGGCGCCGCGGAAATGCGTGTACACGCACTACACAGGTTGGCTGGCTGATGGAACGAAGTTCGACTCGTCGCACGATGTGACGAGCAACGGCACGGGTGGCGAACCCGTGGCGTTCATTCAGGGAACGGGGCGCGTAATGCCGGGCTGGGAAGTCGGCTTCAACGGCATGCGTGTCGGTGGGCGACGCCGATTGTACATCCCATATCAGCTCGGCTACGGCGAGAAAGGGAATCCGCCACTGATTCCCGCGCGCGCTGCGCTCACGTTCGACGTCGAGCTCATGGCAGTCGCCGACGCCGATGCACATCAATGCCGCTCGTGGAAATCCGTGAGCGGATCAGGTTGATCCGCCGTTACGCCACGCTCCTCGCGTAAAATCGGGGAACTTCATCGGCGCGCTGCCTTTCGCGACGGAGTGCTCGGACAGCGGCCCCGGCGCGCTCCATGCCGCGGCGTCGTATACGTTGATGTCGGGCACGAGGCCTTCGCGCAGACAGCTGACGAGCCGCCAGGCCATGATGAAATCCATACCGCCGTGGCCGCCGGTGCGTGCTCGCTCACCCTGCGCCTTCCACCATGGATGTTCGAATTCCGTCTTGTACTCGTCGATGCCAGCCCAGACGTCGTTCTTGCCGCGCCCTTCGACGTAAATGCGAGGCGGATAGTCCTCGAATAGTCCCTTCGTTCCCTCGATACTGTTGATCCGGCTGTACGGACGCGGACTCGACACATTGTGCTCGAGGCGAATCGTACGGCCTTTCGCCGTCTTGATCAGCGAGCTGTTGAGATCACCATTGACGTACTTCTCCTTCCAGCGAGGATCGCTCTTCGGTACGTGCTCTTCGCGCCACTTGGTGAGGCCGAACTCCGGTGTGCTCATGGAGACCGTATAGTCGAACCGGTCGCCGTGATTGACGCCGAGATACCACGCCACCGGACCGAGGCCGTGCGTCGGATAGAGATTGCCGTTGCGCATGGTGTGCGCGTCGCGTCGCCACAGTCCCTCATCGCGCGTTTCGAAGAGGATGGAGCGCAGGTCGTGATTGTACGCGGCGCCGCCGTGCTTGAGCTCACCGAACACGCCGGCCTTCACCATCTGGAGAACGAGCGTCTCGTTGTACCCGTAGCAGCAGTTCTCCATGATCATGCAATGACGTCGCGTCTTCTCCGACGTATCGACGAGCGTCCAGCAGTCCTCGAGCGTGAGCGCCGCGGGCACTTCGGTTCCGGCGTGTTTGCCGTGCGTCATGGCCGCAACGACGACGGGAACGTGCCAGCGCCATGGTGTCGCCGTGTACACGAAGTCGATATCGTCACGCGCGCACAGCTTCTCGAAATCGCGCTCGCCGCCGGAATAGACGGCCGGCTCGTAGTCGTGACCTGCCTTCTTCATCTGCGCTTTCGCCATCTCGACCTTCTCGGGCACGAGATCGCAGAGCGCCGTAATCTTCACGTTGCCCACGCCGAGCAGTTCGCTGAGCACACTGCGTCCACGGAGCCCCGTGCCCACGATGGCGATTCGCGGCACGTCGTGCGGCTCGAACTTCACGCTCATCATCGACGCGCCCGCTCGCGGCGGCACCTGGTCGCCAGCGAGCAATCGCACCGGCTCGGCGCTCGCGTCAGCCGGAAGTCCAAGCTGCGATAGTCCCAGGCCCGCACCAAGCACCGCTGCAGTCTTGAGGAGATCCCGACGGGTGATGTCGTGCTCGTTCTCGTGAGACATGATGCTCCTTGAGTAGTCGCTACAACTGCACAGCGCCCTGTCCCGGAACCGCGACGATGAATTCGGAGCGCGCTGCTGCCGTCGGAAACTCCCTACGATAACTCGCACTCCATTCGGTCGCGAATCGCTCCGCCTCGGCACGCGTTGTCATTGCCCAGACACTGCCACCGAAGCCCGCGCCGAATGCGGATGCCGCATCGGCACCAAGAGCGCGCGCACTCCTCTGCAGTGCCATGGTCTCGGGAATCTGATTGCCGAGTAGCGTCTCTGCGTTTCGATGACTGAGATCGACCAGAGTGCCGAACGCCTGGAGGTCGCCCGAGGCAAGCGCGCTTGCTGCCCGTGGAATGATCTCAAATGACTCGACGACAAACTGATCGAACCGATCGAGCAACCGTTGCGACGTGAATTCCTCCGAATGGGATTCGCGAAGCACAGCGCGAATCTGATCTGCGGCATCGTGAGCGGCGGCAACGGCATCGCCGATCGACGTGAACGAGGAATTCGAAGCTCTGTTCCAGTGCTCGAGAATGCGCACTGTCGCGAGAGAGGCTTCGTTGTATCGCAGCTTCGCCGCCGCCGTTTTCTCGGCGGCAACGCCACTGTACGCCACCACGAATGCGTGTGTAGCCGGAAAGGCCACCTCACCCTCGGCGCGTACTGGACAGAAGGCGTAGCGACTCAGCACTTCCGAGCGACAGCAGAGGATTGCGGTCTGATCCTGACTTCCGCCGAGAGTCCCCACTCCGCGATCACCCGCGAGGGGTCCGAAGACGCGGCCATTCTCGACTGCGCCGAGGTATTCGGCGAGCTCCTCGCGTGACCGGATGACGCTTTGATAGAGCCGATCGTCGCCGAGCGCATTTGCTGCGTGCAACGCGAGAAAGCTGGCGATGACGAGTGCGCTCGAGCTACTCATGCCTGATGCCGGCGGAAGATTGCTCGCAAACGAGAGGTTGATGCCACGACGCACACTCGGAAAATCGCGCGCGAGTCGTCTCGCGACGGTTGCGACATAGGCGGACCAATCGCCGTCTTGCGCATGGTCGCTCTCGATGAGCGCAAGTTCTCGCGCATCGCCACGAACAGCATCGACGATGCGAATCCGCGCATCATCTCGCCGCTGAGCAAGCACCGCGAAACCGCGGTCGATGGCGCAGAGCAAACTGCGTCCGCCGGCGTAGTCGGTGTGTTTTCCGAGCACCTCGATGCGGCCAGGAACAAAGAACGCGAGCGGTTCAGTCTGCGACGACGAATCTTCGAGCCTCGCGAGCGCCACTTCGGACTTCGCGAACAACTGCGCCGTTGCGTGCGACTCGTGCTCGGACATGCCAGCTGTCCGCATTCGTGCGGCGAACGCAGTCAAAGGCGGGGCTCCACGTGCCGGAGACCATCGGTGACCGCCGCGATGTCGCTGCGACTCGAGAGATCGAGCACGCCATCGTGAAACGCGAGCACACAAAATTTCAAACCGAGTGTATCCGTTGCGAACTGCACGGCGTCCTGGAGCTCGAGCTCGCCGCGCGGGGAAACAGCGATGCTTCGGCACGCGTGATAGATCTCCGGTGGCAACGACCAGCTGTTCATGCCTACCAGCAATTCGCCTTGGTGTTCGGCGATTTGCTGGGCGCTTGGCTTCTCGATGATTCGCTCGAGGAGTCCATCGGAGTTCACTTTCACAATCGACATCTTCGCCACGCGGTCCGCGTCGATATTGCTCAACTGCAGGAGCGCTTCCCGCTCGAACGCAGCGACGCCCGCAGTGCCAAGCGCGCGCAACGCGCGCAACGTGTGGATCGGATAGTAGTTGTCGGAATTCAGCGTGAGCACTACGTCGCCGCTGGCGAATGATTCCGCGGCGAGCACGGCGTCCGCCGTGCCGAGTGGCTGCGCCTGTACGGCGAAGTGAATGCGCACACGCGTCAGCTCGACTTCACCGCCGTAGTAGTCGCGCATGCGCTGGTGCTCAGGTCCGATGACGATACACACGTCGGTGATTCCGGCGTCGGCGAGCGCGCTGATGACGTAGTCGAGGAAGGGACGCGCGATCGGGATCATACCCTTGAGTCCCGAGTCGGCCGCGCCCGATTGCGATTCGTCCAGCGGAGCGGTGGCGTCGGCACGCCGCATTCGTGTGCCGAGCCCCCGCGCGAGAATTACAGCTTTTGTCGTGGGAGTGGACAACGACTCCACCTTCGGTCGAGAGAAGATTCGACAACGAAAACAACGATCGCTCAGCACGACAGCGCGACGTCAAGCGCAAAATGTATCGCGCGACAATTCTCCCGGTCAGGCCGGATGCACGTCGTCTTGCGCGCGGTCGGTCGTGGCGCGATTCTCCGCGACCCATACCCAACACGCCTTTTCGCCAAATCTGAATGAAGCTGTTCCCGCTCGACTGGATCATCGTCGTTGCATCGCTGCTGATCTGCTTCGTTCCTGCCCTCTTCTTCGGCAAGCGCGCGGGTCGCAGTACGTCGGAGTTCTTTGCTTCAGGCCGGTCTGTACCGTGGTGGCTCGCTGGACTCTCGATGGTTGCTACGACCTTCAGTAGCGACACCCCCAATTGGGTAACGCAACAGGTGCGGCAGTACGGCGTGGCGGGCAACTGGCAGTGGTGGGCATTCGTGCTCACCGGCGTATCGACCGTGTTCTTCTTCGCGCGGCTGTGGCGACGATCCGGCGTGATGACGGATCTCGAGTTCTACGAGCTGCGCTATTCTGGCAAGGCCGCGTCTGTGGTGCGTGCCTTCCGCGCCGTGTACCTCGGGCTGTTCTTCAACTGCTTCATCATGGGGATGGTCACGCTCGCGGCGTGCAAGATCGCGAACATCCTGTTCGCGATGCCGCCGTGGCAGACGATCCTCATCTGCGGTGTGCTCAACGTGGTGTTCGCTGCGCACTCCGGACTGTGGGGCGTGCTCGTCATCGACATGGTGCAGTTCGTCATCAAGATGACGGCAGTAATCGCGGCGGCGTATTTCAGTCTCGTCGCCGTTGCGCGGCACCGGGGATTGGGTGACAGCGCGCTTACCGGTCTCCACGAACTGGTGCGAACGCTCGGCTCCCAGCAGGTGAATTTTCAGGCGGGGTCACAGCCCGTGTTGTCGCCGATTAACGGCGCCGGCCAGCCCATTCTGAATATCCTGCCGAACTTCGCGATGGGCGATCTCGCGCTCATGATTTTCATCATGCCGATTGCGATCGGTTGGTGGGCCAATTGGTATCCGGGCGCGGAGCCTGGCGGTGGCAGCTACATCGCACAACGGATGCTTGCGTCGAAATCCGAGAAGGACGCGCTCGGCGGCACGTTGTTTTTCAACCTCGCGCACTACGTCTTGCGGCCGTGGCCGTGGATCATCACTGCCCTCTGCTCGATCATCATCTTCCCCGAGCTTAAAGACATCTCGGCGGCATTTCCGGGAGCGGATCCGCGACTGATTGGCCACGACAGCGCCTTTCCCGCGATGCTGAAGTTCCTGCCAGTTGGCTTCGTCGGGTTGATGGTGGGTGGACTCATCGCCGCGAACTCGTCCACCATACTTACGCATCTCAATTGGGGATCGTCGTACCTCGTTCACGACTTCTATCGACGCTTCATCCGCAAGACTGAAAGCGAGCGACATTATGTGAACGTTGGTCGTGCGTGTACTGTCGCGCTGTACATCGTCGCGGCGCTCCTGAGTCTCGTACTCGATTCAGCGCAGGAAGCGTTCGAAGTGCTCATCTCCATCGGCGCGGGCACTGGCCTGCTCTATCTGTTGCGATGGTATTGGTGGCGCATCAACGCGAGCTGTGAGGTGGTCGCAATGATCGCGTCCTTCACGATCTCTCTCGTGTTCTTCATCATGAAGAAGACGGGCCACGCGCTTCCGTTTGCGCAGACCGTGTTGTTCTCGGTGGCATTCACGACGATCTGCTGGTTTACCGCCGTCTTCGTCAGCGCGCCAACCAGCCGCGAACGTCTCATCACTTTTTATAAGAGGGTCCATCCAGCGGGACCTGGATGGACCATGATTCGCGAGGAGGCGGGCGTGAGCATCGCCGAGGCAGCGGCGCATGGCGATCACATGGGGATGGCCACGCTCGGCTGGATTTCCGGCTGTGTCACGATTTGGTCGTCGCTGTTCGCGATCGGCAACTTCCTCTATGGTCGCATGCAGGCGGCGACGATTTTATCGGCGGTGTTCGTCGTGAGCGGATTGACGCTGCTGTACGTCGTCAATCACTTGTGGGACAAGGCACCAACGGCCTCGGCGACTTCGTCGGCGTGACCTTCGGGTTTCACTTTCTCGAAGACGCGAGCGATGCGACCCTTTGCGTCAATGAGGAACGTTGTGCGATTGACGCCCCAATACTTCTTGCCCCACATCGACTTCTCTGCCCACACGCCGTACTGGTCGCAGACGGCATGTTCCGTGTCGGCCACGAGGGGATAGGTGAGGCCGAATTTCTGTTTGAACTTGACGTGCTTCTTCGCGGGGTCCGGGCTCACGCCGATGATGCGCGCTTTCAGTCCATCGAAGCGTGGAATGGACGTCTGGAACGCGCAGGCCTCGACGGTGCAGCCGGGTGTGTCGTCTTTCGGATAGAAGAAGAGCACCACGGGTGATCCACGCAGCGACGACAACGCCAGTGTCGATCCGTCGTCCATGGTGGCGGTGAAATCTGGAGCGAGCTCTCCGGCGGCGGGAATTGGCATCAGAGTGTCTCGCCTCCCATCAACACGGCCATGATGGCCTTCTGTATGTGCAGGCGATTTTCCGCTTCATCCCACACGCGGCTCTGCGGACCGTCGATGACGTCGGCGGCCACCTCTTCGCCACGATGCGCTGGCAGGCAGTGAAGGAAGATCGCGTCCTTGTCGGCGAGCGACATCAGCGACTTGTTCACTGAGTAGCCAGCGAAATCGCGCTCGCGCTTTTTCTGCTCGTCTTCCTGGCCCATGCTCGCCCACACATCAGTGTTGACGACGTGTGCTCCGGCAATGGCTTCCTTCGGATCGCGCGTGATCGTGATCGTCGCGTGACCCTTTGCGCGCTCGAGAAGATGGTCCGCGGGCTCATACCCTTCCGGGCAGGCAATCGCGAGCTCGAAGCCCAGCCGGTACGCGGCGTTGATCCAGGAGTTCGCCATGTTGTTGCCGTCGCCGATCCACGCGACCTTCTTGCCCTCGTGGCTGCCGAGGTGTTGGCGGATGGTGAGAATGTCGGCGAGGATCTGGCAAGGGTGTAGCAGATCGGTCAGTCCGTTGATGACCGGCACATCAGCGAACTTCGCGAGCTCTTCGACGTCCTGATGTGCGAACGTCCGGATCATGATTCCGTCGACGTACCGCGAGAGGACACGGGCTGTGTCGGCGATCGGCTCGCCGCGCCCAAGCTGAACGTCCCGCGGCGAAAGGAAGAGCGCGTGTCCGCCCAGTTGATACGTGCCGACCTCGAAGGAGACGCGCGTGCGCGTGGACGCCTTCATGAAGATCATCGCGAGCGTTTTCCCAGCGAGTGGCTTCTTGTTGTACTCGCCCCGCCGCATCCGCTCGGCGAGTTCGAAGAGCTTGGGCAGCTCGGCGGAGGAAAAATCCGGAATAGCCAGGAAGTCGCGCTGCGTGGAGGCGGTCATTGGGCGGAGTGAGAGGGAGCGTGCGGGCTGAGAAGCTAATGGGCGCTCGGAGTCGTGAGCAAGCAACGGACGCTGTGATGGCAACAGGCAAGACGTGACACTCAGCGGGCAGAGTGCGCTAATTCAATGCTATTAAACGACTTACCACTATTGTGTTCGATTGGATGGCGTGCGGCGGAAGATCAGCATCGCGGTTCACCGAGCCGTATTGGGTCATTATGTCTGAAATTACACAGCAATATTTATTACCGAATTGTAATTTGACATATCTCACAAGCGCAGACATTATGCCTTGCGCAGAAGATCAGCCCGGCTTCCGCGCTCAGCAATACGCTCACCACCATACCGCCGCGAAGACGCGACGGGAGGAACCCCCATGCTGCACGCATCCGCCCTTGCAGTCGGCTGGAAGTCTGCCTTACTCGCGCTATTTCACTCGCGCGACCTGAGCACCGCAGCGAATGTCGACGCCGAGAACGACATCCCGAAGTTGTGCCTCGAGGGTGATGACGAGATCGAAGCCTTCCATCTCGATGACACCGAAATCGCCGTTCGTCTCGTGAAGGTACCCGGCTTCCACGATTACAGAACGCCACCACACGCCAACCTGTTGTTCCCGTCACGGCCCATTCTGTGACGATGCCTCAGTTGGCACCGCACGACGACAGCGCGCCGTCACTCGACGCATTTCCCCAGGTTCTCATCATCAATGAGGGCCTGCAACTCTTCGCGCACACGCTTGGCGTCGACGACACTACGCTCGTCGCCGCAGTCTGCGAGCTCGAAGAAGGCATCCTCGGGCTGCGACGTCATCACGGCACGCGCGCGTCGAGTGTGGACCTGCTCAATGCGCGAATTGACCGTCGCGGCGACCTGTGCGACCTGGGCGACGCGATTCTCCGCGAGCTCGATCGTCGAAGCGCCAGCGGCAACCTGAGCTGCCAGTTACTTCGCGACAGCGTGCTCAGACTTCGTGAAAATGCGGACAAGCTCTCGTTTGGTGACGCAGACGACGCACCCGATGTTCATCATTCCGCACTTCATCTGCACGTCTAGGCTCGATTGATCAGAGGATGTATTTCCGCAGGTCTTCATCTTCGACGATCGACTTCAGCTTTTCACGCACCGCTTCGGCGTTAACGACAATGCGCTTCTCGCCGCCATCAGGAAGGTCAAAGAGGGTGTCTTCGAGCTGCGTCGTCATCACCGTATGAAGACGCCGAGCGCCGATGTTTTCCATGCGCGAGTTGACAGTCGCAGCGATCTTCGCGATCTCGGCGATGCCATCTTCTGTGAACTCGAGCGTCGCTCCGTCCGCGGCAACGAGAGCTGCATACTGTTTCGTGAGCGCGTTCTCAGGCTCCGTCATGATGCGGACAAAATCCGCTTCGGTAAGCGACTTGAGCTCGACGCGAATCGGGAATCGGCCTTGCAGTTCGGGAATCAGGTCGCTCGGCTTGGAGACGTGAAATGCTCCCGCGGCGACGAAGAGAATGTGATCGGTCTTCACCATTCCGTACTTCGTCTGCACGTTCGAGCCTTCGACAATCGGGAGGAGGTCGCGCTGGACGCCCTCTCGCGAGACGTCTGGCCCTCCCATCTGACTTTTCTCGCCGGCGATCTTGTCGATCTCGTCGAGGAAGACGATGCCGAGTGTTTCGACGCGCTCCAGCGCGTCGGCGGTGACGTCTTCCATGTCAACGAGCTTCTCGAACTCCTGCTCGAGAAGAATTCGCCTGGCTTCGCTCACCTTAACCGTGCGCTTCTTCTTTCGCTGCGGCATCATGTCGCGCAGCATCTCGGTGAAGTTCTCCATGTTCTCCGGCGCGCCTTGCGACGCGAACATGTCGAACATCGGACTCGCGCTCGGCACAACTTCGATCTCCACCTCGCGACCGTCGAGCTGGCCGTCGAGCAACAGCAGCTTGAGCTTTTCGCGCGTGCGCTTGTAGCGCTCAGCTGACGCGTCGCCCGCGACCTCCTTGTTCACATCACCGGTGCTCGACACGACGAACACGCCGCCGACGTCGCCTGCAGAGGCAATTGCCGGTTCCTCGTCAGCGCCGTTTCCCTTTGCGGGCGCCGTCTTGTTCTCGACGGGCGGGGGAAGCAACAGATCGAGCAGCCGATCGTCCACTCGTTCGTTCGCGAGATCTTCCACTTCGCTCTCGCGCTCCTGACGCACCATCTCGATTGCGCTGTCTACCAGATCGCGAATCATTCCTTCCACGTCGCGGCCAACGTAGCCCACCTCGGTGAACTTCGATGCCTCGACCTTGATGAACGGCGCACCGGTGAGCTTCGCGAGACGACGCGCAATCTCCGTCTTGCCCACGCCGGTTGGTCCGATGAGGATGATGTTGTTCGGCGAGATCTCGTCGCGGATGGCCTCGGGCGCCTGCTGTCGCCGCCATCTGTTGCGAAGCGCGATGGCCACAGCCTTCTTCGCATCCGCCTGGCCGACGATGTAGCGATCGAGCTCCGCGACGATCTGCCGCGGCGTCAGGTCCGCGAGCCGCGCGAGTGCCTGCTGCGTTCGTGGCGACGCCATCAGCTTGCCTCGAGCACAGTGATGTTGGTGTTCGTGTAGACACAGATTTCGCCGGCGATGGTGAGACTCTGGCGCACGATGTCTGCGGCACTCAACTCCGTGTTTGCCGCGAGCGCTCGCGCCGCGGCCAGCGCATATGCGCCACCGGAGCCGATGGCAAGAATGCCATCATCAGGCTCGATCAGTTCGCCGGAGCCCGAGATGACGTATCCGTGCGCGGCGCTGGCGATGACGAGCAGCGCTTCGAGCCGTCGTAGCACGCGATCACTGCGCCAATCCTTCGCGAGCTCGACCGCGGCGCGCGGAATATTGCCCGGATAGCGCTGCAGCTTTTCCTCGAACTTCTCGAAGAGCGTGAGCGCATCGGCGGCAGAGCCGGCAAAACCGGCGAGCAACTTTCCGTCGCCAATCGCGCGAACCTTGTTCGCCTTCGCTTTCATGACGGTGTCGCCGACGGTAACCTGGCCGTCGCCTCCAAGCGCCACTTTGTTGCCGCGCCGCACCGCGAGGATGGTGGTGGCGCGAATTCTCGGTAGTTCGGACATGCGCGAAAGTTAGTCGGTCGCTCGCGAGCGCGGCGAACGTCTCGCACAGATCACGCGGCGAGTACCAATGCTCCCTTTTCGTCGAGACGAAACTGACCGACGATCTCCTCGAGACGCTCGGCCTGGGCCGACATCTCCTCCGCCGTCGCAGCGAACTCCTCTGCAGTCGCAGCATTGCGGCGTGTGAGGTCGTCAACCTGCGCCATCGAACGCTCGACTTCCGTCAGACTTGTGGCCTGTTCCGCCGACGTGTCGGCCAGCTCCTTCACGAGCTGAGCTGTGCTGGCAATTGCGGGGACCAAGGTCGCGAGAATCAATCGCGAGCGCTCACCCGTCTTGCGACTCTCATGGGTGACGCGACCGATGTCGGCGGCGGCAGTGCTGGAGCTCAACGCAAGATCGCGCACCTCTTCGGCGACGACGCCGAATCCGCGGCCATGCTCACCGGCACGCGCTGCTTCGATAGCCGCATTCAGCGCAAGCAGGTTGCTCTGACTGGCAATCTCCTCGATGATGGACGTTCGCGTAAAGATCTCGCGCGCCGAGTCGATGCCTTCCTGCACGAAGCGCATGCCTTCCTCGGCGCTCGCGGCGCCCTCGCGCGCCTGCACTTCCATTGCCTTGCCGCGTTCCGCATTGAGACGCACCGAGCTTCCGATGTTGCCGAGTCGCTCGACGGTTTGCCGGATTCCCGCTGCGCCAACGTTCGAGCTCTCGGAAAGCTCCTCTGCGGAGCTGCGCATTTCCGAAGATGACGCCGCGATGGCCTGTGACGCCTGGCGCAACTCGGACATCACCGCGCGGAGGCGCACAACCATCGAGGTGAACGTCCGGCCAAACGCATCATCGGACGAGCGAACGCGAACATCGACGGTGAGATCACCCGACGCGATCTGCTCCGCCATCGCGGACATGTCTGTGAGATAGGCGACCATCGAGCTGAGCGCCTTGCCGAATTCGTCGCTATCCGATCGCGGGCGCACGGTGCGACTCAGCTTGCCGGTGGCGACGTCCTGCGCCACCGCTGCCATTTCCTTGAGATAGTGCACCATGCCGCGCATCGAGCGCAGCAGGCGACCAACTTCGTCGTTACCATCTCCTTCAATGCTCGCCGAAAGATCGCCTGCGGCGATTCGGTCGGCGACATCGGCGACGTTGTCGAGCGGCTCGGTGAGTGAGCGCGTCGTCGCAACGGCAACTGATGCGAGGGCCGCCATCGCGAGCAACGAAATCAGCACGACGCCGACCAGTCCGATGATCTCGAGACGTCGCGCCGTAGCGAATGCATCGGCAATCGTCAGCTCGTCCGCGGTCATTCGCGCATCGATCGTGGTGCGAAGCTCGTTGTATTGCGCGATCATGGCCGAGACTGAAGCCATGGCAGCGTCAGTCGTGTTGCCTTCGATGAGCAACAGACTCCCGCGATGCGCCGTGTCGAAATAGCGATTGAACAACGTCGCGATGAGCGAGTCCCTGGCGACGTCCGTCTTCGTCGCGGCTGCCGTTGCCATGTGCGTCCGGAAGACCTTCTGCACGGAGTCCGAGGCGGACAGCATCAGGCTGTCGTGCGCACCGACCGCGTTCTGAAACGCGACCTGCAGCCCACCCAGCGTCTCGCGCATGTCGCGACTCGCGCGCATGGACGGGTAGTGACGCTGCTCGATCTGCCGCAGCCGCTGCGAATTCAGAATTCCAATTCCAGTACTGAGCACGAGAATGAGTGCAAGCGCGGCGCCGGCACCAAGCGGAAGGAGGCGTATCCGTTCACGAAAAGGACGATCGGCGAGATAGCTCGACCATCGATCGACTGCAGCGTCGAAGAACGGCATCGCATGCCTCAACTCGATCACGGTGTGACTTCCAGAGTCTTTATCCCTGCGCCCACGGTGGCGATGGAGACATACCCGATCGCGCCAGGTGTCGCAGCGACATACGCGGCGATCTCCGCGTCGGTTGCCTTCTCGATTGGAGGACTCGCGCGGCCGGCGAAGATCTGCTGCTGCCAGAAAGTCTTCACGGATCCGACGTCGCGACCGAGTACGGCCTTCGAAAAAGCCTGACGCACTGGCGACGCACTATTGAGATCGACCACCACTACCGGCGCGCCACTCGGCAATTTGGAATCCTGTTTGAGAAACAGACGAGTGAGATGCGCACGGCTGACCGCGACGTCCGTTACAGACGCATTGGCAATGACCTTGTATCCCTGCGCCTGCAGTTGCCCCGCGATGAGTACGGATGCGATGACGACCGGAGCACGACGTATGTAGGACATGGTCGTATCTCCTCAGAAGCTGAATTGAGCGCCGAAGCGCAGAAGTGTCGTGTGCGTCTTGAGCTGGCCGGCCGCGATGGTCGACGTAAGGAGCTCGGGATGCGGAAGTGAAAAGCGATTTCCGTCGATCGAGTGGAGGTCGAGCTTCAGCACGAGCTCACGAGACCACCAGTAGTTGAGGCCCAGCGCGACCTCGTCGTGCTCCTGCAGCGAGGGCACGTTCGTCGCCGCAATCCCGTTGAACGTGTTTTCGAGAACATCGTACTGCATCGCGCCCTGCCACCGCGGCGTAAAGAAATACGCCACTTCTCCGTAATAGCCGAGTGCATCTTCGTCGCCGACCTGATGCTCGTTGGCGAGCTCACTGCGAACCCACCATTTGTCGGAGAGATACTCCAACTGTGCGCCTCCAACGTTGCGACGATTGGCGGCGGGCTCATTCAACGTTCCCGTGTACGCCGAGCCACCAACGCTCAAACCATCGATCGGCGTGTGCAGCACCAATCGGCCACCAACGACGTTACGCGTGGACTGCAGCTCGACCTCGTTCCCAATGTTGTCGAGCGACTCGCCACGATAGAACGATTCGACGCTGTGCGATTTCTCGAGATCACTTCCGCCCACGTACAGGTCGTAGTCGGACGTCCAGTTGGAGCCGAGCGTCTGAGAGCCCGTGAGCCCAACGCCTTTATAGGACTGGCCGACGAATCCGACCGACCCATACACACTCTGCGGGAGTGAGAGAAAGGGACGCACCGTGCCGACCGTATATAGCTCGGTATAGATCCCGAATGGCTGCTTCACCTGACCCGCGCGAAGACTCAGCTTGTCATTCACCTTGACCTCGGCAAACGCGAAGTCGAGGACGTTCACATTCCCATCATCGTTCTGCTGCCATTCCGCCTGGGCATGGACGCGCAGCAGGTCGTTGACCTGCACACCGAGATTCAGCGCGAACTGGGAATGCCGGAAATCGCCTTCGGGTAGACCACCGAGGTAAACATTGGTGGCCGATGTGCGACCGAAGCTCCAGCCCCCAAAGCCGTGAAGATCTATCTTCGCCGCATCCTGACTGTGCACCGGGAATGCGGCCGCAAATACGAGGGACAGGGCAAGCGTGGCGCTTCGCATCGAGAGCTCGGAGCTGGAGAAATGGCCGAAATGCGCCGAACGACGACTTGTCGTCCGCGCCTAACAGCGGGCATGCCGCACGCATCGCGAGCGATGCATGCGAACTGTTGCCATGCCCTCAGCATCGGCACATCGCAGCCAATTCAGGAGCTATCGCGGCAGAAGCGGGCCCTTGGGCGGCGTACGAGGAGGCCGCGGTCTCGACGTCGCCGGAGCGCCGCGGCGCAGCGAACCTCGGTTCACGATCCTGTCGCGCAGATACCGACGGTTCTTGAACACGCCAAAAAGAAACAGCGCGGTACCGACGAGGACGGCGACAGTCGAATACGGCCAGGTATCGCGCCCGATGAGCGCAGCGGACATGCAGAGCACTGCAAGGCCGATACACGCTTCTCCGCCAATACTCCGCTCCGTTCGAGCCTGCCGGCGACGCTCGGCGCGATGGGTCATCTCCTCCGGAAGCCACGCGTCGGCGAGAATCGCGAGGCCAATGAGAGCGACCAATGCTCCGAGTATCAGGGGGATCGTTTCGACGCGCAACGCACGGACTCCGCAGTGGGGATGCCACTCACAAAGCGATCTTCATGCCCGAGGGTGTGCCTTTTGATAAACCTGCTTCAGCCGCTCCACGCTCGTGTGCGTATAGATCTGGGTCGTCGAGATGGACGCATGGCCCAGCAGCTCCTGCACGGCGCGAAGATCGGCGCCGTTATCGAGCAGATGCGTGGCGAAGGTGTGGCGAAGTGAGTGGACGCTGAGACCGGCATCCTCATCGATCTCCGACAGGAAAGCGGACACTACTTTTTGTACCATTCTCGCCCCGATGCGTTTGCCCGTGCGCGCGAGGAAGTAGGCCGATCGCTGTCCTGCCGAGCCAACACCTCGCAGCAGCTCATCGCGCTTCGACTCGTAATTTCTGAGCGCGAGTGATGCGTGGTCGCCGACCGGGACGATGCGCTCTTTGCGTCCCTTGCCGCGAACCTTGGCCTGCTGGCTCACGAGATCGACGTCGCCGGGATTGAGCCCCTGCAGCTCCGACAGGCGGATGCCGGTGGAGTAAAAGAGCTCGAGAATCGCGAGATTGCGCACATCCGTGAAGTTGCCTTCCATTGCGCGAAACTCGGCCATCTGGAACAGCAGCTCGATTTGCGCGCGATCGAGGTAGCTCGGCAGATACTTGTCCAGCTTCGGCGCACCGACAGCACGCGCCGGATTCGCCTCGACCATCTCGTTGCGGTGCATCCAGCGATAGAAGCTTCGGACGCCCGAGAGCGTGCGCGCCATTGTCCGCTTGCCCACGCCGCGACGCGCGAGATGCGCGAGGAAGCCGCGCATCGCCAGTCGGTCCACGCCTTCCCAGCTCCACGCTGAAATACCGTAGTAGCCGCCGAGGAACGACACAAACTCGTGGAGATCGCGCTCATACGCCTTCACCGTATTCGGCGAGACGTCGCGCTCCTTTGTCAGGTGACGCAGATACTCATCGACGTCGGGCGGAGTCGCGGCAGCCCGTGCTTCCGCCGCTGCGTTGTCCGCCTTGCGTGGCATGTGCGCTATGCGCCCGCGCTCGTTGCAACGAGCGCGTCGTCGCGCCACTTCGCCATGTGCTCGAGCGCGCGCTGTGCCAGCTGCTCCTTCTTCGCACGTTTGTCCTTCACCCGCTTGCCCAGATCGTCGACCAATCCGAAGTTCGCGTTCATCGGCTGGAAGTGACGCGGATCCGCTTCGCGCAGATATCGGTAGAGGGCGCCGAGCATCGTCGTCGTTGGCGGTACCACGGGTTCTTCGCCGGCGAGGAGTCGCGAGAGATTGATGCCCGCGAGCAGCCCGGTTGCCGTGCTCTCGGTGTAGCCTTCGACGCCAGTGAGTTGGCCGGCGAACAGCGTCGTCGGATCGTCACGCAGCGAGAGATGCGCCGTGAGCGCAGCCGGCGCGTTCAAGTACGAGTTGCGGTGAATTGAACCGAAGCGGAGAAACTCCGCGTTCTCGAGCCCGGGAATCAAGCGAAAGACACGCTGCTGCTCCGGATAGCGGAGTCGCGTCTGGAAGCCGACGAGATTCCACATGCGACCGCCGCGATCCTCCATGCGGAGCTGCACAATGGCGTACGCCTCGCGGCCTGTGCGCGGATCGGTGAGACCAACCGGCTTCATGGGCCCGAAGCGCAGCGACTCACGCCCGCGTCGTGCCATTTCTTCGGCCGGCATGCATCCTTCGAAGTACGGCACGGCGTCGAACTCGTGCGCCGTCGCGAGATCCGCCTGTGTGAGCGCGTCGAGAAAGCTTTCGTACTGCTCGCGCGTCATCGGACAGTTGAGATACGCGCCATCGCCCTCGCCTTCCATCGTCTCCTTGCCGTAGCGTGACGCGCGAAAGACGACGTCGTGATCGATCGAATCGTAGTCGATGATCGGCGCGATGGCGTCGTAAAACGCGAGTGACTCCACGCCGAGCCGCGCACGAATTGCGGCGGCGAGAGCATCAGAGGTCAATGGCCCGGTTGCAACGATGCCAGGCGACGGAAGCGTCGAAACCTCTTCGCGCACCACTGCAATACGGTGATGAGCCAGGACTCGCGCATTCACGGCCGCCGAAAAGACATCGCGATCGACGGTGAGCGCGCTACCGCCCGGAACGCGCGCCTCGTCGGCACACTCCAGAATCATGCAGCCGAGGAGACGCATTTCGGCTTTGAGGAGGCCGTGCGCGTTCGTCGTTTCTGTGCTCTTGAACGTGTTGGAGCACACGAGCTCGGCGAGACGCTCGGTCTTGTGAGCCTCGGTACCGCGCACGGGACGCATCTCGTGCAGCACGACCTCGTGCCCGCGCTCGGCGAGCTGCCACGCGGCCTCGCTGCCGGCGAGTCCGCCACCGACGATCTGGATGGGACGCTGAGAGGATGGTACACGCATCGTGGAAACATACACGCTGAGAGCGCATGGCAGGCGGAGCCATGTACGGCAAATGATGACGTGTGCCGATGCTCAGAAGCATGACTTTGCGACACCGGACCAGTGTCCTGACTCGTGCGAGCTTGCTTGCCGCGTGCGTGGCCCTCGGTGCGTGCAGCGACCGCAGCTCGCCATATCACATCGGCATCGTGCTCGACGAGGATGGAATGCGGGGCGCACGGCAGGCGTCGGAACGAGTCAATATCAACGGCGGCATCAACGGACACCTGATTGTGCTCGTCAACGCCGCTGGTGCGGGAAGCACAAAGGCGCGTGTTGCGCTCGAAACCGCGGAGCGTGTCGCCTCCGACCCGACGATTCTTGCCGTTGTTGGACATACCAACAGCAGTGCGAGTCTTGCCGCATCACAGGTGTATAACGCCCGACATCTGGTGCAGATCGCGCCAACGAGCTCCTCGCCGCTCTACACCAACGCTGGGCCGTACAGCTTCCGTCTCGTCGGCAGCGATGTGCATCAGGGAGTGTTTCTCGCAACGCAGGTACTGGAGCGCTCTCCGCGCCCTCGTACTGCGGTCCTTTTCGTCAACGACGACTATGGCCGTCCGCTGCGCGGCGTGCTCGTCGCGCGGCTGCATGCGGCGGGGCTCGATCCGGTGTACGACTCACCGTATTCGGACATTTCAGACAACGCCGAGGTGGTGACGGCGATGGCGCGCACACACCCGGACATGTTGATCTGGATCGGACGCGCTTATGACTACGGGCCGATCAAGAGAAAGATCGATAGGGCGCTGCCACAGCTCGTGGTCCTGGCGAGCGATGGCTTTTCGGGCGGAGACGCGGCCAACGACACGCTGCACTTCTTCGACGGCATCAGCTATGTGAGGCTCGTCGACGTGGGTCGCGTCGACTCGAGCTGGACGCAGATGCGCGCCAAGTATGCGCGCGAGAAGTGGGGAGTCCCTACCGATCAGGCCGTTCTCTCGTATGACGCGGTGATGCTGCTCGCGGAAGCAATTCGACATGCGGGTCCGAACCGCGAAGCGATTCGCGACTGGCTGTCGCATGTTGGACGTGACGCGCCTGCGTTCGAGGGAATGAGTGGGACGATCGCGTTTCCATCCGGCGGCGACCGTCGGCCCCAGTATTTCATCAATACACTCGGCGGTGCCGTTCCGAAGACGACGATCGCGGGGATGAAATGATGCGGAGTCGCCGGTCCGCGGCGGTGTTGTTCCTGACGACGCTTGCCTTGGCGAGTTGTCGGCGAGACGCGCCGTATCGCATCGGCGTTGCGGTCGACGAAGACGGGATCCGCGGCGCCGATCTTGCCGCAGCACAGGTCAACGCGGCCGGTGGCATCAACGGACACATGCTCGAGCTGCGTTCGGAGCGCCGTACATCGAGCACCTCCGCGCAGATCGCGCTCGCGTCGGCGGAACGGCTGGCGAGCGATCCGTCGATTCTTGCGGTGGTGGGGCACACGAACAGCAGCGCGAGCCTTGCCGCATCGCAGGTCTACAATTCACGCCATATCGTGCAGATCGCTCCGACCAGCACGGCGCCGCTCTACACGAAGGCCGGACCGTACAGCTTCCGTCTTGTTGCGAGTGACGTTCATCAGGGCGTCTTTCTCGCCAACGTAGTGAAGGCATTGAGCCCGCATCCGAAGATGGCCATCGTATTCGTGAACGATGACTACGGCCGCGCGTTGCGAAAAGTGTTCGTCGAGCAGTTGCACCTGGCTGGAGTCACGCCGATGTATGAGGCACCGTACGCGGAAGGCGATGACATGACCGACCTGCGGGAGATCGTCGCGTCGCTCACCTCGTCGCGCCCCGATCTTCTCGTGTGGATCGGTCGCGCGCGCGAGTTCAGCCTGATCGCCGCCGAGATCCATCGCGCCCTGCCGACGCTCCGTGTCCTTGCCAGCGACGGCTTCAGTGGTATCACCACCTCTCGCGATTCTGCGCGCGTTCTCGATGGCATCCGCTGCGTATCGCTCCTGGACTTCGAGCGACCGGATTCGGCACTGCGCAACTTCCGTATCGAGTACGAGGCGAAGGCGGGAATCGGAGAAGTGACCGATGCCTCAGTGCTGTCGCACGATGCCGTGATTCTGCTCGCGGAGGCACTGCGGGCCGTGGGTCCGAATCGCACCGCTATCCGCGATTGGCTGGCACAAGTTGGTCGAGAACGACCAGCGTTTGCGGGCCTGAGCGGGCGAGTTGCCTTCAACGCCGACGGCGACCGCGAGCCGCAGTACTACCTCCGGGTCATTGGCGCGCGCAGGCCCGGTGGCGTCAGGACCGTTGCCACCACATGGGCGGCGTGGGGACGGTACTAGTGCGCGTCAGGCGATCGCGTGGGACCCTTCGCCGCGCGCTGCTGTTCAGCGGATTGCTGGTCGTTCTCGCTGCCGGCGCAGCGATGCTTGGCTCTGTGTCGCTCGCAATGTCGCAGCGCGACGCCGTCGAGCGTGACAGCGACGCCTTCATGGACGAACAGCGAATCGCCGACCAGATCGTCGCGCTCACCTACGAGCAACAGCTCGACGCGTACCGCTTCCTGCAGCGCGCCGACACTCTCTATCTGAACGGCTTCAACGCTCGAGGCGAAGAGGCGTATCGCGAGATGCGCGGTTATCTCTTTCACGAGTTGTCCACCGATGCGCGGCTGCAGGTGGAAAGCATCAAGGAAGCGCATCAGCAGTTCGAAGTCGCTGCCGAACGCGCGTTCGATCTTGCACAGCGCGGCCAGTCCGCCGCTGCGCTTCTGCGACTCGAAGGCATGGATCGAAGAGCCGCCGTGCTGGACGCCGCGGTCAGGCAGTTTCTGCAAGCGCGCGCACAGCAGCGCGACGCGTTCCGCCACGAGCACGAGCTTCTCGCGCAGCGTCTTCAGCTCGCGCTGATGGTCGGCGCGGGCGCACTCGTACTGCTCGCGGTGATTCTCGCCACGGTTCTGCGACGCAGAGTGCTCGTGCCGCTCGATCATCTCGCGACTGCCGCGCGTCTGCTCGGCGAAGGTGACACCAGTGCTCGCGTGCCGCAGCAGACGTATGAAGAATTCGATCTGATGGCGACCGGTTTCAATCAGATGGTCGACCGCGTGCAGGCTTCGCGCGAGGAAGTCGTCGCGCAGAATCACGAATTGCGCGCGGCGCTCTCACATCTGCGCACAACGCAGGAGGAGCTCGTGCAGCACGAGAAGCTGAGCGCGATGGGGCAGATGCTCGCCGGCCTCGCGCACGAGCTCAACAATCCACTTGGCGGTATCCTCGGCATGGCAGAACATCTTCGTATCGAACTGGCAGAATCACCGCACGCAGCCGTGCGCGAGATCGGCACCGAGCTCGCGCAACCACTCGAGCGTGAAGCGCTTCGCGCGAACGCGCTCGTGCGCAGCCTCCTCAGCTTTGCGCGCAAGCCCTCGGGCACGCTGGAGTCGGTGGGGCTCGCAGCCGCCGTGAGCACAGCAGTGGGATTGCGCGCACATGCGTTCGCGCTCGCGGGCAAGACGTTGTACGTCAATGTGTCGCCGGAGCTCCACGTCCTCGTGGATGGACAGAAGCTGCAGCATGCACTGGTCAATCTCATCAACAATGCACTCGATGCCGTGCTCATCTCGGGCGGTGACGGACTGACGATCACCGCGGCCGCAGAAGGTACCGACCTCGTTCGCCTCGATCTCGACGACGATGGCTGCGGCTTCGCCGACGTCACGGCGGCATTCACGCCATTCTACACCACGAAGGCGGCCGACAAGGGCACGGGGCTCGGTCTGGTGCTCGTCCAGCGCTTTCTCAAGGAATTCAACGGCACCGTCACCGTCGAGAACCGCGAACGCGCTGGTGCGCGAGTCACACTCCGTCTGCGTCGTGCGAGCGATACTTCGGATGCGATTGCCTTCACACCCCCTCCACAGACGGAGGCGGCAGTCCGTGTCGCGCACCCGACGAATGTCTCACCGCCGACGGCCGACGTCCCTCGCCAACGTGTGCTCGTCGTCGACGACGAACCGTCGATTCGAGAAGTGCAGCGACGCCTGCTCGTCCGCGCCGGCTACGAGGTCGTCGTCGCCGCATCAGGCAGCGACGCACGACAGATCCTGGAGAGCCAGTCGGTCGACCTCGTGATATCCGACCTGCGTATGCCGGGCGAGATGGACGGCTATGACCTGCTCAAGTGGATGGAGGTCGAGCGGCCCGAGCTCGCGCGACACGCGCTGCTCGCGACGGGTGACGTGAGCGGTGCGGCATCGGTTGCGTTTCCCGTTCCCCCCGAGCGGATTCTCAACAAGCCGTTCGAGGGTGCGGAGTTCGTGCGGCGCGTTCGCGCCGCACTCGATCAGGTTGCGTTGGAAGCCGCGATCTGAGTCGTCAGCCCGCTAACACAGCGTCCAGTGGCTCGGCTGGTTGCGGCACGTCCCACTCATTGCCGCACTTGAGACACTTCCTGAAATCGCCACGCGTCTTGGTGAACTTCATTTCTGCACCAACGTACGCGCATTCAGGACAGACTTCAGACACCGGCTTGTTCCACGCCACGAAGTCGCACGTCTCGTTCGAGCACGCATAGAACGCAGTGCCACGCTTCTTGGAGCGACGCTCGACGAGCTCGCCGCCATCCTTCGGACAGAAGACACCCGTTGGCATCGACCGCGTTCCCCGACACTTGGGAAACGTGCTGCACCCGAGAAACTCACCACTCCGTCCCTGACGAACGACCATCGGTTGCCCGCAGAGATGGCAGGCGATGTCCGTCATCACAGGCTTCGCTTTCTCGCCCTTGAGTGGACGCGTGTACTTGCACGTCTTCGGATGATTCTCACAGGCGAGGAATGGTCCGAAGAATCCGCCGCGTGGCTCGAGATGTCCTCCGCAATCGGGACAGCGCTCGTTCACGATCGCCGAAAGGTCGTGCGCTACCGCGATGAGTGCGCCGAACTGCACGTTCTTGAGGGACTTGTCGAACGGCCCCCAGAAATCCTGCAGCACGTTGCGCCAACCAAGCTCGCCCTCTTCCACCTTATCGAGCTCGAGCTCCATGCCGGATGTGAAGTCGACGTTGAAGATGTCGGGGAATTGCTTCACCATCACCTTCTCCACCGTCTCGCCAAGCTCGGTCGGGAAGAAGCGTCGCTGCTCGAGATTCACGTACCGACGATCCGCCAGCACGCTGATGATGCTCGCGTACGTCGACGGACGACCGATGCCGAGCCGCTCGAGCTCTTTCACGAGACTCGCTTCCGAAAAGCGCGGCGGCGGCTCGGTGAAATGCTGCGACGGTGTGATCGATTGTACGGGCACGTTCTCGCCAACCTCGACGACAGGCAGCTCGTTCTCGTCTTCCAGCGCCTTCGAGTCGCCCTCCTCGCGCGTCTCGCGGTAGAGCGCGAGAAAGCCCTGGAACTTGATGATGCTTCCTGTCGAGCGGAACAGATACGAGCGACGTCCGATCTGCGGCTGCTCCTTCGCCGCGATGTCGAAATCCACAGTAGTCGTATCGAACACCGCGGGCGCCATCTGCGATCCCATGAACCGCTGCCAGATGAGCTGATAGAGCTTGTACTGATCGGGACTCAGGTATCTGCGAATGTCGTCGGGACGACGCGTCGGATCCGTGGGACGCACGCTCTCGTGTGCGTCCTGCGCGTTCTTCGCCTTGCCACTCTCGTACAGCTGAATCTTGTCGGCAAGAAACTCCTTGCCGAACAGCGTGCGCAGATATTCACGCGCCGCAGTCGCGGCGCTTTCCGCAACACGCGTAGAGTCGGTACGCATGTACGTGATGAGACCGACCGCGCCTTCCGGCCCGATGTCGATGCCCTCGTAGAGATCCTGCGCAACACGCATCGTCCGCTTGGAGCCGAACGACAGCTTCTTCGCTGCTTCCTGCTGGAGCGTTGACGTCGTGAACGGTGCCGACGGATTCTTCCGACGCTCGCGACGCTTGACCTCAGTGACGCCAAACGTCTTGCGCCCCTCGAGATCGGACAGAATGCGCGTGGCTTCGCTCTCGTTGTGAATCTCCGCCTTCTTGCCGTCGATCTGATGCAGCTTCGCCGTGAAACGCTGCCCTGCCTTCTCGAGCAACGCTTCGATCGACCAATACTCAACCGGATTGAACGCGCGAATCTCGCGCTCGCGCTCGACGATCAGCCGCAGCGCAACGGTCTGCACACGACCAGCGGAGATGCCCTTCTTCACCGTCTTCCACAGCACGGGACTCGCCTTGTAGCCCACGAGCCGGTCGAGCACGCGGCGCGCCTGCTGCGCCTCGACTTTCTTGTCGTCGATGGCGCCCGCCTGCGAGATCGCGAGTTGCACGGCGTCCTTCGTGATCTCGTGAAAGAGCACGCGACGCACCGGAATGTTCGACACCCCACGCTTCGGCCGGATCTGCTCGGCGACATGCCATGCGATGGCTTCGCCTTCGCGATCAGGATCGGTCGCGATGAACACTTCCTTCGAGTTCTTCGCCGCCTGCTTGAGATCAGCGATCGTTTTTTCCTTGCCCGGAATCGGAACGAGCTCCGGCTCGAAGCCGTGCTCGATGTCGATGCCGAGCTTCTTCTCGGGAAGATCCATGATGTGGCCGACGGTGGCCTTCACCCGGTACGCGCGACCGAGATACTTGCCGATCGTCTTCGCCTTCGCCGGCGACTCGACGATGACGAGCGACGTCGTTCCCGCCGGCTCATCCGGGTACTCCTCCTCTGCAACGGCCGCTTTTTTCGTGCGGCCGCCCGCCACCTTCGTGGCTGTTTTCTTTTTCGCGCTGACGGCCGTCTTCTTCGTCGCAGCACGTTTGGTTGTCGTCTTCTTTGCCGCCATTTTCCTAGTGTACGGTCTGAGTATCCGCCGCGGCGCCGGGATCATCGAATCCGGCTCCTTCCATCATTGCGCGCAAGTCGTCGAGCGCGATGCGTCCATCGAACTGCAGCATCGCCCGCTCGATCACCTGCTCGAGCTCCGCGGGGTTGAGCGCTCCGGCCCCGGCCAGCGCCAGCAGATGCCCCCAGGCTTCCGTGGCAAACCGGCCTCGCTCATGTGGCCCTAGAACGCGAATCGTCATGTCTCCTCGTGCCTCCGTCGGCGCACGATACAGTAGTGCCGCGCCGTACGGTCATCGTTGCCACTCGTCTGACACCAGTCCCTCGCCCGCGGATCCGTCCGACGAGACCAAGCCGGTGTACGCTCGAGCCGTCGCGGGAGTGCGACGAAACAGGACGAGCAGCGATCTGTCGCTCTAAGGTAGTGGTGCCGTCAACCGCGTGGCGAATTTCGACGCGAATTGCCGCCTCACACAGGGGGAAGACGAGAGGCGATGTAGTACGCAACTTCTTGCGCTGCAAGACGTTCCACGTCGACGACCAGATCATTGGCCTCGTACGACGAACGGCGCGTCTCCAGTAGCCGCTCGAGCTCGCCTCGCGGATTTGGACGTACCAGCAATGGCCGACCAGCAGGTGATTCACCCAGACGCTTGAACGCCGTCGCCGGAGTTACGCGAAGATAGATCATCAATGCCGGAGGACGAAGAAGTGCGACCGTTTCCGCTTGCGTCACCCAGCCACCGCCCGGCGCCAGAATCATGTTCCCTACCTCCGCCACCTCACGCGTCAACTTCGCTTCCAGCAGCCGGAAGCTCGGCTCCCCGCGCTGCGCGAAGATCTCCGTGATCGACATACCCTCTCGCCGCGCGATCTCCAGGTCGAAGTCGAGGTACTGCCGGTTGAGCTGACGACCAAGCAGCATCCCCACCGTGCTCTTTCCCGATCCGGGGAGCCCGATGAGAATGATGTGCGGCCGCGAAAGATCAGCCGCCGAGCCGGGCTGCGAGGTGCGAAAGGTAGGCATTGAGGTTTCGCTGGACTTCGGCGAGAGAGTCTCCACCGAACTTCTCGAGCATCGCATCGCCGAGCACGAGCGCTGCCATTGCCTCGGCAATGACACCCATAGCGGGAACCGCTGTCACGTCGCTTCGCTCGGCTGTTGCCTTCGCGGAAGCACCCGTCGCCATGTCCACAGTGCCAAGCGGACGCATGAGTGTACTGATCGGCTTCATCGCGACACGAACGACGAGTGGCTCACCGGTCGTCATCCCGCCTTCGAGCCCACCAGCGCGGTTCGTCGGACGACGCACATTCCCTGCGCGCGTGCGTCCTGGTGCAGGCTCGATCTCATCGTGGACTTCGGCGCCAGTGACGCGCGCGGTGCCGAAGCCCATGCCGATCTCCACGCCCTTCACCGCGGGAATGGACATCATCGCCGCGCCAAGGCGTCCGTCGAGCTTACGATCCCACGAGACATGGGAGCCCAGGCCAACGGGCAGACCCTCCACGACCACCTCGCAGATTCCGCCGAGCGTGTTGCCATCCTTCTTTGCCGCGTCGATGCGCTCGATCATGACGCGCTCTGCGTGCCGATCCAGCGTTCGCAGCTGTGATGCGTCCGCAGCAGTGTTCAGATCTGTGGGCATCTCCGCGGGCCGTACGGCGTCGACGCCGCCCAGATGCACGAGATGACTGCCGATTGAGACGCCGAGCTCTGAGAGCATCCTGCGCGCAATGGCGCTTGCTGCAACGCGAGCGGTCGTCTCGCGCGCGGACGCACGCTCGAGGATGTCGCGCGCGTCATCACGGTCGTATTTGAGAATGCCCGTGAGGTCCGCGTGGCCGGGCCGCACGCGTGTAACGGCGCGACGACGCAGCGCTCCGCCCGCGTCGCCTTCGCGCGGGGCGGGGTCCATGATCTCTTGCCAGTTCGCCCAGTCGCGATTGCGGATGAGCATGGAGATCGGACTGCCGATCGTTTCTCCCGCGCGCACGCCCGAGAGGAGCTCGACCGTGTCGCGCTCGATCTGCATGCGTCGACCGCGACCATAGCCCTGCTGGCGGCGCGCGAGCTCGGCGTCGACGTCAGCGGCAAGCAACGGTACACCGGCTGGCATTCCTTCGAGCACGCTGACGAGCGCCTGACCGTGCGACTCGCCGGCGGTGGTGAAGCGAAGCATGGAGGAGAGAGTGAGACGGAGAGAGGAAAGTGTGGAACGATGAATGGAGGAGGATAAAAGGAAGAGAGGACGAGAGGAACACTTCCTCTCGCCCTCTCTGTTCCTCTCGACCATACCGCTACTGAATCATGGTCCCGGAAGAAGGTCCGTCGCAGTCACGTCAATCACGACCAACCCCTTCGTGGACACTCCGAAGAGCTTGAACAGCACTGTCGGCGGATCGCTCGGGAACCGTGGTGTCGCGCGGAGAGGACCGTAGAGATTGAGCTTGGTCGCGAGCGAGCCTCGTACGAAGTCGTAGTACGCGATGTCCACCGCCTCGATCGTTCCATTCGCTGAAGCGACGAATGCGAGTCGATCGGATTGTGGTGTATTCACCCCGTCCGCGTTCGGATGGAATGCGATACCCGATCCTGTGGCGAACGTGGTCTTCTTGCCTTGCAGGCGTTGCGTGAAAGGCGTGGTGACGAAGGAGAACGCGGTCTCCGTACCATGCACGCCAAGCGTCTTGCCTGTCTTGTCGAGGGCGACACCGAAGACCTGATCCGACTGATTGTTCATCAGGTCGATGATGTTGAGGGCGCCCGACGCGTACGTGTAGCGATTCGGAACGCTGCCATCGTCCTGCAGCAGGAAGTTGCGCGCGACCGGCGCCTTGTGGCCTTCGCCGAAGGTGATCCACTTACCGTCGCCGCTGGCGGCGACGAAGGTGGTGTCGGTGAGTCCGAGTGAGTTGATGTCGATATCCTGCCGGAGCTCGATGTCACTTGTCGGCAGTGCAGCAAGCAACGCCTGCGCTGCGGCTCTGACACCGAACGAGCTGGTGCCGCAGACGTCGACGGTGGTGTTCGAGCCGGACGGATGATCGCAGATGGAGACGACGTCGCTCTGCGTCGTATTGGGTGGGGCGTGGAAGACGAGAACCGAGTCCGCGTTCGCGATCACGAACGAGTTCGGGTCCGTGCCCGCAGACGCAAAGTCGAGAATGAAACGTTCGTCTGGAGCCGACGTGGCGCCGCCGGTACCGGGGTCAACGAACCGGATGGTGCCCTGCGGCGCCTGGGTCGTTGGCTTGGTCGAGATGTACAGCCGCCCCGATGCACTCTGCTCCACGTACTGCGGGCGATCGGAGAAGGACTTGAAGATCACCGAGCTGATTCTGATCTGGGCGGTCGATGGATCGCGCACTTCCGAGAGCTGGAAGAGATACGACGCTCTCGTGACCAGACGGTTGGTGAGATCCTCGTGCATGCCGGCGGCCGCGCCGCCGATGTACACGCGGCTCAGGTTCGTACCGCCGGAGTTCGCGACGAATAGCGTGTCCTTTGCCGGAGCCGTGCGTGAAAGCGTCATGCCCCACGGCTGCGATCCGACGACGATTCCATTCGAAGCGAACGACTTGTTCGCGTCCTCCCAGACCTCGAGACGACCGAAGTTGATGTTCGAGAGGAAGATGTGTCCGGAGTTCGCGTCAACCTGGAGATCGGCGATGGTGCCGTTCCGGTTGGCGGGAAGCGGATAGGTCTTTCCGTACACCACGAGCGCCGTATCAGCGAAGGCGTTTGCGGCATTCGGTTGTGGAATGTTGACGCCGGCGCGGAGCGAGTAGCCGAGACGCCCGCCCTGATCGTAGGCGAAGGAGATGATGGTGATGCGCTTGCCTTGCGCCGTCGACGGAAGATTCAACGGAATGGCAACGACAGCAGTGGACGGGAACGGCGACGTCAGGGCGACGCTATCGCGTCTGATGACCGTCCCTGTCCCATCGCGCATCTCGAAGCCGACATACGTGATGCCGTTGCCGAGCGCCGTGATGGTAACCGAGTCCGAGGTCTCGACACGCGCAGCGATGGCCTGAGTGACTCGCGGTGCTGGCGGCGAACCGGCGCGCACGGCGATGGTCATCGGCGACGACGAGCCGTCTTCGCCATTCACGTCGGTCGAGATCGGCGTGATGGTGATGAGCGTCTTGACGATTGCATCAGCAGGAATCGGGATCGTTGCCGACGCCGTCAATAGTCTTGTTGGTGACGACGGTGTAAAGACGATCGTAGTATCGAGCTTGGTGGGCCAGCTCGGATCGCCCTGTACGCGGAAGCCGAGGCTCGCGACACCAACAGTGGAGGTAGCCTGCACTGCGACCGTCAAGCCCGCGCCGCGATTGGCGCTGTCGCCCGCGATCGGACTGATGAACGTGACGCTCGGGCCGCTGACGAAGCGGATCTTGAGACGCGTCGTATCTGCGTTCGCTGATTGATCGGAGACGATACCGACAACGATGAGCGAGTCCGTCAGCGTATCGATCGGCGTCGCCACCTTGAGATAGCGCGTGATGGTCGTATCGCGCACTCCGAGCGGGAATCCGGTGGCGTTCGGAGCTGAGACGGGCACGAAGCGCGCTATCGTGTCAGCCGTGCCAAGCGCCGGGATACCGCGCGGCGAGACACCGGAGAAGGAGACGAATTTGAGTCCGACGTTATCCGTGATGTGTGCCGTGACGAGCAGCGAATCGCCGACGTTTACCTTGCCGCCGAGTCTCGGCGTGATGAAGGTGAGCTTTGGCTTCTGGAGATCGACAACGTTGAACGAGACACTCGTGCCGAGCTTGTTGGCGATGCCCGACGCATCCCGTGCGAAGCCGGTGATGACGTAATTGCCGACTGGCGTCGAATCCGGAATCACGATCTTGAACGCGACTGGTCCGAACAGACGTGGAGTGGTGCCTGCGGGAACGAAGCTGCTGTCGGTCTTGATGAGCAGACTGTCCGTCGCACGCGGAAGCAGCAGACGATAGCCAACGTACTTGAGGCCCGAGCTATCGCTGGCCGTGAGACGAACGTCGAGTGTATCGCCACCCTTGAGCGCTCGGCTTGCACCCGATGAGTTCACGGTGACCACCGGACCAGTCGTATCGGCAATGGCGATGACGAGCGAGTCGACCTTCGTATTGAGGCCGACGTCGGTGACCGTCGTGCGAATGGTGACGTGATCGCCGTTTACCAGGCCCACGAGCGGCAATGTGAGCGTGCGCGTGGTGGTGAGCTGCGACGGTGTGAGCGTCAGCGTATCCGCGCCGAGAACCTGTGCACCGTTGCGCACGGTCGTCATGACCGTTGAGATGCCGGTGTTGTCGCTCGCGGTGATCGAGATCGACGCAGCAGCGCCAACGTCAACCGTGTTGTTCGTGCCTCCGCTGAGGCTGAACCGCACGGTTGGGCGCGACACATCGTCGATGAGACCACCGGGTTGCGTTGGCAGACGCGTGTCGCAACTCACGACCATCGACACGCCGAGGGCGAGCGCCGCGAAGCGCAGAGAAAACATTTTATGTGTCATAGATGCTCCAGGTGCGGCTAGCGCCGCACCGCCTCGGAGGGCGACTGCCCCTCATCGATGATGTGAGGCGTGATGAGGATAAGCAGGTCGCGACGTTGCTCCTGCCTCGTTGTGTAGCCGAAGAGCCGTCCGACGAACGGAAGATCCACGAGCAGAGGAATGCCGGATTTCGTGACGCGAACACTTGTCTGCGTGAGGCCACCGATGACCACGGTCTGTCCGTCGGCGACCAGCACGTCGTTCCTGGTGCTGTTGTTGTCGATCAGCGTTCCGTTATTGGTGAAGCTCACGTCGGAATTCGTCACTTCGACGTGCATCAGGATCTGACGATTGTTGGTGACACTCGGCGTGACGAGCAGCCGGACACCGGTCTGCACGCGCTCCACCGTCACTGGGCCTGTCAGTGCCGTTCCCGCGCCGCCGCTGCTGACGAGCGGAACGAAAGGAACCTGAACGCCAGACGTCAGCTCCGCCGTCTTGTTGTTGATGATCGTGACACTCGGCTCGGCCTGTACGTCGAGCAGATTCACTTCCTGCAAAGCGTCGAGGAACGTGCTGAAGTCGAAGTTGCCAAGCGCCGTGGAGTAGATGAGGCGGAGTGCCGCGCCCGGAACGTTGCCCGACGCGTTAGCGATGGCCGACACCGTGTTGCCGCCAAGGAGCACACGCGGCGGATCGTTCGGATTTCCGGGATGACCGAGTGTGTCATTGCGCTGGATGATCGTACTGAAGAACTGCTGCGCAGACCCGAGATCGTACTTGATGCCAAGCGCGTCGAGATCCGTGCGATTCACGAGAACGATCTTGCCCTTGATGTTGACTTGCGGCTGACGCAGATCGAGCGTGGACGCGAGCGACACGAGATCATCGACGATGCTCACCGGCGCCGTGATGCCGACGCTGTTCGTCTCTTCATCGAACGTCACGCTACCGCGACCGACGCAGGTCGCTGGCGCGGCGCTCGATCCCGCCGCAACGGGCGATGAAGAGCTAGGCGCCGACTGCGATACACTGGATCGCGGCGGCTGACCTGCGGGCTGCGCGGCAGGTGCGTTAGCGGCACCGGCACCGGCCGCGGGCTCCGTAGGAATGCACTGCAGCAAACGCTGCCTGATCTGCTCACCAACCTGCGTCGCACGCTGATAGTTCAACCGAACGATGCGGGTGCTGAGTGGCTCCGTCTGCGCGCGTGCCGCGATGCGATCCTGCGTGTCGACGATGATGATGCCGTTCGCATCTTCGGTGGCGGCCAGTCCCTGCGCCGCGAGAATCGCCTGAAGCGCGACATCCCATGGCTGATCCTTGATTTCTGCGTCGACCTTGAGCGTACCGACGTTAGAGCTCGGAATGATCGTCCGGCCCGAGAACGACGCGAACGCCGCGAGTACGTCGCGAATGTCCGAGCCTTGATAGATGACGGTAATGCGCGGCTGCTGTGAGCGCTGCTGCGATTGCTGCGCTGCCTGCGTCGGCGATTGCACCTGCTGCTGTACGTTCGTACGCATCGGGCGTGTATCGGCGACATCGCGCGACTCGCGCACGTTGTCGGCGACGGCGCGATCGATCGTGCGATCGGGAGCAGCTGCCGGTTCGCCGGCAGGACGCTTCTCCGCGAGCGTGACGGTCTTCTTCTTCTCCACGACAGGAGCGTCATTTGCGTCCGGAGCGTCGCCGTCGCCGATGTGCCAGGCAGCGAACTGCGCACCGGCAGGCACCGTCACGGCAACGCGAACTTCGCCGTCCGTGCGAGACACCTGATACGAGCGCGGGCCGTCGAGATACAACACGACGCGCACGGTGTTCTTGCGAAAATTGGAGAAGCGCACGTCGCTGATCCCGCCGCGCGACACGTGATCGTATCCGCTCGAGCCCAGGCCGAGCGAAGCGCCGGAGAGGTCGAGCACGATGCGATCCGGAGAGCGGAGCGTGAAGTCACGTACCTCGAGACCACCGGCGACTCCAATCACCAGCTCTGCTTTCCCGCTTGACGGGACGATGCTGAGCGACGTGACAGAGCCCTCCGCCGGGCGGGCTTCGGCCGGCTGGGCGCTTGGCCCGAGCAGGAGGGCCGAAGCAACGATGACCGCCAGGACTGGCTTCATCTAATCCTCACCTTTGAAGAATCAACCAAGAACAGCGAGTCCTGACGGCTTAGCCCGAACTCGTCAATCGTGAAGATCACTGCGCGCGGCTTGATCTGGGCGACGCGCATCCGGCCAAGTGACATGCCTGCGTTCACTCGATACTGCGCGTTGGTCAGGATGTCGCGCATGATTGCGACACTTCGACGACCAGACGCTTCGTACAGAATCCCGACGAGTTTGAGGTCGGAGAGCAACGGCCGGAGATCCTCCGTAAGGATCAACGAAAAGAACGGATCGCGGCGCGTGTCGGGCTCGTACGTAAAGACTTCGCGTGTGACGGGTGCCATTACGCCGGGCACGACGGTGGAAGGACCTCTGCCAGTTGGAGCAGCAGACACTTCTAACTGCGGCGCAGCGACACTTCCCGGCCCGGACGCAGGCGCAGGCGCTCCGCGACGCGACGGTAGATCCTGTCCCGTCTGCGAAGAAGTATTTTCATTGGTCGCATCAACTGCCTTCTGTGCAGCCCGCTTCGGTGCATTGATATCCGGCATGCGCTGCGCAGACGCCGACGCCGCGCCACTCGCGCTGAGGAGCGCAATCGTGACGAGTTGCGCGTAGCTCCGCGTTGTGGAAGCGACCATCAATACACTGCGTTTCCTGATGCTGTCGAACACTATTTCTCTCCCGGCTTCGGCTTCTCGATACCCGTCGTCGGCGTGCCCTTCACCGACGATGGAGGTAGCGGCGCGCGTGCGACGTATGTCTGAATCTCGAAGCGTGCCTCGAGAACCTGCGACTTGTTTCCCTTCGGAGCGCGCGGATCGACACCCGTTGGCGTGAGCGTCAGGTTGATCGGCGCGACGATGCGCTGCAGCGTTCCGATGTTCGTCAGAAACACGCCGATCTGGTGATAGGCGCCCTTCACGCTGAGGCGATACTTGTATGCCTCGTACTGATCGCCAGTGAGCGATGGCAACGGCTGCACATCCGCGATGTCGAGACCGACGCGGCGCGCTGCGGTGGATACCTGATCGAGCAGCGCCGGTACTTCGTTGCTGGTCGGCACGAGCAGACGCATCACCGCGAGGTCCTGCGCGAGATGCTCGGCCTGGACTTTCAGTTCGTTGGTCTTTCCCTGTGCCAGCTCAGCCTTCGCGCGCTGGTTGATCACCTGCAGCGAATCGAGACGCAGCTGACTCGCGGTGATCTCCTGGCGCTTCGGATCCCACACGTACATGTAGTACACGACGACGAGCGCGATCGCGGCGGCGCCGATCCCGGCAAGTATCTGGTCGCGTTTGTTGGTCGGGAAAATAGCCATGAGTTATTTCACCGACACGGCAAGCGGAACGCGCTTCATCATGATCTGGTCTGGACGCGAATACAGCATGTCGAGCGTGAACTGCGTGATTTCCTTTCCGTTGTCGTTCGCGCGCTCGGACTTGGCCAGCTGGATCTGCTCCAGGAATGGCGAGGCCTCGAGCTGGCGGATGAAACGAGTGAGCGCCTGAATGTCGACCGTGTTGCCGACGACGCGCACACGCACCGTATCGCGTGGGATGGTCGTGTTGATGGCGCGACGCTTCTTCTTGCCACCGGCGGTGTCGGGCGCTGCGGCTGCCGTGGAGACTGGCTGCTGCGCCTGACCTGCGCCCGAAAAACCGAGCGAGACGATCCAGGTGTACGGTGGAAGCGCGCGACTCACTTCATCCATGACGTGCGGCCAGATGAACCGGTCGTCGTCAATGGCGCGAATGAGATTGAGCGAACGAAGCACGGTGTCGCGCTTCGCTTCGGCTTTGTCGTGCTCCTTGAGCACCGACGCATAGCGCGTGGAATCCTGCACGGCCTTCTGTAACGCGTCGTCGAGCGTCGCCTCGCGAGCTGACTGCTGCATGTACAGCACGCCGACCGCAACGAGTGCGACGACGGTGACCGCCACCGAGCCGATGAGCCACGGCTCGCGAATGCGCTCGCGCATTGCCGCGAAGGACGCGGCAAGATCCACCTTGCTGCCGCCCCCTCGACGCGTCTTGCGGCGCGCACCGGGGAGTAAATTGATCTCGATCATCGCGTGGCCTCTCTCATGCCACCTGCCGCAACGCCAACCCGATGGGAAGCATCAGGAGGGGTGCGACCTCATCGGTGACGAGGCTATTGAGCGCGCCGTCACGAACTTTCAGGTTCACCAGCGGGTTCGCCTGCTGCACGGAAAGCCGCAACCGATCGGCGAGAACGTCGGTGAGCCCGGGAATTCTCGAACCGCCGCCACAGGTATAAATCGCGCGAACTTGTCCGCCGGTGCGTGAGGACGAGGCAAGAAATGCGGCCGCGCGCTCGATGCCGACAGCGATTTCTTCGCCACGACCTTCGAGCACTGCATCGAGATGCTCGGAGCGATCGTATCCCTGCAGCAGGTGTTGCGCTTCGTCGGCCGAGAGGCCGCGCTCGCGCTGGAGATCTTCACGGAAGCGACGCGTGCCGACAGTGATGTCTCGCGTCAGGATCGGGATGCCTTCGTCGAGAATGTTGATGTTGGTGACTTCGTGTCCGATGTTCACCAGCGCCACGACACCTTGCATCGCATCCGGGTAGTTGACCTCGAAGGCGTTGTGCAACGCAAAGGCGTCGACGTCCACGAGTGCCGGATCGAGCCCGGCGTCAGTGAGGATGCGCAGCTTTGACTCGATCAGCTCGCGCTTCGCGGCCACCAGCAGCACGCTCATCTCCACGCCATCGGCGTGTGGATCGAGGATCTGGAAGTCCAGCTCCACCGACTCCATGTCGAAGGGAACGTGCTGCTCCGCCTCCCAGCGCATGAGCTCACGCGCCTGTTGTTCCTTTACTCGCTCGATCTGGATCTTCTTGATGATGACGTCGCGGCCGCCGACGGCAGTGACCACCTGGGTCGATTTGACGTCCGCCGCGGCGAGAGCACCCTGGATCGCTTCGGCGACGATGCCGGGATCCATGATTTCGCCTTCAACGATTGCGTCAGCGAGCAAGGGAACGACGGCGACCCGCACTAATTCGGGTTCGCTTCGGGAGTGGTCGATTACCGCGACCTTGATCAATCCCGAACCAATGTCCAGGCCGACCGTGGTTTTATTGCGACCAAACAGTGCCATTGGAAGGTTCGGAGGGGTTGGGTACCGTAACGAGAGGCGAGGGTGACCGCCGCTGCGTCATTTGTGAGGAGGGGGTGTCCAAGAAAGGCCGAAGTTGAGCCACACTGGAACACTTGTAAATAAACTTTAAGCGAGGCATCGTATAATTTGGCCTTGCCTGCACTTAGATGTGCATCGACTCCCTCGCTTACCCAGTCGATCGGGCATAGTAACCGCGCATCCGGTCACCTGTACCGAACACACGACCGGACTGGCGCCTTGGTAACAACAGCGATTCGCAGAATGCGTGACGAGGCTCACACCGGTCCGCTTCCAAACCTCTAGTGCGCAGTGGCTTCCGCGACCTAATAGACGTCGGCCAAGCTCCAGCGACCGATTGGTACGGGAGGGGACGAGGGCATGGTTGAATCGATTGGAAGTGCGCGCTCCAGAAGGAGATACATGCGTCTGCGTGCAAGAACAGCGTCGTCCGGACCGACCTGACAGTCCGCCGCCAGCACGAACCGATATTGCGTCAGGCGATGAAGCCGCATCTTCGTCAGAACCATTGCGTCGCCGAGTCCTCGTTGGCGAGGTCCCACGGTGGTAAGCTGGTCTCCGCCTATGGCCAGAGCGTCCTGCCCACCACCCCAACCCGTCATGAATTCGGCGAGCACCACGCGCGACTCTGCAACCGCCAGCATCGCGGCTTCGTGCGACGTTTCGGCACGAGCGGCGGTTCGCGCCGCCGCCGATGTGCCGACGAGCAGTGCCGCACTCAATGCCAGCAGCGCGAGCGCGATCAACAACGCACCTCCGCGGCGGTTCACGACTGGCGCTCAGTGCCCGATTGCATAATGCAGCGCTACATCAAGGGAATCGGTACGGATGCTGTCGGCGAGCGGGTTTTGTACTGGAATGATGCTGTGTGCGGTGATTCGAATGCGCGCAACGGTGCTGACGTCGATGGGGCCTCCTGACGGCAAAAGCTCCGCGCCACCCGAGTCGAAATAACGAAAGCCGGTTCGGCGCGTTCCACTCTGAAGGAGCAGAGGACCGGCAACCGGTTGTGGCGCAGAGAAGCGATGTGTGGGATCATCCCATTCGCGAAACCCGAGCTGCCAGGTACCGCTCGAGCGGTAAATCCCCAATCGCGTCTGGCGCGTTACGCGGAGCGGCGTGCCCGGATCGATGGTGTCCACGCCCGTCAACACGAGTTGAAGCGTCTGTCCCGTGACTGCAAACGGGATCGCGCAGGTCGCACTCGTGGTGCGTGTGCTCGTGACCTGGCGCCCCACCCAACTCGTATCAGCCAGCCACCAGAGCGTATCGCCTGGGTGCGGCTGCGAAACAGAGCCGCCCAATGCGACTGCGCCAGTTGTGTCGGGAACGAAAGTGACCGCCCCTGTCTCCCGCCTGCATGTGATGCCGTGCGCAATCGGCGCGCGAATCTGGAGCACCGTATCCTGCGCTTCGCCGGCGACGAGATCTCCGGCGTGCGGATCGAGCAGCGATAGCTGGCTCGCCAGCACCTGGGTTGCTGCGCGGATCTGCGCATCGGCTCCAACCATTGATATTATGGCCGAGTGTGATCGCTGCTGCCGAAGTGCGCTGGTGGTTGCCGTTCCGAGCACGACGGCCGCAAGCACTAACGCCACGAGAAGCTCGACGAGCGTGAATCCACGAGCGCGTGACTTCAGCATGTGATCGCGCTCGCAAGGACAAATGACTTTGGTCCGCGTGCGCTCATCCAGTAGACACTATCACTGATGATCGCGAGTCCATTCACGCGTGAGCGCACTGTCCACTGCTCCGTGAGATCACGAGTCGGATCTATGAGCGAGCCACTTGTGGCGTAGGAACAGCCAGCCGCAATGAGCAGCGACAGACGCGACTCGACACGCTGCGCAGCATCTCGGCGATGTGCTGAGTCGAGCGACGTGCGAAGTGCAAGCGCAGTGCTTCCGGCGATGCCGAGCATGCCGATTGACACGAGCATGAGTGCAACGAGCACTTCGACGATGGTGAGGCCGGCGCGCGGACGCCGTTCCGCGGATGAACGTCTCGTTGATACGGGCATGGACACGAGTCTATCCGCGTCCTCGTTCCGCGCGTCACCGAATCAGCGCATATACAAGCGAAGAGCGGCGGGCCAGAATCTGGCGCGCCGCTCTCCTTACCTGCTGGCGTCCGACGGTCAGACCGTCAGACTGCCATGTGTGTTACTTGCAAGCCGGCTCGCCATCGCCTGCCGCCGGCACGGTCGGGTTCGTCGTGTTGACACCGATACCGCAGGTGATCAGCGGCGTCTGCAACTGCGAGTGCGTGACGGTCGCGAACCAGGCGCCCGAGGCCGTCGTGATCGCCGGGTTCTTCACGCCTGATGACGGCTTGAACTTGAGCTTCGTGGTGTCGTAGGTCAGATACTTGGTCGAATCAGCGAAGAACGACTCTTCGGCGGTGACGAGATTACGCAGATCCGATTTCATCGCGGCGATGTATGCCTTCGACTTGGTGTTGGCGAACTTCGGAATCGCGATCGCGGCAAGAATGCCGATGATGACGACCACGATCAACAGTTCGATGAGCGTAAAACCACGGCGTGAACGGTTCATCATAGTGGCGTGTCTCCAGGTAGTGCCATTACGGGACGGAGCGATGTTCCGTCAGGCGGGGTAGCAAGCTTCACTGAGCTCGCGGTCATGGCTAACGCAACCTGCGGACCATCCAGATGCATTTCTCCAAAATAATAACGCTAAATGGCTTACGATTGTGGTATCGATTGCACTCCGTGCCAGACTTGCTGGATTTTGCGGCATGCCGAGCAGATTGCGGCAGGGTGCGAATGCCGTTCCGACGTCACTTGGAGCCCTTCGCCAGCTCGTGAACGGATGCCCGGATGGCCAGTCGCATTAGCTTGCTTTCGCGCGCGGGAACCAGTGGCATACCAATGATTGCCTGGCGATGCGCATCACTCCACCGGCCAATCTTCGCGAGACAATAGACGTACTCATAGCGTCTGTCACCCGCCTCGGGATCGACCCCGAACGACAGCTCGAACAACGCTACTGCGGGCTCACAACGTCCGGCGCGCGCGTAGGTATCGGCGATGGACAGGGTCATTGCCGCGTCAAACGGAAAGAGGCGAATCGCTCGACGATACTCCATCTCCGATTCGCGCAGCCGCAACTTGAGGGCGACGTGGCGCGCGTACATGAAGTGTGCGCGATATCCGTTCGGCGCATCTTTCATCAGTTGCTCAAAGAACACGTCGTTGTTCTTCCACACGCGCTGACGATCGATGGTGCGCGCGAGCCCCGCCGCGAGCAGGAGTACCAGTGCCGCGGCCGCCAGACGAACGCGCGACGGCGACGAACGCAATCGGACCCGCTCTGCCAGCGCACCCGCCGCGAGTACGACCCCAACACTCGGAAGAAAAAGCGTGCGCTCGGCAGTCACGAAGCCGGCTGGCACGATCAGATTGCTCACCGGAAGATACGCGACAATCACCCAGAAGAGACCGAAGGTCATCACCGGCGATCGTTTGCGCAGTGCGAAGGCGAGGACCACAGTACCGATGCAGATGAAAAGCCCGGGGATCTGCGACAGGGCAAGTCCCTTGGCGATGATCACATCGCCCGGCGAATAGTCGGCGCTCAGGTGTGTGGGGAAAATGAGGAGCTGCGCGATGCGCGGCATCTCGTTCATCATGGTTCCGATGCGATCGATCGGAGTCATGCGCAGGAAACGAAAGATCGGAAACGGAACGAAGCCCGCGAGATCGCGCTGCACGAGGAGACGAGCACAGAGATAGCCAACGGCGACGAGTGTGAGCACAAGGAGCAGCGGTCGCATGGTGCGCGCGCGAACGCGCCACGGCTCTCCTGGCAGAACGCTCAACTCCGCCGCGACGAGTAGACCAGGCAGCACGATCGCGTGCTCCTTGGTGAGCAGCCCCATGCCGAAAAGGGCAGCGATCGAGAGTATGTCTCGCCAACCGAGGTCGCCGCTGAGCCTTCGTCGCAGGTAGAGCCCGACTGCAAGCACGACGCAGATCGCGACCATGAGCTCGGACTGACCGACAACGTTGCCCGTGACCTCCACATGTACCGGATGCACGGCGAACAACGCAGCGGCGACCCAGGCGCCAGCAATGGGAAGGATCGCTGCGGCACACCAGTAGACCGCCAGTGTCGCTGCAACTGCGAGGATGATGTTGACGAGATGAAAGACCCAGGGTGCTCCATCCGCGGTGAACCACTGCAGCGCGAACAGCAGGACGACGAGGGGACGATAGCCATCGCCGCCATACTTCGGCGGCCAATACGTTTCCCCGAACATCCGGCCGACGTGCTCGATCGAATGCACGCGCACGTTGTCTAAGATCATGCCACGATCGTCGTACGTGAAATCGTGATTGATGCTCGTGGCTGTCGCGGCCAGGGCGATCAGAATGAGCGTGACGATGGGCAACCATCGTCGTTGCACGTCCTTCATCGCAGCAGCGTGAACTTGAGGATGTGCCAGAAGGCTGCAACGCCATCGCGCCAGTTGATCTTCTTGCCTTCGGCGTACGTGCGCCCCGCGTAGGAAATCGGCACCTCGTAAATCCTCGCGTCCCGGTGCGCCAGTCGCGCCGTAATTTCCGGCTCGAATCCAAACCGGTCCGACGTCAGATGGAGGGATCGCGCAAGATCGCCGCGAACGGCTTTGTAGCACGTCTCCATGTCGGTCAGGTTGAGATTCGTCAGCATGTTGCTGAACAGCGTGAGCATCGTGTTGCCGACGGAGTGCCAGTAGTAGAGCACGCGGTGTGGCCCGCCGAGGAAGCGGGAGCCGAAGCAGGCGTCCGCTTTGCCGTCGATGAGCGGTTGCAGCAACACTGGCCAGTCCTGAGGATCGTATTCGAGATCGGCGTCCTGGACGATGATGACGTCGCCGGTGCTTGCCGCGAGCGCAGTGCGAATCGCCTTTCCCTTTCCGCCGTTCTCGGGCTGGAATATGAGCCGGTCGATGAAGCCGGCGGCATGCAGCTCGATGAGGCGCTCACGCGTTCCGTCGGTCGATCCGTCATCGACGCAGATGATCTCCTTCCTCAGCGGCGTTGCGTGCACGCGATCGAGGATCGTCTCGATTGTATTGCGCTCATTGTAAATCGGAATGAGTACGGACAGACGGAACGAACGCGCATCAAGGGGCGTGAGCTCGCGCGGCACCGCGGCCAGCGTGAGCGATTTGGCTGGGATCGTTGGAACGGACGATGGAGTCAGGTTCATCGCGGCAGTACGGTGAAAGCGGTGCCACCGTCGAACTGCACGCGTGGAGCGAGCAGTGGTCGGGGACGTCTGGTCAGGTATTCGGCATCGTCGAAAGTTGCCTTGCTTCCGACGAGTACGAGGCGCAGGGGATACGGCGCCAGCAGAGGCTCGAGTCCTTCTGCAAGTACTCGAGAGGGTGTCGCGGTGATCGCGACTGCCGTCATGCCTCCACGCCGTAGCGAGAGAGCTTTCTATAGAGTGTGGAGGGATCGATACCAAGCGCTTCCGCCGCGCGGCTCTTGTTCCCGCCTTCGCTCTGCAGCACCCACATGATGTATGCGCGCTCCACCGCCTCGAGTGTCGGATTCGACGGCACTCGGTCGGCGACGAGCGGCTCGCTCACACGCTGCGTGATGCGTTCCGGCAGCGCCGACGCCTGAATCTCGGAATCCGGTGTAAGAATCACCGCGCGCTCGATTGCATTCTCGAGCTCGCGCACATTTCCCGGCCATGTGTAGTTGATCAACGCGTCGAGCGTCGTTGACGAGAGAGACTTCTGTTCTTCCTTTCGCAGCTCGGCAATGCGTTCGAGGAAATACTCAGCGAGCAGCGGTATGTCGTCGGAGCGCTGGCGCAGCGTCGGCAAGTGCAGTGCGATGACGTTCAACCGATAGTAAAGATCCGTGCGGAACGAGCCTCGTCGAATCTCCTCCTCGAGCTCGCGGTTCGTCGCCGCGATGAGTCGTACGTCGATTGGCTGCGGGTCGGTGCCTCCAACGGGAATCACCTCACGCTGCTGAAGAACGCGGAGGAGTTTGACCTGCGTCGCCGGAGTCGTTTCGCCGATTTCGTCGAGGAAGAAAGTGCCCTTCGCCGCCGCGGTGAACAGTCCGCTCTTGTCCTTGATCGCGCCGGTGAACGATCCCTTCACGTGTCCGAACAGTTCGCTCTCGAGCAGACTCTCCGGTAGCGCACCGCAATTGATCGATGCGAACGTCTTGTCCGAGCGTGATGACAGCTCGTGGATGTACCGCGCGATGACTTCCTTGCCTGTTCCCGACTCGCCCTGAATCAGCACCGTCGATTCCGTCGGCGCGACGGTTTCGGCGAGACGCAACACCTCGAGCCAGCTGCGGCTGTTGCCGACGGGACGCGACCCCAACGGGCCTTCGCGACGCTTGATCTCCTGGCGCAGCGACCGGTTCTCGACGCGAAGCTCGCGATGCTCCGCGGCGCGCTTGAGGATCGCCAGCAGCTCATCGTTGCGGAACGGCTTCTGGATGTAGTAGAACGCGCCTTCGTTCACCGCCTGCATGGCCGACTGCAGCGTTGCCTGCGCCGTCATGAGAATGACTGGCGTATCGGAATTCTGCTGGCGCGCTGCGGCAAGAATCTCGACGCCGCCAACGTCGGGCATGCGGACATCGGAGAGCACGATGTCCGGCTGAATTGCGCTCAGCTGTTCGAGACCGGCGCGTCCGCCGCGCGCGGTATGCGTCTCGAAGCCGGCGTTTCGAAGCAGGATTCCGAGCGATTCGAGAATGCCAGGTTCGTCGTCGACGACGAGTACCGAGGGGATGCGATCTGCCATCAGGTGTACACTGGTGTGTGTGAAGTCAGCTGCGGCTGCTCAATACGCGAAGCGCTAGGAGCACAGGGGAGAACAATCGTGAAGCGCGTCCCGGCCGCACTGCTGTCGAGAAAAACGAGACCGCGGTGCGCGTCGATCGCGCGGTGTACCACGGCCAGTCCGAGACCACTACCGCCCGGCTTCGTCGTGAAGAACGGATCGAAGAGACGGTCGCGAATTTCCGGCGGAATGCCGGCGCCGGCGTCAGTCACGCTGATGGCGACCGCACCGTTCGGAAACATGTTGCCACTGCCCAGCTGTTCAGCTGTTGGCTCGCCAACCTCGACGCGCACCTCGCCATCGGTCGGCGACGCCTGAATCGCGTTCAGCATGAGGTTGAAAATCGCGCGATGTAGCAGATCGTCGTCGCCCTCGATGACGAACTGACCTTGCTCGACGTGCGATACAATTGCGACTCCTTCAGCCTTGTCGGGGTGCGAGAGCGCAAGGCGCACTGCGCCCGCCAGCAAGTGCGAGAGATCCAGCGGCTCCAGGCGCGCGACACGCACGCGTGCGAAATCGAGAAATTCCGACAGCAAGCGACTCAACCGATCGGACTCGCGCATGACGAGATTCGAGAGGGCCCGCTCGTCGGCGCCGGAGAATGGTGAGCGCGAGAGCTGTTCGACTGCACTTCTGATGGACGCGAGCGGATTCTTGATTTCGTGCGCGAGGGACGCCGACAACTCGGCAATTCCCTCGAGACGCTCGGCGCGCAGACGCAGTGCGTCGATGCGCTTCTGGTCGGAGATATCCTGAAAGATTGCCGTCGCCGTACGATCGGTGCGTCGTCCGTCGCCGTCGGTGTAGGTCGTCGTCACGCCGATCGGGAATCGCTTCTGCACCGTGGCGATCATGCCCTCGGCGCGCGTGGTGCGCACGCGATCCTGCACTGACTTCTCGAGTGCTTCGGCCAGTTCGGAGGCAATGCGCCCGATTTCGTGGAGCACCGGCTTGCCCACGAAATGTTCGAGCTCGAGACCGAGCAGCTGCTCGGCCATCGGATTGGCGTAGAGCAGCCGACCATCCGCGTCCACCGTGAGCACACCGCTTCGGATATTGAAGAGAATGTCCGCGGCCTGGAGGCGAACATGCGCCAGTTCGGCCACAGTTCCGGCGCCCACTTCCTGCAGCTTGCCGCTCAGGAATGCGCTGCCGAGTGCCACGAATGCGAAGACGCCGAGTTGCAACCAGACGGTCAGGCTGAAGCTGGCGTCGATGCTCCAGAAGGAATCGGCTACGTAAAGGACGTTGCCAAGGAGCGCGACGAGCAGCGCACCGCCGGCGGGAAGGAGCAGCGACGCGGTCGCGATGACGAGGATGTACAGTGCGGCGAACTGCGACGTCCCGCTGCCATCGCGTGTGAGGTGAACGACCGCCGTGACGAGAAGGAGGTCGAAGACCGTCTGCAGATAGAAGAACGTCGGGCGTCGTGGGCCGGCGCTGAATCGGCTGTAGACCAGCGATGCTGCCGTAGCGAGTATGGTCGCGACGAAGATCAGCGAGGTGAAGAGCAGCTTGCGGCTATCCTCCAGCGCCTCAAGTGGCTGGTCGAACGAGGCAAGGAGCGCTGCGAGGAAAATCGCGGAGGCGATCGAGACGCGTGCGACGTAGACCCAGCGCATCAAACGCGCGGGGTCGAGGAAGATGCCTCGGTGCTCTGTCGATGTGCGGTCGAGAAGTCGCAAGCAGTAATCTCGCAAAGTGCCAGAGCCAGAAGGAGGTGTTCATTCTGGCATTCTGCCACACTACATTGGCATGGACGATTCGCAATCCGTGGGGTTACGCATGGCGAGTGAGGACGGACTGTTGCTGTCGGAGTCGATGATGATTCCGCGAAGCGAACTGACGTTCCGGGCCAGCCGCGCGGGCGGGGCCGGCGGCCAGCACGTGAACACATCGTCCACGCGCATCGAGCTGTTGTGGAACGTTCGGACGACTCAGGCGCTCGATGAAGACGCTCGCGCCAGGATCGAGGGCAAGCTTGCTTCGCGTATTGATGGCGAGGGATGGATTCGTGTGGTTTCGAGCGCGCGCCGCAGCCAGGGGCAGAATCGAGTGGCAGCGGAGGAGCGGCTCGTCGAGCTGCTCAAGGGCGCGTTGGTCGTGAAGAAGCGTCGAAAGCCCACCAAGCCGTCACGCAGCGCGAAGGAAGCGCGGCTCGAGGAGAAGAAGCAGCGTGGTGAGACGAAGCGTCAGCGCAAAGGCGGCTCGTTCGACTGATCCGTAGGCGATCTCTCCGCGCTAGTTGCCACTGAGCCGCCATACGACGCCGCTCGCAGACGCCATGCAGCGTCCGGTCCCATTCCGTCGCGCGAGGTGGTCATGTAGAGCGGGGAACCATCCTCAGCAGGCGGTATGCAGGGGGAGGCGTGCGCATGGTGTCTTCACATTGCAGCCCTTGTGAGAGCAGAGCAACAAACAGCTTGTGTCCAGATGCGCATGCACAGAGGTTACACAGAGCGGACTCGAGGGATCTCGTCGCCCGCGGAAAGTTGGCCAACATGCGCTTGCGCGCTCACCGATGGTTGCACTGGACGGGGCACCAAGTTTGCCCCAACGCTGATGACGCCGCATATGTCGACGTCAACCGACCCTCAGTTGCGGTTCGACCGCGGGACTGTACGATGACCCGTTTCGCTCCCCGCCTTGCGACGCTGTCTGCGTTGCTGGGTGCGCTCCTGATTGGACTCCCCGGCAGCGGGGGAGCACAGTACTTCGGCCGAAACAAGGTCCAGTACGAGCATTTCGATTTTCGCATCATGCGGACGCCGCACTTCGACCTGTATTTCTATCCGGCCGAGTCGCTCGTCGTCCACGATGCTGGCAGACTAGCCGAGCGCTGGTACGCGCGGCACTCCGACAGCTTCCGCCACACGTTCGACCGCAAGTCGATCGTGTTCTACGCTGACCAACCGGACTTCCAGCAGACGAACGTTGTCGGTGAGGAGCTGACGGAAGGCACGGGCGGTGTGACGGAGGGGCTCCGCACGCGCGTCGTCATGCCATTCACCGGCATCTACGCGGACAACGATCACGTCCTCGGTCACGAGCTTGTCCACGTCTTTCAGTACAGCGTTGCCGAAGCGGGACCCGGCGGATTGCAGCGACTGAATGCGCTCCCGCTCTGGCTCATCGAAGGCATGGCGGAGTATTTCTCGCTCGGCCGAAATAATCCGCTCACCGCGATGTGGCTGCGCGATGCGGCGGAGCGCGAGAAGCTGCCGACGATTCATCAGCTGAATACGGATCCGCGCTTCTTCCCGTATCGCTACGGCCAGGCGCTCTGGGCATATGTCGGCGGACGCTGGGGTGATCGCGCAGTCGTCGACGTGTATCGCACCTCGCTGCGCATCGGATTCGAAGACGGCATTCGTCGCGTGCTCGGCGTGAGCACGGATTCGCTGTCGAAGGACTGGATTGCCGCAACGCGTCGCCAATACCTGCCTGGACTGGAGGGCAAGACGCGTCCGAATCAGGCGGGCGATCCGATTCTTCAGATCGATCGCAAGAGCGGCGAAATGAATCTCGCGCCGCAGGTGAGTCCCGATGGCAAGCTGGTCGCGTTCTTCGCACGGCGCGGTCTTTTCGAGATCGAGCTGTTCGTCGCCGATGCGCAGACGGGCCATGTGATCAAGAAGCTCGCGGGCCCAACCAGCAATTCGCACTTCGACGCGATCACTTTCATTTCGTCGTCGGGCGCGTGGTCACCCGACAATGCGAAGTTCGCGTTCATCGCGCAGTCCGAAGGCAATCATGAGATTGCGCTGCTCGACGTTGGGTCTGGCAACATCGAACGACGTATTCGCGTGCCCGGTGTCGGTGCGATCTCGAACATCTCGTGGTCGCCCGATGGACGCACGATTGCATTCTCCGGCCAGCATGGCGGCCTTTCGGATCTGTACCTGCTCGACATCGGTTCGTCGTCAGTGCGTCAGCTGACCAACGACCGCTACGCCGACATTCAGCCCACGTGGTCGCCAGACGGAAAGACACTCGCATTCTCGAGCGATCGCGGACCGTCCACGAATTTCGAGACCATGATTTTTTCTGATCTGCAGCTGGCGACGATCGACGTCGCGAGCGGCAAGGTCAACGTCTACTCGCCGTTCGCGCACGGAAAGCACCTCAATCCGCAGTACTCGCCGGATGGCAACAACCTGTTCTTCATCAGCGATCAGGATGGGTTCTGCGACGTCTACCGTCTCGAGGTCGCGAGTGGTGCGGTGTTCCGCGTGACCAACGTGTCCACGGGCGTCAGCGGGATCACTGCCACGTCGCCAGCGATGTCGGTCGCGCCGTCGACGGGTCGGATGTTGTTCTCCGTGTTCGAAGATCAGGGGTATGCCGTTTACGCGCTCGATGCGTCGCGGACGCGCGGTGAGCCGGTGAATACCACGGCCGTTGCCTCCAACGGCGGCGTTCTTCCGCCGGGCGACACGCCGGGACGCGCCACGGTCTCCAACTACTTGAAGGATCCGCTCACCGGTCTGGCGACGGGCAACGACTTCACGGTCGGGACGTACCACTCGTCGTTCTCGCTCGATGCGGTCGGCCAGCCGTCGATTGGCGTGTCGGCTGGTGGTCCCTTCGGTACGGGCGTGGCCGGTGGCGTGTCGTTCCTCTTCGGCGATCAGTTGAGCGATCGGCAAATCGGCGTCGCCGTCCAGGCGAATGGCACCGTGCAGGACATCGGCGGTCAGGTGCAGTACGCCAATCTGAAGAATCGCTGGAACTGGGGCGCGTCGGTCGAGCACATTCCATATCAGTACGGCTACTACCAGAACACGCAGGCGTCGAATGGTCTGTTCCAACAGGATCTCGTTCTGCAGCGAGTCTTTCTCGACCAGGCGGGGATAAGCACAGCGTATCCGTTCTCGTCGACTCGCCGTCTCGAGTTCGGCGCGGCTGCCACTCGCGTGGGATACAGCACGCAAGTGCAGAGCGTCCTGTTCGATCCGTTCACTGGCCAGCCGGTGCAGCAGAACGTCACGTCGCTGCCATCGTTTGCCCCCGTGTACTACGGCTCGGGGAGCATCGCGTACGTGGGCGACAACTCATATTCGGCGTTCACGAATCCCATCGAAGGGTCACGCTATCGCTTCGAAGTCGCTCCGACCGTAGGAACGATCACGTACAACGCGCTGCTCGCGGACTATCGGAAGTACTTCTTCGCGCGGCCGATCACGCTCGCGTTTCGCGGACTGCACTACGGCCGTTACGGACGCAGCAGCGAAGACTCCACGCACATGTATCCGCTCTTCCTCGGCGAGGAGACCTTGATGCGCGGGTACAGCGTTGGCTCGTTTGACTTGAACGAGTGCGAGCAGCAAACGTGCAAAGTGTTCGATCGCCTGCTTGGAAGTCGCCTTGCGGTTGTGAGCGCCGAGCTGCGCATTCCGGTGCTCGGTGTCCCGGAGTATGGGTTGCTCAACTTCCCCTACCTGCCGCTGACACTGTCGCCATTTGTCGATGCAGGGGAAGCGTGGGGCTCAGGACCAGGACAGTCGCCGACGCTCAGCTCCAACCAGTCGAACTTCCGCATTCCGGTGGTAAGCACGGGTATCTCTGCACGTGTAAACCTGCTCGGGTACGCGGTGATCGAAGCGTACTACGCGCATCCGTTCCAGCGTCCCGGACGCAACTGGGTGTACGGCATTCAGCTGGCACCGGGATGGTGAGTGCGGGATCAGGGGATGACAGGATAAGGGGATGAGGGGAAGTACCAGACGGCCGCGATGCAATTCAAGCATCGCGGCCGTCTGGTTTTGCGTCACCCTCATCCTCTCATCCTCTTATCCTCTTATCCTCTCATCCTCTCATCCTCTCATCCTCTCATCCCGTTATACAGCGCTCGATACACGGCGGCATTGCGCAGAACCAGACGCACATAGTCGCGCGTCTCCGTGAAAGGCACCCATTCTGTAAAGAGCTCGGGATCGTCCGCGCCCGGTCGTTTCATCCAACGCGTCACGCGCGATGCGCCGGCATTGTACGCCGCGAGGGCGCGCTCGGGAGGCGTGTCGCGCTTCATGCTCGACGAGAGATGTGCCGTGCCCAACTCGAGGCTCACGTCTGGGTCGAAGAGCAGCGCTGGATTCCACAGCGGATAATGACGAGTCGCCGCTATCGAGGCACCGACACTCGGCAACAGTTGCATCAAGCCGCGTGCGGCCGCGGGCGAGACCGCCTTCGGATTCCAGCTCGACTCCTGACGAATCAAGCCCGCCACCAGTGCGGGATCGAGATCGTTGCGCCGCGACTCCTCGAGCAATGCGTCCTCGTGAACGATTGGATACGCGATGCGGAAGAGCGCTCGTGACGCATTCCCGTGATCGATCGCGGCGAGCGCGATGCGAAGCGCTCTCGCCGGCTCACCAATGTGCACGAGCGCTTGTGACACCGCTGGCGCATCTGTGGCTGCGCGTGCTCCGCGCTCCGCAAGCGCATCGATCTCGAATCGCGCCTCGACGTCCATCCCCAAGCGTTGCAGAACGATGATGCGCTGCACTGCGCTATCGATGCCAGCAATGTGCGCGACGGAGTCGACGCCAACCGGAGCGGTCCACGGTGACACCGAGAGTCGATGCGCTGCGAGCATCGCATAGTAGCTGAGCGGAGACTTCTGCATGACTTCACGAAAGCGCAGCGTCGCCTCGCTCTTCTTGCCGAGCTTCTCGTACGCACGCCCTGCCCAATAGCGCGCGGCGAGAGCCTCCTCATCGGACGGATGCGCAAGCGTGAGTGAGTCGAACGTTTGAGCCGACGCAGCGGCTGAGGTTGACCACTGTATGAGGCCAACGCGGAAGCGCGCGAGCGGCGCCTGCGACGCCGAGGGAAAGCGCGTGATGATCTCGTGCAGCGATTGGGCCGCTCCCGTCATGTCGCTGTCGTCCACCTGAAGATCCGCGAGCAGCAGGAGCGCCGGCGCCGCGGCAGCTCTCGACACTGCGTACTTCGCCGCGACGTCGCGCAGTGCCGAGCGCGCCGCAGCGCCATCACCCGTCTGCATCATCGTCCGTGCGCGCTGATATGCCGCGAGCGGTGCGAGTGCGGCATCGTCGGTGATGGAGGCGTACACGCGCAGTGCATCTGCCGAGCGTCCCGCGCGAACGAGAGCGGCGCCGTACGTCATGCGATCCGCGGCAGACAATGGCGACACGGTTGCCGCGCGAAGAAAGCCAGCCACTGCACGTGCACTTGCGCCCACCTGTGCGGCGGCGCGTGCGACGATCAGCTCATCGCGTGGTGGAAGAGCGCCGAGCTTGTCGAGTACTTCGAGCGCTTGTCGAGTCTCGCTGTTGGATGGCGCCTTTGGAAGAAAGGCGACGATGCGCTGCGCGACCGCGGCCCTGGCTGCATCATCACGCGCTGCGAGCGCCTCGACACGAAACGCCGAGCCTTCGTCGCCCGCGCGACGAAACGCGTGAGCGGCGCCGTCGAGATCTGCGTTACGCTCGCGCGCCTGTGCGTCGGTAGCGGCAATGCGGGCGCGGGCGGCTGCGCTGGTCACGCGTACGAAGAGGGTGCCGCGCGCGGCACTGTCCCCCGTAACACCTGCTGCGCGGAGGCGGAGCCAGTCGGCTATCGCAGGAAGACGTGAGGCGGCAGCGAGGTAGTTGGAGGCTGCACTGTCGCGCTGATTCGCCCGATCAAACGCACGCGCAAGCAGTACCCGACGGGTGACTCGGCTCGTCTCGTCGCGAGCCGCGCCGAGTGCGCGCGCAGCATCCGGCAACGCGTCTACGCCGCGCTCGAGAGCACTGCGGGTGAGCACTTCTCGTCCGTCACCGCCGAACTGGCTGTCGAGCCAGGGAGCGTCACGGAGAAGTCTGTCAACTTCGGTCCAGCCGTCCCAGCCCGCGGCGGCGCGGGCACCGGCGAGGCGCAGCTCCGGGGAGGCGACGGCAGGATTGATGAGGCGAGGAGCTAATAATGCTGTCGCGCGCCACGCTCGTCCTGCGCGCACCAGCGAATCGGCATGTGCGAGCAGGGTATCAGCCTGTTGTAGCGCGAGCGAATGCGGACGCGCGATGTCGACATCGCCTGCGGCGATCGCCCTTAACTGCTTATCGGTGTTGTCGCGACACGACGCCGAAAGGCCAATTGCGAAGACAATGCCGTAACCGTGAATGGAAAGCATGGATACAGCAGGGTCACGCTTCGTGCCATCAGGCAAAGCTGCGCACTTTCGACGCGAAACGACGACGGGGAGCGCCGCCCGAAGGCAGTGCTCCCCGTCGCGGGGACTGAAGACGCGAAAATATCAGGCGGTCTTGTTCCGGCGGCGACGTGCGACGCCGAACATGCCGAGGAGGCCAGTGGCGACAAGCGTCATGCTCGCCGGCTCCGGTGTTGCGACCACGCCAGCGAAGTTGCCGCCAAAATAGCCAGTCTGCTGGTTGGTCTGACCGCAGTCCGGATTAGTCGTGTCGCCAACGTCCTGAAGGTTCGCTCCGATGCACCAGGCCGCGGCGGTCCACGTGATGCCCGGTGTGTTCGCGAGAACGCCGGAGTAGGCCCACACTTCCGTTTCACCCGTGCGGCCCGCGACGCGATAGCCGTCGCCGACAGCGAGGGTGAATGGGCTGACCTGCACGAGGCGATGGTTGCTGACGAGAGGATCCACCGTACCGGCGTCAACTGTTCCGTCGACGAGCAGCTGGCCTGTGGGGCTCCAGATGCTGACGTGGTGCGCGGAAACCAGTCCGTTGCCGCCCTGATCCCAGAACGCCAGGTGCGTGACCGTGAACGGGCTGGTCACATTGAAGATGTATCCGACGCTGAGGGGATCGCCGAAGTTCGTGAACTGTTCGAGGGTGGTCGTGGTCGCGACTAGCTGCGCCGACGATATAGAGGGAGCCGCGAGAGCGGCGGCGAGACTGAGTCCAGCCAGGATACGAAAACGCATGCGCGGGCTCGTTGAGCTAAGGGGCAAGTGTTCGCCGGGGGGGCGACTCTCGAGCCACAACATTCGCAAGGCGTGTGCTGCCCGCCACTCGGCGCGTTCCCGTAAGTTTATATAAGCTAAGCTGTTAGGATTCAGCTTCTTACGAGCTCATCTTGCGCTTTCGGCACACGCCTATAACGGACGAAGAGTGTTGCATGAACTCGGCAGGTTTGTGCCGAATGTCACACACGAGCCCGCCATATTCACGAGGTCGTCCAGGCACCCATTTACCGACTTGCCGTCGTGTTCCGGCGACCCTCGTCCTGCAACCAGAAAGCGAACCACTGCCGAAGACGGCCCAAACGGTCTACCAGGAGCCACGGTTCGCCTGACCTCGACAATTCGTGGGTCGAACGCGGATACCGCACCAGCTCCACGGGCACGTTCTGTTTCTTCAACGCGATGAACCAGAGCTCCGCATTTCCCATGGGCGTCCTGAAATCATCTTCCGACTGAACCATCAGGGTCGGCGTCCGGACCTTGGTGACGTGCCGGATGGGCGACAGTTCGTCGTACATCTTGAAATTGTCCCACGGTTTTCCATAGAACTCGAATTCCGTCAGCCCCTGCGCGTCACTGGCGCCATACCAGTAGGTCCAATCCGAGATCATGCGATCGGTCTGCGCTGCCCTGAATCGATTCGTCTTCGTCGTGATCCATGCGGTCATGAACCCACCGTACGAGCCACCCGTGACGCCCATTCGTGTTGAGTCGACATCGGGGCGAACCGCGGCGATGTCCACCGCCTTCATCAGATCCTGATAGTCCTCCGCGCCCCAGCGCCCGCGGGTCGAGAATGTGAAATCAGCGCCGTAACCACTCGAGCCGCGCGGATTCGTGAACAACACGTACATGCCCTGCGCCGCAAGATTCTGTGTCTCGTCGAACCAGCCCTCACCGTACTGCGAGTGCGGGCCGCCGTGGATGTACAACACCAGGGGATACTTCTTCCCCGGCTGATAACCGAAGGGCTTCATCAACCAGCCTTCGATGTCCAGCCCACCGACCGACTTGTACGTGATGCGCTCGGCATCGCTGAATGCGACGTCACTCACGAGCTTGTCGTTGAAGCTCGTGAGACGACGCTCATTGGTTCCGTCCGCGTTGGCGAGGTAGAGCTCTGTCGGCTTGGTCATGTTCGTGGAGACGAATGCCACCCGCTTGCCCGACGCGTCGTAGCTGAAGCCTGCCATCTTGCGCCGACCGCCGAGTAGCTGCGCGGGCGGCGTGGGCTGCTTCGAGTTGGCGTCGATTCGGAAGAGACCACTGCTTCCTCCGACGTCCGCACTGAACTGCAGGCTTCCATCCGACAGCCATTCGATCGCTGCGGGCTCGTACTTGAATGACGCCGGCAGCAAGAGCGTCGGCGTTCCTCCCGTTGCGTCCACTGCGTACACGCGTGCCGACGCAACGCGAGTCGCCCGTCCGATGAAGGCGAGCTTCTTCGAGTCCGGCGACCACGTGACATCGCTTTCGGCGCCCATCCAGCGCGCCACTCGGCGCGGTTCGCCGCCATCGACGCCCACGATGTAGATGTCCGCGTCATTGCGTGCTGCTTCGTCGCGCTTGGCGTCGTAGGGCAGGTACGAAAGCGAATCACGCTCGCGCTCGACAACCGAGTCGGGGCGAAGCTCGGCGTCTGCGAGAAAAACAATCCAGCGGCCATCTGGACTCACGCTCGCGCCGCGATGCGAGTAGGCGGTGTGGGTCAGCTGTTTCTTCTCTGAGCCGTCGAAGCGTTGCGTCCACAATTGCGATGGACGCCACACGCGCGACTCCTTCGGCGACGCAACGTAGCCGCGATCGTTCGACTTGAAGCGCATGTCGGTGAAGTGACGGCCGTCGAAGCGTGCGGCGCTCACGGGCTTCGTGATCGCGTCATACGGAGGACGCGCCAATGGCTGCATCTTGCCGAAGGGATCGTCCTTCAGTTTCGCCGAGTCTGTCGGAGGTGCCGAGTCTGCGTCTGCCCAGACGGCGAAGCGACCGTCGGTCGGTGTTGTGCCCGTGGGATATTTCTCGAGCTGCGTGGCTTCCCCGCTCGGCTGATCCATTCGGATCGCCCAGGTGTTCCCCTTTCCGCCAGTGCGCGACGACGTGAAGAACAGGTATTTGCCGTCGGGCGACCAACGTGGCGCACTGCTTTCCGTACTCGGGGACGTGTATCGTTGCGGCTCTCCACCAGCGGTCGCAACGACCCAGACTTCGCTATGCCGCTTGTTCTCTGCTTCGCGAACTGTGGTGACTGTGAACGCGACCTTGTCGCCGGTGGGCGACATGGATGGTGAGCTCAGCGTCGTGAGCTTGTACCAGTCAGCGAGCTGAAATGCGCGCGGTGCGGCGCTTTGCTGAGCGCCGGCCGTTGTTGCGTAGCAGCCGGCGACCAGCGCAGCACGAACGATGAAGTGCATCGAAGCCTCGAAGGTGGGGGAATCGGAACGGCGCGGACGACGCGACGCGTCTGTCGTCAGTATACGCACAAATGGGCTGGCAGCGTTCGCTGCCAACCCATTCGTGGTCGCTCAGGCTCGTGGTGTGCGCCCCACCAGCGCCCAGTCACTCACCCTCGCTATCCAGTATTACCCCTAGCCTATATCAGTCGTTGGGAGTTGATGCACTAATTTTTCTTTGTGCGCGGAGAGCGCTTTTTTTTGCCCGCTGGCATGAATGACGCCGGCTGCGCACAATCGTTAAGGGCCACTATGAATCGCTGCCGACGTACGCGATGGCGCTGATTTCGAGGAGCACATCTCGAAGGTCCGCGCCCAACGCAGTGCGACTTGGAAAGGGAGTGGTGAAGAATTCGGTGTAGACGGCGTTCATCGCTGCCCAGTCGTCCAGATTGTCGAGGTAGACAATGACGCTGACCACGTCACGCATGGTCGCGCCCGCCTGCTCGAGCAACCGTTTCACATTGGACAGCGTCTGTCGCGTTTGCGTTGCCACATCATCGCCGGCGAGTTGTCCGGTTGCGGGATCACGCGGCACCTGGCCGCTGACAAAGACGAATGGACCTGCCCGAACGGCGGGGCTGTAGGGACCCTGTGGCGGCGGGACGTCGGGCAGAGTAACGGCGTTCCAGTTGGACATGTGCTCCTGATCGGCAATAGGATGGGCGTGTGCGCTGTTCGTCTACGATATAGTCTGTATGGGTGCGGTGCATGGAGTTCCATTGCGTGCATGGCGATGCGTCGCGCGAGAGCGGACCTGTCGGCGGAAGGTGATCGTCACCAGACTCTACTCGATGAAAACGCCTCTGCACTCTGCCGCCATCGCCGACGAACCGAAGCCCGTACGCTGGGGCGTGCTTGGCGCAGCGAACATAGCGGTGGAGAAAGTAATTCCCGCGATGCAGCGCAGCGCGCACACGCCCGTGGTCGCCATTGCGTCGCGCGATCTGCGGAAAGCGCAGGCGGCCGCGGACAGACACGGCATTGCGCGCGCGTACGGCTCGTACGAAGAGCTCATCGCTGATGCGGACGTCGACGCGATCTACAATCCGCTGCCGAACCATCTGCATGTGCCGTGGTCGATCAAGGCGGCAGAAGCAGGTAAGCACGTTCTCTGTGAGAAACCGCTGGCACTTTCGCGTGGCGAAGCGGCGCAGCTGCTCGCGGTGCGTGATCGCACCGGCGTGACGATTGGCGAGGCGTTCATGGTTCGTGCGCATCCGCAGTGGGCCGCGGTGCGCGAGCTGATCGCTGAAGGTCGCATCGGCGAGCTCCGTCTCGTCGTCGGACACTTCAGCTATTTCCGTCGCGATCCCAACGACATTCGCAGCCGAGTGGAGTGGGGCGGTGGCGCGCTGATGGATGTTGGCTGCTACCCGATCACATTGTCACGCTGGCTCTTTGCCGAGGAGCCGACGGATGTCATCGGCGTCGTCGATCGCGATCCCGACACGCGCGTCGATCGATTGGCGTCGGCGCTCATGAAGTTTCCTTTGGGCCAGGCGACGTTTACCTGTGCGGGACAGTTGGTGCCGTACCAGCGCATGCAGGTGTTTGGCACCGAAGGTCGGATCGAGATCGAGATTCCGTTCAATGCGCCGGCGGATCATGAGTGCCGGATTTTTGTCGACGACGGAAGCAAGTTCGCGGGAGCAGCGGCAGAGATCATCACGTTGCCGGCGGTGGACCAATACCGATTGCAGGGCGAGCGGTTCTCAGAGGCGATCCGTGGCACGGGCGTCGTGCCGGTGAGTCTCGAGGATGCGAGTGGGAACATGGCTGTGATCGACGCGCTGTTTCGGTCGGCGGAGTCGGGGTGTTGGGAGCGGCCCGCGTGACGTGCGTACGACGTCGCCGCTGACGATCGGCGATCGGCGATCGGCGATCACGCCACCGTATTGCGCAGCGTGCCGATCGGCGGAATGCTGATCTCCACTTCGTCGCCGGAATACAGCGTGAAGTCGTCGGGTGGAATCACGCCAGTGCCCGTAAGCAGCACGCAACCAAGAGGAAAGCTCGTCTCGCGATAGAGATATTCCACGAGCTCTTCCGGCGTGCGCTTGAGTTGCGCGAGCGTCGTACCGCCTTCGAAGATGACGCGTGCGTCACGCGTGATTCGCAGCTCGATCGGCGTCTCTGGCGGCAGTGGTGCGTCCGACACGAGTACGGCGGGGCCGAGTGCACATGCGCCGTCATAGATTTTCGCCTGCGGCAGGTACAGTGGGTTCTCACCCTCGATATCTCGCGAGCTGACGTCGTTCGCGATTGTATAGCCGATGATCACCCCACGCGAATTGATGTACAACGCGAGTTCTGGCTCGGGCACGCTCCATCGCGCGTCGCGGCGAATGCGAATGGTCTGTCCGGACGCGCGCACCCTGAACGCCGATGCCTTGTAGAACAGCTCTGGCCGCGGAGCGTGATACACTCGATCGTAGAAGGTGCCGCCTTCAGCATCCTGCGCCTCGTCAATTCGTGCCGAGCGGCTACGCGAATAGGTGACGCCGGCGGCCCAGACTTCCTGTGACACCGCAGGCGCGAGCAGTGTCTCGTCGAATCGAATGCCTCCCTTCCCCACCGCGACCGTGCGCAGATAGGCGAGCAGACCATCGCGATTGATCAACGCATCCCACTCGTCGCTCAGCGGGTAGAATTGCGCTGCGTGCTCGAGAATGATTCCTCGCGCGGTTCGATAAACCTTCACGTCGTCACCCTGTTCTCGGTAGTTGATGTCTTCTCCAGCGCGGCGATGATTCGATCGACGTCATAGATGCAGCCCGCCCACGTGCCTCCACTCGCGCGCTGCAACGCGGCCCACAGTCGTGTGTCGTCGGGCAGCGACGGATGCGGTGCGAGCGCATTGTGCGCCTCGCGCCCATTCAACAGCGCGGCACACGATTCGGCGGAGAGTCGGATTCCCGCTTCGCCAACAACGTTCACTGATCCGGTCAGCGCAGCACGATCGACGATGATTTCGATGATGTCGTCATCGCGCACACGACCAATCGGCCCACCATGCAGCGCTTCCGGCCCGATGTGCCCGACGCACGCGCCGGTGGACACGCCCGAGAAGCGACCGTCCGTCAACAGAGCGACGTGTTTGCCCCACGGCAGAAATTTGAGCGCGATGGTGATTTGCGCCGTCTCCTGCATGCCGGTTCCAGACGGCCCATTGCCGATGAGCACAATGACGTCGCCAGCGACGATGGGACGCGGGGTCCCGCCCTTCACCGCATTGATAGCGTCCTTCTCGTCGACGAAGACTCGAGCGGGGCCGACGTGCCGAAATACATGATCTGCATCGACGAGCGACGCATCGATCGCCGTCGCCTTGATCACGGATCCCTCCGGCGCGAGGTTGCCGACGGGAAAGACGACGGTGCTCGCCAGCCCCGCACGCCGCGCTGCATCCGGCGACATGATCACGTCGTCTGGCGAGATCGCTGCGCCCGAGGCGAGTCGCGCGCGCGCATTCCGGCGACGCTCGCTCGACTCCCACCAATCGAGTGTCGTGTCGAGGGTGTCGCCCGTCGCGGTAAGCACATCGCCGTGCAGGAGCCCCATGCGACGCAGATGCAGCATCACTTCAGGAACTCCGCCAGCCATGAACACCTGCACAGTCGGATGTCCACGCGGACCGTTGGGTAGTGCATCCACCAGGCGCGGTGACGATCGGTTGATGCGAATCCAATCGTCGACCGTGGGCCGCGTGAGTCCAGCTGCGTGCGCAATGGCAGGAATGTGGAGCAGCAGATTCGTCGAGCCGCCGAACGCCGCATGCACGAGCATCGCATTCTCGAGTGCATGCTGCGTGAGAATCCTGCCGAGTGAAATGTCGAGTGCACGGAGGCGCATCAATGCACGCGCTGAGCGCTGGCCAAGTTCGTACCACGATGGCTCGCCCGATGGTGCGAGCGCACTATGTGGAAGTGCGAGCCCGAACGCTTCCGCCACCACCTGCGATGTCGCCGCCGTTCCGAGAAACTGACATCCGCCGCCAGACGATCCACAGGCGCGACATCCCATCTCGGCGGCGTAATCGAGCGTCACGAGATCGCGCGAGAAGCGTGCGCCGAGACTCTGAATCTGCCCCGCGTCTTCCGCTCCGTGCGCGGGCAGTGTCACGCCGCCCGGCACGACGACACCGGGGAGATGCAGCGAGCCGGCGAGCGCGAGCATTGTTGCCGGAAGTCCCTTGTCGCACGTGGCAATGCCCATCACTCCCTTCACCGTCGGGAGCGAACGAATGAGTCGTCGCATGACGATCGCGGCGTCGTTCCGGTAGGCGAGGCTGTCGAACATTCCCGTCGTGCCCTGCGTACGTCCATCGCACGGATCGCTGCAATAGGCTGCGAACGGAATGGCACCAGCATCACGCAACGTCTCGGCGGCTGCGCGCACGAGCAGTCCGATCTCCCAGTGGCCCGTGTGATAGCCCAGTGCGATGGGCTGACCGTCCGAGCCACGAAGTCCGCCGAGCGTGCTGATGATGAGATACTCTGCACCTTGTAACGACGCGGGATCCCACCCCATCCCCACGTTCTGCGTGAGACCGAAGAGATCTCCACTCGGCGACTCGCGCAGCATCTCGGGCGTGAATGGAAGCGCGCCGGCCGGTCCGTCGCCAACGATGCGTCCGGCAGTTACCACGTCGGCCGAACCGAGCACAGATTCGAGCGGCGGAGGTGTGGGTGACTTGTTCATATTGCAAGCTTGTCGTGCGATTATGAAACTCGCCAGCCGGAGCTCGGCGTCGTACGTCGCTCACTTACTGTTCTGCCCACTCGAGGAGATTCGATGGAGCTCATTGGCGGCAATCTGATCGCTGGCGTGTCGGGCACAGAGAGCGACGTTCAGTTTCGCGCGACTGATCCGAGCACCGGTGCGGCACTCGAGCCCGCGTTTCACGAGGCGAGCGGCGACGAGGTGGATCGCGCCGCGATCGAAGCCGAGCACGCGTTCCGAACGTACGGGCAGTCGTCCGCCGCGCAGCGCGCGCAGTTCCTTCGCGCCATCGCAGACGAGATCGTGGCGCTCGGTGCACCGTTGCTCGAGCGCGCCAGCGCCGAGACCGGCTTGCCGCTCGGCCGACTGGAAGGCGAGCGCGGCCGAACGACCGGACAGCTTCGCCTGTTCGCCGACTATCTCGACGAAGGGTCATGGGTCGAAGCGCGCATCGATACCGGCGACGCAACGCGCGCGCCCGTTCCGAAGCCCGATCTTCGTCGCATGCTCGTGCCACTCGGTCCGGTCGCTGTGTTTGGAGCGAGCAATTTTCCGCTCGCGTTCTCTGTTGCTGGTGGCGACACCGCGTCCGCGCTCGCGGCGGGATGTACCGTCGTCTTCAAAGCGCATCCAGCGCACCCCGGCACGTCGGAGTTGGTATCGGCTGCGATCAGTCGCGCGGCCAGGTCGGCGGATGTTCCGCCAGGCGTGTTCTCGTTGCTGCATGGATGGTCGCACGAAGTAGGGCTCTCGATCACTCGGCATCCGCTCATCAAGGCGGTTGGATTCACCGGCTCACTGCGCGGCGGACGCGCGATCTTCGACGCCGCCGCAGCACGGCCGGAGCCCATTCCCGTCTATGCGGAAATGGGCAGCATCAATCCGGTGTTCCTGCTTCCGTCTGCGGTCGCGGAACGGGCCACTGCGCTTGCGCAGGGACTCGCGCAGTCGATCACCGTTGGCGTCGGGCAATTCTGCACGAACCCCGGCGTGATTGTCGGAGTGCGCGGCACGGCGTTCGACAATCTGGCAACGGATCTCGCCGCGCAGATCGAGCAGGTCCAACCGGGCGTGATGCTCTATGGCCAGCTGCGCGAGAGTTACGCGAAGGCGGTAGCGCGTGCCGGAGAGAAGGCCGAGCTGCTCGCAGGTGCAGAGGCCGACGCAATACGTGCGCGACCAGCGCTGCTACGGACGGACGGCGCGCATTTTCTCGCCACTCCTGAACTGCGCGAAGAGATGTTCGGTCCGGTCTCGGTGATTGTCGCGGCGAGCGATTACATGGAGCTCGAGCGTGTTGCCGAGGGGATGGAGGGACAGCTCACCGCGACGATTCACGGCACGCCGGAAGAGCTTCACTCGCATGCGAAACTCGTCGAGATTCTCACTCGCAAGGTTGGCCGTCTGCTGTTCAACGGCTATCCGACCGGCGTGGAGGTGGGTCACGCTATTCATCACGGTGGACCGTATCCCGCGTCCACGGATTCGCGTACGACGTCAGTCGGAACTGCCGCAATCACTCGCTTTGCGCGGCCGGTGTGCTTTCAGAATTTTCCTGATCCGTCGCTGCCGGCTGCGCTGCGGAGCAAGAACGTGCTCGGCATCTGGCGGCTGGTGGATGGATCGCTCACGAAGGACGACTTGTCATCGCCATCGACGTCGTGAGCGGCGGTGAACGAACGCCGCTTGCGATTGGCTCTTCTCGGCCGCATCGTCACGCACGTCATGCAACCTCAAAGAGTGCAGAACAATGGATGACATCAGTCGGCGGGATCTCGTAAAGGCGTCGGTCGGCATCGCTGCTGGACTGGCTGCGTCAGTGATGATTCCCGAGCGCTTGAGTGCCGCAGTGCACACCACGCCGCGCGGACGGCAGGCGGCGCGCATTCGCTTCAGCGTGATCGGCATCAACCACGGGCACATCAACAGCCAGGTGGACGCTGTGGTTCGCGGCGGTGGTGAGTTCGTTTCGTTCTACGCGGCTGAACCGGAGTTGCGAGCGCCGTTCGCGAAGCGCTATCCGAATGCAAAGCTCGCATCGGGCGAAAAGGAGATCCTCGAGGATTCAACGATTCAGCTTGTCCTGTCGGCGAGCATCCCGGTCGATCGCGGTCCGCTCGGCGTTCGCGTGATGCAGCATGGCAAGGACTTCATGTCCGACAAGCCGGGCATCACCACGCTCGAGCAGCTTGCCGAAGCGCGTCGTGTGCAGGCAGAGACGAAGCGGATCTATTCGATCATGTACAGTGAGCGTCTCGAGAACGGCGCGACGGTCAAGGCGGGCGAGCTCGTGAAAGCAGGCGCGATCGGCACGGTGATTCAGACCGTCGGACTCGGGCCGCATCGCATCAATCCGCCTGACCGCCCCGAATGGTTCTGGGATCCGAAGAATTACGGCGGCATCATCACCGACATCGCGTCGCATCAGTTCGATCAGTTTCTCTTCTTTACCAACTCAACGAGTGGTGAAGTGGCGACGGCGCAGGTGCGCAACGTTCGCCATCCACAGCATCCGCTGTTTCAGGATTTCGGTGACGTCGTGGTGCGTGGCAACGGCGGCACGGGATACATTCGCGTGGACTGGTTCACGCCGGCGGGACTTCCAACCTGGGGCGACGGACGCCTCACCGTCCTTGGCACCGACGGCTACATCGAGCTGCGCAAATATGTCGACGTCGCGGGCCAAACCGGCGGCAACCATCTCTTTCTCGTCGATGGCAAGGGCGTCAACCATATGGCGTGCACTGACGTTCCGCTGCCGTATGGACGTCAGCTCGTTGACGACGTGCTGAATCGCACCGAGACGGCGATGCCGCAAGCGCACTGCTTCCTTGCGACGGAACTTGCGTTGAAGGCACAGGCTCAGGCGACGACGTTGAAACCGGGCGAGCACCCGATCTAGCTTTTTTTAACGGACGGCGATCACCGCGGGCGCGGGCTCCTGCCAGAGACGCACTGTTGTGATTGTGGTCTGGCCAGTCCGCACAGTGATCGGACCGCGATCGATCCGCGCTGAACCGTCGCCAATGGCGAGCTGCATCGTGCGTTGCCCGGCTGGCGCGCGCACGCGTATCAACGTGATCTCCTGCGGCAGCAGGTGCCACGAGCGAATGTCGGCGCGCTCGAGCAGCGACGCGCCGATGTTCGCGATCGAGCCGGCGACGTCGCCTTTCTTGTCCGCTACAGCCTGCGTGACTGCGTACTTGGTCGCGGCCCGGACCATCGCGCGCGTCAGCAGCGTTGCGCGCTCACGATGCTCGTCTGCGGCAGCGGCGTCATCGATGAGCGTCGACACGCGCCATGACGCCACGCTTGTTCCATCGATGAAGACGGCGGGATTGCCCGCCACGCGAAGTGAACGACGCAGCGACGGTAGCGCGATCGAGAGCCAGTAGTGGTCATCCTCATCATCGTCGCCACTACGCGCACGGTGCTTGTAAGGCGGTGTTTCGTCGCCCGTTGCGGCTCCGCTCGCACTCACAATGCGTGACACGCGATCCGCGAGGCTCGACGCCGTCCGTACGCGCGCCTCTCGATCGTCTCCGCGCAGAGAGTCGCGATCGGCGCCACCGAGAAACACGTTGATCGACTCTGTTGTCCGGTGCGCGATGAAGCCTCGCTCGACCACGACCAACACATCGCCGTCAGCGTTGCCGCGTGCTGTCAGGTCACTATCAGCTCGAGACATCAGCGCCCGTGCATTCCGATAGGCGACTGTCGCCTCGCCACGTTCCCCTGCCCGCTCGAACACCGCACCGGCGAGATAGTGCAGCGTCGCGTGTGTCGCGCGTTCGTCGTCCGTTCGATCGGCCGCGTACTGACTGAGCAGCGCACTCAATCGCCGCGCCTCGACCGCCGCATCCTCCCACTGCTCGAGCCGAACATATGCGAGCATGCTGTAGTAGGGAATGAACAGCCGCTCCGTGCGTCGCGGCTGGTATGCGCGCGCCATATCGTTCGTCATCAGGCTGAGTGCATTTTTCGACACACTTGCCGTGATGCGATCGTCGGCGATGAGCGCTGCAGAGTCGAGCACTGCAGCGCTGCGAGCGAACTGCGACGCGTAGTAGCTGCTCGCGCCGAGGTTGAGTGCCTGCAGGAGTGCGTCGTCGTCGCGTGATGCGAGCGCTTCGCGAAAGTCCGCGCGTGCGAGCGCGTCGCGCAGGCGCTGTTGCGGAATAGCGATTCCGTTTGGACCCACTTCATATGCTCCGACGGTCGAACGCAATAGCGCGCAGCCGGTCGTTGCGAGCAGCGTGGCGGCCATCACCACACTGCTGGCAACGATGCGACTCTGGCGCGCAATGGTGGGAATGCGCATGTGATCCGAGACGACTTGGCGGAGGTCTATTTCTTTTCGAGGACGACGATTCGTTCGCGCGCCTGCACGATCGCGGCGGCCAGCTTCGCGTTCGCGTTGCCAGTCGCTTCGATCTTCTGGATCTCCAGCTGGTTCAGGAACAACTGATAGCGCAGCTTCGCCTCGATCGGCCGCAGAAGCTTGTCGAGTGACGCCGCCATCTTGTACTGCACTTCCGCGTCGGCGCGATCAATGACGCTCGCGCGATCGTAGCGATCGAGTGCCGATGTGAAGTCGCCGGCCGCGGCGAGGGCGTCGCCTTCTTTGACGAGCGCCGTGGCGCGCGCACGATTCGCATCGCTCACATCGGCGCTGTTGGTCACGGTGCGAAGGCCTTGGGGCTCGCGATACGTGATGCTCGCGACGCGTCCACCGGCGAGTTGGACCAGCGCCAGCGGCGCGATTGCGTCAGATGGAGACATGTCTGGATCGCGCGGCGACAGCACCTCAACGCCGCCGCTCCGGCGTGAGCTCCAGGCGATGTCAGTGGTGTGCGTCGCCGTGAAGAGCTGGGTTTCCGTCATGCCGAGCGCGAGCTCACCGCGACCGAGCGCGGCGCACGCATCGGCGCAGCTCGCGAACGCAATCGCTGCAACCGAGTCGCGATTCGCACGTCCCGCCAAGCGCGACTCGAGGGCCTGCGTCGTTGCGGCATCGATGGTGTGCATCGGAGCCTCGATGAGGTCGCCGTTGCGCATGACAGTGATTGGCACTTCGTCAACGCGCTTCGGATTCGCGCATGCCGCGATGAGCGCCGTGATGAACATCGTCGGCGCAAGCTGTGGAAACTTCGAATTGGACATTGTCGTGTCTCCGGGAATGGGGTTCACAGCCCGAAGCGGGCGCGCTCGACGTACTTCTTGATCTTGTGCTGGCCGACCCAGACTTTGGTGTTCGTCTCGAGATCCACCAGCGATGCGTCGACCTGGTAGTAGACGACGCGTTCACGCCCGTCGACGTCCTCGATCGCCTGCAGCTCTCCTGTGAGCGCGTAGCGTGCACCGACTTCCTGGCCGGGACGCGTGCGCGTGTCAGCCCGTGAGTACTGCTGCTGGTCCTTGCGCTCGGCGCGTAGCTCTGCTCGTTCGTCGCCGGAGGCAACGACGCGTGCGGTGCCGGTCGTGATGAGCGCCTTTTCGATATCCTTCACGAACGTGCCCACCGCGATGTGCTCCATCGTCCGGTTGTTGAAGGTGCCGACGATGATCGAGGGGGCCTCTCCACCGTGGAGGTCGGTGTACCGCTTTGCCCATCCGGCGGCGAGCGTCTGCTCCACGAGCTGATTGGCGACGAGACGGGAGTCGGTGTCGTTCCATCGACCCGAAAGGTCGGTGACCGCTGACGGCTCGATTCTCGTGACGCGCTTGCTATAACACGCGCTGGCGGCAAGGAAGAGAGCGAGACCGGCGAGGCCGCGAGCGCCGGCGATGAGCGAGTGACGGAGTGACATGAGTGGGCTCCTGGATGTGCGATCGTTCACAGCCGCCTGAAGCATCCAGTGCACCGTTTTCAGTACGGATTACAACTTCCAGATTTGCAATGACTTAGCTTTAGAGTCGTCCTCATGGTGTCCACGGGCGAGGACGGCATTGTTTCTGTTTTCGAGGACAGACTTCGAACACGCACCAGAGGCGCTATTTTTTCTTCATGACGGAATTCGAGGACGAGCAGTGGACCGAGGACGAAATCGAGACGCAGTTTCCGCTGGGGGATGGCACGGCGGAAACGGAGGCGATCGTGTATTGCCCACATTGCGGCGAGGCGAATGAAGTCGCTCTCGATCCTGGCAGTGGAGACGACCAGGAGTACGTCGAGGACTGCCAGGTCTGCTGCCGACCCTGGCTCATGTATGTGAAGTATGGTCGCGACGGCTCAGCTGAAGTCGAGGTTTACGCTTCCGACTCTTGAGCCTCTTGGGCCGGCGGTCCAAGGCAACTGCATTCTTACGCAGAGGACGTACGGAGAGGAACGCAGAGGGCGCAGAGATCGGCGCGAGCCTGCATGTCGTGGAGGTTCTCCGCGCGTCATCCGCCGCGCATGCCACAGGGCAATACAGCTGAAACAGAATGCACGGAAACGGCGGATCATTTGTGGAACGAGCGGATCCACTCCTCGAATGTTCGAGATCGATCCGCCGTTTCAAGACGATCCGCTGTTCCCGTGCGCTCAGTTGCTATGCACGGACCGACTAATGAGCTCCAGGCCCAAGTCCGCGCGCCTTGCCTGACCGGAACAGGAACAGCAGCGGCAGCGACGCCATCAACGCAAGTCCACTGAGCAAATACAGCTTCGAGAAAGCGAGCACGCTCGCCTGCCCCTGAAGCTGGCGATCGAGAATCATCAACGCCTGCTGCTTCGCCGAAATGGCGTTCATTCCCTTCGACACCAGTGCTCTCGTGAGGCCATCCACGCGTGCCAGTGTCGTGGGGTCGCCAATCACAACGTGCTCGACAAGCAGGGCGCGAGACTGCGCCGTGAAACGCGACAACAGCGTCGCACTGATCGCGATGCCGAGCGAGCCGCCGAGCTGGCGCGTGAGATTGAACATGCCCGTGCCTTGCGAGAGCGCATTCGGCTTGAGCTCTGCCATCGTCGCGCCCGTCAACGGCACGAAAATCAGACCAAGCCCCAGACCACGCGCGACGAGCGGCCAGAATAAATCGCCGGCACCACTGTCGAACGTCAGCCGAGACAGCAGCCACATGGAGAAAAGAAACAGCGAGGCGCCAATGGGCACGGTGACCCGTGCGTCGAGACGCGCTGAATTGCGACCGACGATCGCCATCGTGAATGCAGATGTCAGCGCGCCAGGCAGAATGATCATTCCCGTCTGATTCGCCGTCATGCCGTGCAGACCCTGCAGGAACACCGGTAGCACGAACAACGAACCGTACAGCGCGAAGCCGAGAAATGCAGCGATCGTCACTCCGGCAGCAAGCTGGCGATTCTTCAACACGCGCAGATCGATCACCGGCTCGTCGATCGTCAGCTCGCGCCAAATGAGCAGAATGAACGACGCGACTGCCGTGAGCCCCAGCACGGTTACGAACCGCGAATCGAACCAGTCGAATCGCTCGCCGCGCTCGAGCATCCATTGCAACGAGCCTACGCACAGCGCCAGCAATAGAATTCCCGTTCCGTCGATGGTTCTCGCCTTCGCCTGATACTTGGAGTCCTGCACGTACGTGAAGACCATGAACGCCGCGAACAGACCGAGCGGGATGTTGATGTAGAAAATCCACGGCCAGTTCAGGTTGTCGACGATGTAGCCGCCGAGCGTCGGTCCGATTGTTGGACCGACCATCACGCCGACGCCGAACATCGCCTGTCCGATGCCCACTTCCTTCGGCGGAAATGCCTCGAACAGCGTGGACTGCGCCGTGGACAGCAACGCGCCGCCGCCAAAGCCCTGTATCACGCGCCAGAAGATCAGACCACCGAGTGACGTTGCTGCGCCACAGAAGAACGACGCCGCCACGAACAGGAGGATCGATCCGGTGAGATAGCGCTTGCGGCCGAAGTAGCCCGAGAGCCAGCTCGACATCGGAATGACAATGACATTCGCGATGATGTACCCGGTCGAGACCCACGAGATCTCATCGAGCGTCGCACCGAGATTTCCCATCATGTGAGGAATCGCGACGTTGACGATCGACGTATCGATCAGCTCGAGCACCGCGGCCAGCGTCACCGCAATCGCAATGAGATACTTGTACTTGTATTTGTCCTCGGCAACGACGGACGCCGTGGCGGGAGGACCGGAACGGTCGGTCTCCACACCACGCGCGCCGCCGGGCCGAACAGCTGTAGTCGTCATCGTTCGCTCTCTACGGTCAGCTCGTGGCCATTACTTCGTTGTGACGTGCGCGAACACGGACATGCCTGGGCGGAGCGGACGATCGGCACCGCATCCTTCGGTGATCTTGAGGCGAGCCGGTACGCGCTGCACAACCTTCGTGAAGTTGCCCGTCGCGTTGTCCGGCGGCAGCAGCGCGAACTTCGCACCGGTCGCCGCACTGAGACTCTCGACGACGCCCTTGGCGTGACAGCCGCCATACGCATCGATGTCGAGCTCCGCGGGCTGGCCGATCTTGAGGTCGGAGAGCTGCGTCTCCTTGAAGTTTGCAGTCACCCACGTGCCAGTATCGGACACCACCGTCAGCAGCGGCTGGCCTGCCTGCACGAGCTGGCCGACCTCGGCTTGCTTGCGCGAGATGATTCCCGCAACTGGCGACGTGATCTTCGTGTAACTGAGCTGAAGCTGTGCGTTATCACGCGATGCCTGCGCCGACGCGAGACGCGCCTGCGCGAGACGCACGCCGGCCTCCGCGTTCACAATGCCTGCGCCCGCGGCGCCAGCGGTCCGCTGTGCAGACGAGAGCTGCGCGCGCGCTGCATCCGCAGCGGCCTGCGCCGCGTCGAGCTGCTGGCGCGACACGATCTGCTTGTCCACCAGCTCACGCATGCGCGCGAGGTCGGCCTCGGCCTTCGTGGCATTTGCGCGCGCGGCGCCGATGTTCGCATCGAGCGCAGCACGCTGCCCCGTTGCATTCTGCACCATGGCTTCCGCCTGACCTTCGACGCCGCGACCGCCGGCCGCTGCTCGCGCCGCGGCGAGATCGGCGTCAGCCTGCGCCAGACGCACGGCGTACTCACGCTCATCGATGCGCACGAGCGTCGAGTCTGCGCGAACGTGGTCGTTCTCGCCGGCGTTCACCGCCGTGACATACCCGCTCACCTTGGCGAGCACGGGCACCAGATGGCCGTCAACCTGTGCGTTGTCGGTGGATTCATGCGAGCGGCCGTAGAGCCACTGCTTGACGCCCCACGTGAGGCCGATGATCGCAGCGATGACGACGAGCGCCAGGACGATGCGACCCTTGCTACTCGGCGCTTTCGCCGGCGCCGAATCGTCGACAGTGATCTTCTGAATCGGAGTGGTACTCTGCGGTTGTGTGGCGGTAGACATTGTCTGATCGAGCGTGCGGGAATTGACTGACGAGCGATGAACGTGTGTGAGCTGCGGTAATCAGTTGATCGTGGCGATGGAGCCCTGCGCACGCGCGAGTGCCACGCGTGACGCCTGATACGATGTGAGCGCGTCGACCAGCGACGTGCGCGCGGTGTTCAACGTGATCGACGCAGTAATGACGTCTGCATTGCCGGAGACGCCGGCCTGAAACCGTTCGCGTGCCTGCGCAACTTCCTGTTCGGCGAGCGCCAGCCGTTCGCGTGCCGCGACCACAGATTCGCCGGATGAGCGCAGATTGAGTGTAGCGGAGCGAACATCAGCCTCCACTTGTGCACGGAGATCACGCGAGCGAATCTCGAGATCACGGGCGGTCGATACCTGTTCCGCGACGCGGCCTTCGCGGTGAAATCCATCGAAGATGTTGAGCGAGAGCTGAATGCCCCAATCATACGTCGGCAAGTAGCTGCGGCCGTTGCGCTGACTCAGACCTTCGTCGGCAAAGACACCGACGGTAGGAAGCCGCTCGTCACGAATGGCCGCAGCCTGCTGTCGAGCAGCCTTCGCCTGAAGATCGAGCGACTGCACGTCTTTCCGGTTGCGCGATGCCGCGTCGATCGCGGCCGCTTCATTCGGCGTTTCGTTCGCGGGCAACGATGCGAGCGCATCCGACAGCTCGAAGCGTACGAGTGGAAGCCCGAGCGTACGCGCGAGATCGACACGCGTGCGATCACGTTCGTTGCGCGCGACGATCAACTGCGCGCGAGCACCGGTGAGTTGGGAGCGCGCACGCGTGACGTCGAGCCCGACTCCGGTGCCAGCCTTCAGTTGATTCTCCGCGATGCCGACCAGTTCGTTGGCGAGCGTGGAATCGGCGACGCGCGCGGCGTAGACAGCGTCGGCACGAAGCACCGCGAGATATGCGTTGGCGGCTGCATTCGCGGCATTGTCCGCAACGCTGCCAACGTCAGCATTCGCCGCCGCGACGCTTGTGCGCGCTGACGTGACGCGTGAACGCGCGGCGAGATCGAATAGCGTCTGCGACGCGCGCGCGCGCGCATCGAGTGCGTTCACCGGGCCGAGGATGCTGCCGTTGGGATCGAAGAGCGGCGGCTGTCCGGGCTGCGCTGGAAAGTCGATTGGAAAGGTGGCGCTATTGATCGTCGAGCCGCGCTCCGCGACCGCGCCGGAGACGTTTGGCAGGAGATCGGAGCGCTTCTGCGTGACGCGCGCCTGCGCCGCATCGACGCGGACGCGCGCGCCTTCGACTGCCGCGTTCTGTCGCGCGGCGAGGCGCACGGCCTCGCCGAGTGTAAGGCGGACAGTCGTGTCGGCGGGCATGGTTTGCTGTGCCGAAGCCGAGCGAGCAGCGAACGCAACGAGAGCGGCAATGATCGCGAGCGTGAGCCCGATGGAGATCTGACGGCGGAAGAAAAGGCAGTTCATGTTCTTGCGTGCTGGGAGGCGTCCTGGGCGTCCGGACGCATGGCGTTGAGGAAGAAATCACGGATCTGTTCGAGCATCACGGCCTCGGGAGCCTTCGCGATCGACTTGAAGCACTGTCGCTGGTGATGCCAGTTCCCGTGTGTGATGAAAAGCGCGCCGAGCATGCGAGCGGCGACGAGCGGATCGGAGCGGCGAAGGACGCCAGCGTCCATGCCTCGCTCGAGTATGCTGCTCACGAGACGATGCGCCCGCTCTATCACTTCGGTCGCGTAGAACTCCGCCAGGTCCGGGAAATCGCGGAGATCGGAGCTGATGAGACGGTGCATCGCTGGAAAGACCGGTGAGCGAATCCAGGTCCAGTAGCCGTCCATCCAGTTGAGCAGCGATTTCATCGGATCGGGCTCGGACTCGGTGGACGCCTCGGCGCGAGCGATGAATGCGACGACTGTGGTGCGGACTACTTCGCGAAACAGTTCTTCCTTGTTGGGGAAGTAGAGATAGATGGTGCCCTTGGAGAGTCCGGCGAGCTTGGCGATGTCCTCGAGGCGGGCGGCGGCGAGTCCACGCTCCGCGAACACCGCGAGTGCGGCGTCGAGGATCTGTTTTGGGCGTTCCTCTGGGAGTCGGCGCCAGCGTGGTTCGGTTGCTGCTTCAGACATTGCGGCCTTAGTAACTGACTGGTCAGGAAGTACAGCGTGTGGAACAAAGTTCCCGTGGTCTGATTAATGACCAGTCAGTAAGTTAGTGGGCCGCGACAGGGAGTCAAGGCGCCAAAAACGCCCGCGCAACTTCCACATCCGCTGTGATCAGCCCATGACCCGCGGGCTGCCATTCGAGATCAACCTCCGCGCCAGCACTCCTCAAAATTGCCGCGAGTCGCTCAGTTCCGGTCTGCGAAATCATCTGATCGACTCTCCCGCCACTGATCAGCACGCGTTTGCCCGACAATGACGGCGAAGTCGTCGGCTCAAATGGGACCATGGCCCTGAACAACACGCCACCGGCCAACACGCTTGGGCGTGAGAGCAGCACACTCGCAGCGACATTTGCGCCGTTCGAGTAGCCTACCGCCATCACCGAATCGAGCGAGAAACCGTAGTGAGCAGCTGCCGCATCGACGAAATCGGCAAGCTCGCCCGAACGCTGATGCAAATCCTCGATGTCGAACACGCCTTCAGCGAGTCGCCGAAAGAACCGCGGCGCGCCATGCTCGAGCACGTTGCCACGAGGGCTGAGGAGCGCGGCGCCTGGCAACAGCATGCGACCGAGGTCGAGCAGATCGTTCTCGTCGCCACCTGTGCCGTGCAGCAGCAACAGCGTCGGCAGGCGAGGCACCGCCGCAGGAATCCACTTGTGCACGTGCAGATCGAGCGCGCTCATGGCGTCAGCTCCTTCAGTAACCTGTTGAATGTCGTGCTGCTTTCATCGTCAGTGTGTTTCAATACCATGATGAACCGTCGTATCTTGAATCATGCAGCGTGAAAAGGAACAACCGGCCGGCGGTCGCGTCCGCATCGACAAATGGCTTTGGGCGGCGCGCTTCTTCAAGACGCGCTCCCTCGCGGCTGATGCCATCGGCGGCGGAAAGGTCTCGCTCAACGGCGACGGTGTGAAGTCTGCCAAGTTGGTACAGACCGGCGACGAGATCCGCATTCGCCTGGGCCCTTACGAACACGTAATCACGGTGCGCGATGTCTCCGAGCGTCGGGGACCCGCAACCGTCGCGCAGGCATTGTACGAAGAAACCGCGGCGAGCGTCGCCGCGCGTGAGAAGCTCTCTGAGCAGCTGCGCATGGCGCCGGCGGCCTTCGTGTACGAAGAGAAAGGCAGACCGACGAAGCGCGATCGTCGCGACATCGAGCGACTGCGCGACGAGCGTCGAGGCTGAGGCCTAGTGTCCAGCGAAGCTCGACGCGAGCGCGGTCAGTGCGTCACCATCGATGTCATGACCGCCTGCGAAGCGCTGCAGCGTGTAGCCAACACCTCCACTCGATAGTCGCTCCGCCTCGGCCGCAACGATCTTCGCAGTGGCGTATTCATCGCGCTCACCGGCGACGAGCGTGATGTGCGCGCCGTGCAGACGCTCTGACCAGAGTGCAACATCGAGCTCGGGAGGAATGGTGCCGCCCCACAGCACGAGCTGATCGGCGCGAAAGTCGCTCGCCGCAAGCCATCGACTGACAGTGGCCGTTCCCTGCGAGAATCCCAGCACGACGATCCTCGGCGAAGCACCGGCAAGGTGATGCTTCACTTCGGTCGCAACGCCATCGAGGTAGGTGATGTAATCTGCGATCTCGTCGAGACGCGCCTCGCGCGTCATCCACGTCGCACCAACACGCTGCTCACGCTGATGAATACGCTCGGCGATCGGGTCGACGTAAAAGCGATTCAGGGCCTCGGGTGCAACGATCAATCGGGAGCCGTCATCGATGGGCGCGAACTCCTTCATGAATCGCGACGCAAGCTGACCATAGCCGTGACACACGAGCCACAGCTCGCGCGGAAAGCCATGCGTGGGTCCGAGCGTGTAATACCGTGCGGTACGCGGAACGACGATGCGATGCTCGATCGCCGACATCGGCGGAGTGCTTTTCTGCGCTTCAGTCATGACACCGAGCGAGAGATATGCGAAAGAGACTCAGCGCGCCGCGCGCGGAATGACGAGCTTTTCCGCCGTGTCCGTATCGGAAAAGCGAACGACCTTTGTGTACGTCAGTCCGGCATCCTTCGCCGCAGCGAAGATCACGGTGTCTGCCACCGCCGCATCGCCGCGCGGATGCACCACCCAGATCGCACCGTCGCGCGCGATGCTGTTCGCGATTGTTGCAAGCTTGCTGAGCGACGATGCGCGCGTGACGCGCCACAACACCATCGGCGTGTCCGCGGGGACCTTGCCCGTCACCAGCTTAGCGCCGCGACTCTCGAGATCGGCGAGAATACTCGTGTCCTCGACGCCAAGCACCGCGATGCGCATTCCGTCCTTCACGCCGAGCTTTTCGGCCAATGAGCGCGGCGATTGGATGCGCTCCGCCCATCGCGTCGCAGCGGGATCACCTAGCTCCAGAACGGCGATGCCGTCGGCATGAGTGACATGGAGGGCGCCCGCCTTCACGGCAACGTCGCGAACAGAGGCGAGTGGAATGCGAAGTTTCGTCTCGCCGCGGAAGCGCAGCTCGTCAGTCTCGAGCTGCGCTGTGCCGGCAAATTTCTGTCGGCCCAGTCGCAGCGTCGTCTTTGCTTCTGCGCCCACGCCTGCTCCGCCTCAGCGTTCCTTTTCGGGAGACGCCTTGACCGGGCTCACCGATGATTGCGCGGTGGCAAGCAGCGCGTTCTGTGTATGGTTGGTGGACAACAACGCGACGGCTTTCGAGAGCTGATGATCCTCTTGCAGGCCGCGCTGCTTGGCACCAGCGTCGCCGAGCACGAGACGCGCAACGCGACGATCGAGCTCGCGATCGAGCAGTTTGGTGGCAACGGGCTCGTGCTTGGGCTCGATGATCACGCCAGCCGCTGTAAACCGACGACGCAGTTCCGTGCGCCATGCCGGGCTGATCGTGAAATCCTTCGGCGACCCCTTGAGCTCAAACGCATACTGATTGAGCGTCGTGATGAAGGCCTGGGCCTTTGGCGCCATCGACCGATAGAACTCCTGCTCTGCCGTCGAGAGCGTATCGTCCGGCACGATGACATCGGGCGTGATTCCGCCGCCGCCGTACACGATGCGTCCGGCGTCGGACTTGTATGCAGGCTTCGCCTTTTTCTCTGCTTCGGTCTCGAGCGAATCGGGCTTCGTTTCCACCAGGCGTCCGTCGGCGAGCAGCTTCCGTTCGCGATGGATGCTGCGTCCACTCGGTGTGTACCACTTGCCGGTCGTGATCTTGAGCGCGTAGCCACCGTCGAGCGGGAAGAGCGACTGCACGAGTCCCTTGCCAAAGCTGGTTGTGCCAAGGACGAGCGCGCGGTCGTGATCCTGCAGCGCACCCGCGACGATCTCACTTGCCGAGGCGCTGCTACCGTCGGTCAGGATGATGAGCGGCGGCTGTACGGCGAGATGGTCGTTGGACGCGCGGGCGACTTCATCAGGGGTGTTGCGGCCGCGAACGTTGACGATCGGCTGTCCTTCCTTGAGAAAGAGCGAGCTCACCGCGAGTGCCTGCTCGACGATGCCACCGCCGTTGTCGCGGATGTCGAGCACGATCCCCTTGGCGCCCTGCGACACGAGCTTCGTCGCCGCCGCTTCGACTTCCTCGGCGGTGTTCTCGTTGAATGTCTGGAGCGGGATGTAGCCGATGTGGTCGCCGACGAGCGTCGCGTACGGAACGGCGGGCACGTGAACCTGCGCGCGCTTGAACGTCAGCTTGATCGGCACAGCCACGCTGGGCCGGGCGTAAACCACGTTCACCGGCGTACCGATTGGGCCGCGCAGCGCGTTTGAGACCTGATCGATCCTGATGTCGCCGGACACCGACAAGGTGTCGACCTTCGTGATGATGTCGCCCTCGAGCACGCCGCCCTCTTCGGCCGGGGTGTTCGGGAATACACGCGAAACGACGATGCGCGTGGCACCGGTCGACTTCTGTTCCTCGAGCAACATGCCGACGCCGCCATACCGACCGCCGACACTGCGGTTGAACTCCTCGTTGGCCTTGGGCGCGAGAAGCTCGCTGTACGGGTCGTTGAGCTCGCGAACGAGACCGCGCGCAGCCTTCTCATAGATGGCCGAGCCCGACACGGAGTCGACGTAGCGGTTCGCGACCAGCGAAGCGACCTGATCGAAGAGGCGCGGCGTGGAGCGGACCGGCGCGTTCTGGAGGAGAAATCCTCCAGCGGCCATTGGGAGAAGCAGCAGCGAGGCGACAGCTGCGGTGCGCGGGCGAAGCATTCGAACGACCTCAGAA
>JBDUCR010000217.1:0-15525 GCA_040003345.1 bacterium
TGCCACGAGAATCATTCTATGGGCGCACAACTATCACATCATGACGCAGCGTCTGGCCAGTGCTCGCAGCATGGGCACGTATCTACGCAGCCTGTACGGACACCGATACTATGCATTGGGTTTGACGTTTGAGAGCGGCCAACATCAGGCGTGGAGCACGCACGTCGACACATCCGGCAAATTTCTATTGAAGAGCTTTGTCGCGGGCAACGCTCCGGAGGAGTCTGCAGAGTGGTATCTGGATAAGGCTGGCCTCGATCCATTCCTGATCGACTTCCGGTCTACTTCAAAGACAGAACTCGTTTCTGCATGGCTTGCCGCACCGCGCCGCGTGCGCTCTCACGGGGCGCAGCTCAGCGACACCGACACAGGATTTGCCGATGGAGCTTACAGCCTGGGTGAGGCATTGGACGGAGTACTGTTCGTGAAGACCTCCACCCGTGCGCGCCCTACGGTGCGAATGCGCGATCGGTTCAGCGCCGGAACGGATTCCGACAAGGCCTCGGGCAGATAGCGCGGAGTCGTGTGTTAAAAACAGCGTCGGAGACGACGTAGCCCCTCGAGCACGTCCCGCGTTGCGATGGCGCCGTAGCCTAGTACGAGTCCCGCGCGCGGAGGTTCACTCACGGCAAACATTGCAAGATCCTGGATCGCGACGTCCGCCTCGTACGCGCGCTGGGCGACGTCCGCCATCGCACGCGCGGACGCAGTGCGTGCAAGAGCAGCCACGTGAATGCCCGCATCCGACGGAATGAGCGTCAGGTGCTCCGAGAGCTCCTCCCGCAGATACTCCGTCACGAGGGCACGCCGAGCACGATAGACGGTGTTCAGCCGATGAACATGCCGAGCGAACCCACCCTCCTCCATGAATCGGGCGAGGGCAGCCTGCACCGGCAATGATGTATGCCAGTCACTCACGAACTTCGCCTTGCGCAGGGCATCGCGGATCGATGGTGGCGTTACGACAAATCCAAGGCGCAGCGTAGGCAGCAGCGTCTTCGAGAATGATCCGACGTAGATGACGCGACCTGAACTGTCGAGCGTTTGAAGTGGCTCCAACGGTTTGCCGCCAAAGCGAAACTCGCTGTCGTAATCATCCTCGATGATCGCCGCGTCGGCACGTTGCGCCCACGCGAGCAGTGCGCGCCGCCGTGACAACGACATCGCCATACCGAGCGGGTACTGGTGCGACGGCGTCACGTAGACGAGCCGCGCATCACCGGGTAGCGCATCGACGACGAGTCCCTCGTCGTCAACCGGCACGCCGATCACGCGCGCACCGAGCGACGCGAAGAGGCGTCGTGCTGGCGCATAGCCAGGGTCCTCCACGGCGACGCAATCACCCGGCTCGACGAGAACGCGCGCGATGAGGTCGAGCGCCTGTTGCGTCCCGCTCGTGACGGTGACGTCGTCGCATGAGACCGACATGCCGCGTGAGATCCCGATGTGGCGCGCAATGGCTACACGCAAATCCGGATGACCCGCCGGCTCGCCGTATTTCGTCGACAGAATGTCGTCAGATCGAAGTGCGTGCGCAAACAGCCGCAGCCACGCCTTGTGCGGAAACAACGAAGTCTCGGGAAGCCCGCTTCGAAACTCGAAGCGAGCCGGCTTCGCGAATGCCGTCGGTAGCGGGATCTCATCCCACCTGGCGCTCGGCCGGAGCGCACCGTTGGGCCCGCGTGGCGCTGCAACGTCCTTAGGCCGTGTGAGCTTCGCAGTGACGAAAGTGCCGGCGCCGATTCGTGACGCGACGTAGCCCTCGCCCGAGAGACGCTCGTACGCGAGGGTTACTGTCGACCTCGAGACACTCAGGCTCTTCGCGAGCGCCCGCGTTGCGGGCAATGCATCGCCTGGCCGAAGCCGTCCGTCGATGATGGCTTGTCGCAGTTGGCGATACACCTCTGCGCTCAAGTTCGTGCGGTCGACCAGACTGACATGGAAGTCCATGCGTCAAGATATTCACTGTCAACGGTCTGGGCCCGTGATGTTCGCTTGGCGCAGTGAAGACGCGCATTGACGCAGTGAAGAGGCAGCTAGTGGACTGTCCAGTTCGTCCGAAATTGGCTCTGTCGCGCCTCGTGCTTCGCGCCTACTCTGCGCCCTCCTCCGCGCCTAGCGAACGGTTCAGTGTCATCACCAACTGCAAGTCTTTTCACTTTGATGGTCATTGGCGGCGTCGCTGCCGTGACGCTCGCGCCGCGTCTTCAGCGGACTTCGGCGCCGACGCTGGCTCATCGCTATCTCGTGGCCGTCGCCGTGTTGATGAGCGTGCGCGTCGTCGCATATGTGCTGGCCAACGTATTCGGCCAGCTTGCGATACGACCCGCGAGCACGGGCCCGTACGATCTGACGAATCTGCTCGTGGGCGCGCTGTTCGGTTTGGCGCTTGTGCACGCGCGACGCGGTGGCTTCGACCATTTCTTTCGCGCACCTGAAGTTCTTCTCGCGATGCGCGTGGCGACCGGAATCGCGTTCGTGCTCGCCGGTCTGGTCAACATCTTCATCATGACCTCGGGACGACCCGACTACTTCGTGTTGATGGGATACACAAAATCCTTCCACCTTTTTATCGTCACGGCTGAGGTACTCGGCGGCGCTGCCATCTTGCTCCCATGGCACTGGCTCACGATCGCGGCGGCCTGCGGCTTGACCATCGATATGTTCGGTGCGCTGTACACTCAGCTGCACGTCGGTGCGCCGCTCGATGCGGCTGCCTTCGCGATGTTGTTTCGCCTCATCCCTTTGGTTTTGCTGGTCGCCAAAGGCCGGTGGATTCCGGTTGCCATGGGCGCGGTCGCGTGCGCTGTCGTGGCCATCATGGGCGCAGTGTTCCTGCATCAGGCACAGCCGATCCACTAATGTGAAAATGGCAGCGTGGATCTGAGCACGCCGACGGGCTTGGTCGCTCCGTCGACGGAGCCGTCGGCACTCAACTTGTCGATTTGGTTGTGGCTCATTCGACGTCTGAACAAGAGGCAGTGTCTTCGCTCCGATGTCGACGCATCGGCCCCGAGCGTCCGGCGCGAAGACTGCCATCACCTTTGACTCTCAAGGAGGATGTTATATGCGAAAGATTGTCGCAGGACTGTTCGTTTCGCTGGATGGTGTCGTCGAAGCGCCACACACGTGGCACTTCCCGTACTTCAACGACGAAATGGCGAACGCAGTCACGTCGCAGATGGCGGAGTCCGATACGATGCTTCTCGGACGCGTCACCTACCAGGAGTTTGCCAGCTACTGGGCCGACAAGGGCAGCGACGTCGAGTTTGCCGACAAGATGAACGACACGCCGAAGCTCGTTGCGTCCACGACGTTGAATTCTGTCGAATGGAAGAACTCGACGCTCATTCGCGGGAACGTCGCTGAAGAGCTGACGCAGATGAAGCGGCAACCAGGGAAGAACATCGCAATCACCGGAAGCCCGAATCTCGTTCGCTCCCTGTTGCGTGACGACGTGCTTGACGAGCTCCGAATGCTGGTCCACCCTATCGTCGTCGGAACGGGCAAGCGTCTCTTCGGAGACGGAGGGTTCCAGAAGCCATTGAAGCTCGTCGATTCGACGACGTTCAAGACAGGTGTCGTCCACCTGATTTATCAGCGAGCTTGACCGCACTCACTCGCTCGAGCGATCGGTCCGACATCGCGCTCCCTGTTGTCACCGCATTCCCCGATATCATGTCCCCCTCATCCGCAGCCGATCCCTTTGGGTCCATCCAGGTCCGAGGCGCCCGCGAGAACAATCTCAAGAACGTCTCTGTCGACATCCCGCGACGGAAAATCACCGTCTTCACCGGCGTCTCGGGTTCGGGTAAATCGTCGTTGGTCTTCGACACGATCGCAGCGGAATCACAGCGCCTGCTGAATGAGACATTTTCGACGTTCGTGCAGAATTTCCTGCCGCGCTACGGTGAGCCGGACGTCGACCTACTCGCCAATCTCTCGATCGCCATCATCGTCGATCAGCAGTCAATCGGCGGAACTCCGCGCTCTACACTGGGAACCGCCACTGACACCTACACGTTGCTTCGCGTGCTCTTTGCACGCCTTGGAACGCCCGCGGTCCCGCACGCCCGCGCTCTTTCATTCAACGATCCCACGGGCATGTGTCCCGAGTGCGAGGGGCTTGGTCAAGCCTCTCAGGTCGACATCGATGCACTGGTGGACAGGAACAAGTCTCTCAAAGACGGTCCGATCCGATTTCCAACGTTCAACGTGGGTGGCTACCACTTGAATACGTTTGTGAAGTCTGGCTTCTTCGACGTCAAAAAGCCGCTCAAGAAGTACACGACAGAGGAGTGGCACTCGCTGCTCCACCTCAATAATTCAAAAGTCAAAGTCAATGCGCAGGGGATAAAGATCACGTCCGGCTACGAAGGCGTCGTTCCGAAATTCAGGCGCCTGTACCTGAGCAAAAACGCGGAGAAGCTGCCGGCGCATCTTCGTGAGCCGCTGGAGCGCATCGTGACCTCCGGAGCGTGCACCGCGTGCGGTGGAACTCGTTTGTCGGAGGTCGGGCGCGCCTGTCGGATTAGTGGAAAGAACATCGCTGAGTGCACAGCGATGCAGGTCAGCGAGCTCGGTGCGTTCATTCAATCGCTTGACTCGCCGCCTGTCGCTCCGCTGATCGCGCGATTGTCGGCGCGGCTCAGTCATCTGGTTGACATCGGCCTTGGCTATCTGACTCTCGGTCGTGAAACGGGGACACTGTCGGGTGGAGAGTCGCAGCGTGTCAAGATCGTGCGTCACCTGTCGTCGAGCTTGATGGAAGCGCTCTACATCTTCGATGAACCGACGAGGGGTTTGCACCCACACGACATCCAAAGACTGAATGAGACACTGATCAAGCTTCGCGACGTCGGAAACACAGTGCTCGTCGTGGAACACAAACCCGAAGTGATGGCGATTGCCGATCACATCGTCGATATGGGACCAGGCGCTGGAACGAGCGGCGGAACGGTCGTGTTCACAGGTCCGTTCAAAGAGCTCGCGAAGAGTGACACGATTACGGGAAAACACCTTTCCCGGCATCAAGTGCTGAAAGCGAAGCCGCGCGCGGGAAAAGGGCACCTTCTCATCGAGAACGCAACGCTCAACAATCTCCGCGACGTCACGGTGAAGATACCCAAGGGCGTGCTCACCGTGGTTACCGGCGTCGCCGGCAGTGGGAAGAGCTCGCTGATTCAGGGCTGCCTGCCCAAACATTATCCGGACGCTGTTCTCGTCGATCAATCGCTGGCAGCGGGATCGCGACGATCAAATCTTGCAACCTACTCGGGAATGTCGGACGCACTCCGTAAAGCGTTTGCTGCGGCGAACAAAGTGCAACCGGCTCTCTTCAGCGCGAACTCCAAAGGAGCGTGCCCCGCGTGCGAAGGCCTTGGTGTCATCTACACGGATTTGCAACACCTCGATCCCGTCGCACTGCGCTGTGAAAGCTGTGAGGGACGGTGCTTCACCGATGAGGTTCTTGCCCTGACGCTTCGCGGGAAGAACATCAACGACGTGTTGAACCTCTCCGTCGAGGAAGCGTCGTCGTATTTCATTGAGAAGCCGATACTCGCGACGCTGAAGGCTCTGAAGGACGTCGGACTTGGCTACATCACGCTCGGCCAACGACTCAACACGTTGTCGGGCGGCGAACGCCAACGTTTGAAGCTGGCGGGAGAGCTCGAGACGCCTTCACAAATCCTGGTGCTCGACGAGCCGACGACGGGCCTGCACATGGCTGACGTGAATAACCTGCTCTCGCTCCTCGATGCGATCGTAGATAGTGGAGTGACGCTGATTGTGATCGAGCACAACCTTGACGTCGTCGCGCGCGGCGATTGGATCGTCGACATGGGGCCGGGCGCGGGCGCTGACGGTGGCAATGTCGTCTTTGAGGGAACGCCACGTGATCTACTGAAAGCGCGCAAGTCGCTCACGGCACAACATCTCGTTGCGCGACTGGGATGAACCCGACTCCGACCTTAGGCGAGTCGGGTCACATCCCGGCACACGCTGGCGTGCGGCCTATTTTACCGATGCCCCAGCTGTGTCAGTTGAACAAGGTTGCCACAGGTATCCTTGAGCATTGCGATGGTCGAGCCGGTCACCTCTGACGGCGGCATGCTGAACTCGGCGCCGCGTGCTTTGGCTCGCTCGTATTCGCCTTTGATGTCGTCGCTGTAGAACATCACTGCGGGCTGGCCCGCCTGGAAGATCGCTTGCTGATAGGCCTTGGCCGCAGGATTGTCGTTCAGTGCCAGCTGTAGCGCGGTTCCGTCCGGCTCTTCGGGCGAGACGACGGTCAACCAGCGAAACGGCCCTTGGCTGACATCGTTCTTCTTCGTGAAACCCAGCACTTCGGTGTAGAAGCGCAGCGCTTTTTCCTGATCATCCACGTACACGGTGGTCAATTTGATCTTCATGTGATGCTCTCCTGTTGTTGTGGTCACGGCGTGCTCTGTGTGAGTTATACATAAGTACCTACTTATTGATTGTCAAGAGCGAATCAAACTCCGATCCTCCGTACGTCCGAGCGATTGACGCTTGACATTCAATAAGCACGGACTTATGTATCAATCCATGACCAGAACGACCGCCGCCGAAAACAAGATCTTTCATGCACTGGCTGATCCCAGTCGCCGAGCGATCCTGGAGTCGCTGAGACGCGGGGAAGCGTCGGTGAAGGATCTCACCGCGCGCTTCGACATTTCGCAGCCGGCGGTGTCGCAACATCTGGGCATCTTAAGAGACGCCGGCTTGGTGAACGCCCGGCGCGAGGGACGCAATGTCTACTACCGAGTGGAGGCGCGTGGCATGAAGCTGCTCGTCGATTGGATCGCACACTACCGGGCGTTCTGGTCGGAGCGCGTCGATCGCCTGGAACAGCTCCTGAAAAAGATGGACGATTGACGCTGCACACAGCACAAGCGCAGGTGCGTTCGCTCGACATCGGGCTGATCTTCAAGGGAGGTCCCAATGAACCGGAACAAAGGGTTGCAGAGAGTCCACCGCTCCTTGTCCGTCGCATTCACGATAGCTGTCAATGCAGTTCTCGTGTTCAGCGAGACTGCCGTTGATACTATGATTTTCCGTGCGATGGCGGACGTCGGTTGCCGAATGATTCTCGAGTCGCTCGCACGCGGTGAGGCGGCCGTACAGGACTTCACTGCGCGCTTCGAAATTCTACATCCGACGGTCTCGCGTCTGGCGACGGCGCTGGTGAGCGGCGAACACAACGGGCGCCATCTGTACTATCACGTGGTGCCGCGCGGCGTCCACCGGTTCATGGATTGGATCATGCCTCACCGAACCTTCTGGTCGGAGCGCGTCAATCACCTCGAACAACTACTGCGGACGGTCGACCAATGACGGTCCAGGACATCACCAGGCAATCGAACGACGGAACCATCGCCTTCGAATTCGATTTGCAGCATCCGCCGCAGAAGGTCTGGCGCGCGCTCACCGACCCTGTGCTGCTTGCTGAGTGGCTGCTGCCCGTCGTCGGGTTCAAGCTCGAGCCGGGAACGGTCTTCTCATTCACTGCGCAGCCGCAGGCGAGCTGGGACGGCGTTGTCCACTGTCGAATCCTGGAGATCGAACCGTATCGCAAGCTCGGTTACGCCTGGGTCGTTGGCGGCATCGACACCGTTGTAACGTTCACGCTGACGCCATCGGCGTCGGGTACGCTCCTGTCGCTCGTGCAGTCGGGCTTCACACCGGAGCAGAAGCAGAACTTCGGCGGCGCGCGCTACGGCTGGAAAATGATGGGCGGAAAGCTCGTTGACCTGCTGGCAAACATCGCATGAGTGGATGAAGGCTGGCGCCAGACGTACGGTCAAATCCTCTGACCGTTCGACTGTCGTCCAAGTCCTGCCAACGCCGCGGCCGCGAGCCCGATCACGAGCATCACCAACCACGTGAGAGGGCCACCCACGCGGTCGAGCAGCATTGTGCCGAGCCATGGACCGATGATGAGTGCAAGCGAGAATGTGGCTGACATCGCGCCCATGTACTCGCCAGTGCGTCCCTCGGGCGCGATGTGTGCCACATGCGCGATCGCCGTCGGGAAAAAGATCATCTCACCGAAGGTCCAGATCACGACAGACACCCCGATCGCACCGACTGAGTGCGCGATACTCAACGCGCCGAAGCCTACGGCGATCAGTACCGCCGCCAGAGATAGCGCACGCCGAGCCGACCAGTGTGTCATCGCCACGTTGAGCGGCACTTCCAAGGCGACGATGATCAGCGTGTTGAGGACGAACAGTCCGCCATAGAACGATTCAGTGTAGTGGAGGTCGCGCACGAGATAGAGCGGCATTGCGCCCTGATGCTGCGTGAAGACGATGTTCATGCAGATTGAAGTGACGAACACCAACAGCGCCGCGCGGTCGCGCCACACAATCGACGACTTGGAGAACACGGCGGCTCGCGCTGCCGCAAGCTCCGCGTGCTGCTCCGGTGTGGTACGCATCGAGCGGTGCCGAGCGTAGAGCAATACCGACAGCACAGCCGCCGCCACGAGGGAGGTGACGCCGTCGACGATGAACAGCATGGGAAAGGACACCATCGCCAGGAAGCCGCCGACCGCCGGTCCGATACTCATGCCGAGATTCACGGCGAGCCGGTTCAACGCGATGGCGGCCTTTCGTTGTTCGGGCGACGCGGCGCTGGCAAGCGCGGACATCGTCGCTGGCCTCGCGGCATCAGCCACGAGTGCCCAGAGAAAGGTGAGCGCGAGGATGACGCCGAAGTTGCGTGCGATCGGCATGACGAGAATGATCACTCCCGACAGCGCGAGCGACGCGCGCATAACCGCGAATGGCCCGATGCGATCAGCGAGTCGTCCCGCCATGGGTGCCGTCACGAGACCGCCCACGCCGTACGCGCTGATTGCCAGACCGGCCAGCGACGCCGATACGTGGAGATAGCGCGTGAGGTACAGTACGAGAAACGGCAGCACCATGGTCCCCGCGCGATTCACGAGCGCGGTCGCGGCGATGATCCAGATTTCTGCTGGGAGACCGCGGAGCCCGCGGTAAGGGTTTTGAAACAGAATCAGGCTCGGAGCTGGAAGGTCGGGAATCGGCGGCCGCTACCATATAGACATGATAGACGAGTGACTGGAATGAACTCAGGTGGTTGAAGTAAATGATGCGGTCGCTCCGGAGACCCGCGTCCATGCGCCTCGCCGTTGTCCTCGACGCCTTACATCACACCCCACAGTCGCCGCGCCTCTTCGGCGATGAGATCCGGCAACTCTTCGGGAAAGAAGAGCTTCGCACCCTCAACGCGTCGCACACCACGAGAGTTCCCGAACGCGTGATCGAGCCAGTCCGGATCCGCCGGCGAAAAGATGTCATCCGCCATGCCCCATACAATCCGCGTTGGGACCGTCGACCGCCGTAGCGCCGGCTCAATTCCCTCGAGCCAATTCTTGCCGAGCGCGATGGCGTACGCGTCGAGTTGCGACTTGCGCAGTGGCGAGCTGACGAGCGGCCGAAAGTAGACCTCGATGATTTCGTCAGTGAGATGCGCGGGGTCGATGTACGCACCGCCCATTCCATCTCGTGAGCGGGTAAGCTCCTTGTCCGCCAACGCCCGGACGATGGAACGGTCTGCGAAAGTGTGCGCTCGCGCCGCCTCGATGATCGGGAGGAATGGTGGTGGCGGACTGTCATGCTCTGCGTCTGTATTGGTCAGCAGCAGCGTTCGCACGCGGTCCGGGTAGCCAGTGACGAACAGTTGTGCCACCGCGCCGCCACTGTCATTTCCGATCAAGTCAACCTTGGAGATGCGCAGACTGTCCAGCAGCTCGACGAGCATCACTACCTGTGCGTCTGGTGCAACACTCTGCGCTGCCGGAATTTCCGAGTAGCCGAGTCCCATGAAGTCAGCGGCGATACAGCGGCGGTAGGGAGACAGCCGCTCCAAAGCGCCACGCCACTGGAATCCGTTTAACGGATACCCGTGCAGGAAGAGTGCGACGTCCCCCGCCCCTCGCTCTACGTACGCGATTCGTCCAGACGGAAGCTCGGCGAACCGTCGCGCGGCATGGAAGGCGCGCGCATCCATCGGCGCCGTCGTCATCGTTTGGACAGATGCTCTGCTCGACCGCGCGGCGCATCCGGCGAGCGTACCAGACGCAATGACACCAACACTCGCTTCGATGAAGGCTCTGCGATCCATTGTCGTACTCCGAGTATGAAGAAGAAAGAACTTTCGCTCTTCAATGTCGACGCCGCGTGATGTCGCGCAATGTTTCAGGGACCGGCCGCGCAGCAGCGTGCTCGATCACACTCCCGTGTGACGACGCATGCGCTAAGGATCGTTGACGTCTCCAATTGGCACGGTCGCATTCGCGCGAACTGGCTCTACCATCAGTCGCGTTGCATTTCTATATGTTCGTCAACAATGCATCGAGGAGAGTGCCGTTGCGAACGCTCATCGCTGGCGGAGGTGTGGCAGGAACGGTTGCCGCAATGGCGGCACAGAAGGCAGGACTGGATCCTGTTATCTACGAGGCGTACGAGGAGAGTGACGGTCTCGCTCATGGCGTGTACCTGTCTGTCGCCGTCAACGGACTGGACGCATTACGTGCCGTCGATGCACATCACGTGGTGCTCGACGCAGGCTTCCCGTCAGAACAGATAGTCTTCTTCAGCGGCACAGGACGAAAGCTGGGGTCGGTCAATCTCGGTCCGGCACTCGCGGACGGGACTGTCACGCACACCATCCGGCGCGGCGATCTCTATCACGGACTTGCAGCTGAAGTGCGACGTCGCGGCATTCCGATTGAACACGGCAAGCGTCTCGTCGCTGCTGAGGCGACGCCAGGCGGCGGCGTGTTAGCGCGGTTCGCCGATAACACAACGGCTGAGGGCGATGTACTCATCGGTGCCGACGGTGTGCATTCCGTGACTCGGCGGGTCATCGATCCCTCTGCTCCACCCCCACGCTACACGGGCCTCGGAAACACGGGCGGCTTTACGCGAATACCATCGCTCGGCACCACGGCGGGTGACTATGTGATGGTGTGGGGGAAGCAGTGCTTCTTTGGATATACTGTGAGCCCGGATGGAGAAATCTGGTGGTTTGCGAACCCACCGAGCCGCGCGGAGATATCCCGAGCCGAGCTCCGTGTGCTGACAACGGCAAAGATACGCAAGCAGTTGCTCGAGCTTCTTGCGGCTGACAGCACGGTCGGTGCTCAGATCGTTGCCTCGACGCGTGGCGTGATCACGCTTGCCAATCAATACGACCTTCCCTCGATTCCACGCTGGCACAACGGGTCGATGGTCGTCATCGGGGACGCCGCACACGCTGTCTCACCAGCGTCCGGACAGGGCGCATCGTTGGCCGCGGAGGATGCAGTCGTGCTGGCGCAATGCCTGCGCGACCTCCCCACCATTCCCGAGGCGCTGCACCGCTATGAGCATCTGCGCCGAGCGCGTGTTGAACGCATCGTGGCGTGGGGATCGGCGATGAACAATACCAAGAAGCAGGGCATCGTCGGTCGAATTCTGCGCGACTTCTTTCTGCCAATCATCCTTAAGAGAAACGCACGACCCGAAGAGATGAATCGGATGGCGTGGCTCTTCCAACATCACATTGAGTGGGAACGACCAGCGCTGCGGGCGCTCGCCCGCCAGGAGGCGAATACTTAATTGAGCTGCCGTTCCTTGCGACCCTCGGCGTCCTGGGTGATAAGTTGCGCTGATCAATCACCCGTCAGGTATCACATGCCTTCTCGCAATGATCGTTGCTGCGGCGTCGAGTCGTTGTTCGACGAGAAACTCGCGCATCGAGACCTCAGGACATATCGCGAGACGGGGCCCAGCGCATCGACGCAGCAGCTCCTTGCGGCGCTTCGTGCCACGGATCGGCCAATGAAGTCATTGCTCGACATCGGCGGCGGAGTGGGAACGATCGCGCATGAGTTGCTCGAGAACGGAGTGGAACGCGCGACGCTCGTCGATGCCAGTGCCTCGTATGTTGCCGCTGCGCGAGATGAGGCAACGCGCCGAGCCACTGTGGACCGACTCGAGATACGTCTGGGCGATTTTGTGGAGATCGCGACCGGCTTGCCGTCAGTCGACGTGGTGACGCTCGACAAGGTTGTGTGCTGCTATCCCGACATGCACGCATTGCTCGCGGTGTCGGCAGCGCTTGCGCGACGTCTCTATGGCATCGTGTATCCGCGTGACAGCTGGTGGGTACATCTCGCAATTGCGATCGAGAATCGCGTGCGCCGGCTGCGGGGCGGAACGTTCCAGGGGTTCGTCCACTCGAACGCGGCAATCGATGCGGCGCTGCGTCGGCAAGGGCTTCGGTTGTGCACTCAGACGCGCGGCGCGTGGTGGGTCGTGGGAGTGTACGAACGCTCGGCTGACGTGCCCGGTCGCACCCCCGTGATGCTGTCGTAGCGCCTGGCCGGCACATGTCGAAATAGCGGGAGCCCAACCGTCATTCTGCTGTAACCACACCAGGAGTCGCCCATGTGTCCCATCTGTATGACGACCGCAGCGGTCGTCGTTGCAAGCACCACGTCCGGAGCCGGTGTACTCGGCTTCGTCGTGGTCAGGTTCCGCGCCATCCGACGCCAGCGTCGCCAGACGTCCACACCACAAGTGCCATCAACCGAGAGCGTACAATGAGCACATCGATCTCACCATCGCGTCATCCAGTCGTGCCGGAGCAGGAATGGATTGTGGCCCGTCGTGAGTTGCTGGCCAGAGAAAAGGCGTTCACTCGCGAGCAGGAGGGCATTGCGGCTGCGCGGCGCGCGCTGCCATGGGTTAGAGTGGAGAAGGAGTACGTCTTCGAAACGCTAGGCGGCAACGTGAGCCTCGCCGAGCTGTTCGATGGTCGCAGCCAGCTGATCGTCAAGCACAACATGCTCAACCCGAAGCACGACGTCTGCGTGGGCTGTTCGCTCGAGATGGATCATATCGAGGGTGCGTTGGTGCACCTGCCGCATCGCGACGTGACCTTCGTAGCGATCTCTCGCGCGCCGGTGGAACAGATTCAGGCGGCGCAGCGTCGCATGGGCTGGAGTGCGACGTGGGTCTCGTCATTCCACAACGATTTCAACTACGACTTTCACGCGTCCTTCCGGCCCGAAGTGATCGCGAGCGGCGAAGTCTTCTACAACTATGAAGTCGCGCCGATCCCGATCGAAGATCTGTCAGGCTTCAGCGTGTTTTACAAGGACGAGAATGGCGACATCTACCTGACCTACGCTTCATTCGGCCGTGGCCAGGAGAACATCATCAGCGCATACGTGATGCTGGATATGACGCCGAAGGGTCGCGACGAAACGGGACAGTATCGTGGCATGCGGGACTGGGCGCGCCCGCACGATCGCTACGACACGGACGGCTTCATCGACCCGATCGGGCAGTTCGTCTCTACGGAGAGCTGCTGTCACCGCACATGATCCGAACATTGGCCGGCGAGCGCACACCGCTCGCCGCGCCATTTAGTATGTGCGGCCAATGAAGCGCGTCGATCGCTAAAGATTCTGATAGCACGCTTTCTCCGGAGAGGCTTCCCTTCTCTCGTGGCCGAATGGCGGCCCTTCAACAAAGGGAGAAAGCGGATGATCAGCAAGACATGTGCGGCCTGCGACGCCGAGCTGGATGCTAACGCAATTGAAGTGAAGATCGGCGATGCCACGGTGGAAGTATGCTGCGACGAGTGCGCGGAATCGCTGAAGGCGGCCAGTGCATCGGCATCCGCTCGCACTGTCGAAGGGAGGCGCTGACCGATGCCTGCCAATCCAACCAAGCACCAGATCGTCACGCCGTCAGGAAACATCAATTACACCGAAGCTGGCTCAGGTCCAGTCGCACTGTTCGTGCATGGCGTGCTGCTCAATGGGCACCTGTGGCGGCATCAGATGGCGGAGCTGGCTGATGTACGACGTTGCATCGCGGTGGACTTGCTGGCGCATGGGGACACGCAGATCGCACCGGAGCAGGACGTGTCGGTGACTGCCAATGCGACGATGTTACGGGAGTTTCTCGACGCTTTGAAAATCACGCAGGTGGATCTGGTGGGCAACGACAGCGGCGGCGGTATCGCACAAATCTTCGCGGCGCTGAATCCATCGCGAATCCGCACGCTCACCCTGACTGACTGCGATACGCACGACAACTGGCCGCCCGAAGCATTCAAGCCCTTTCTTGCGATGGCGGCGGCCGGCGGCCTGCGCGGCGCGCTCGACGGCCTGCTTGCGGACAAGAACGTCTATCGTTCACCAGGGGCGCTGGGTCCCGCATATGAATGGCCCGAACGCGTGAGCGACGAGACAATTGAAAGGTACCTGCGACCCTTTGTCAGCACGCAGCAACGTACGCATGACCTCGAGCGCTTTCTCGCTGCCTTCGACAGCAAGCACACCCAGGCCGTGGAGGCGCAGCTGCGCACGCTCACCGCGCCAACGCTGATCGTATGGGGAACCGATGACGTGTACTTTGACGTTCGATGGTCGCAGTGGCTTGCTGACGCTATTCCCGGCACGCGACGGCGTGTCGAGCTGCCTGGGGCGCGACTATTCTTCCCTGAAGAGCGTGCGGCGCAATTCAATCAGGAGCTGCGCGACCACTGGTTGGCGTCATAGCCGATGATACACTTCCGACTCCAGCGGCATCTATCTCCGGTGGGCGAGATGTTGCTGGTCTCGGATGATGAAGGGAGATTGCGCGCGCTCGATTTTGGCGACTACGAGTCTCGGTTGCACCGCCTGCTGCGATTGCACTATCGCCATTATGTGCTTGACGACCTGCCCGTGCCCATCGGCATCGTTCAGCGATTGAGCGCATATTTCGGTGGCGAGTTGAGTGCCATCGATGATATACCCGTCGCAACCGAAGGCACTGCGTTCCAGCGCGCCGTGTGGTCGGCGCTCCGCTCAATTCCCGTCAGTTCCACCACGACATACGGAGCGCTTGCCAAGGTGGTCGGCCGGCCGGGCGCGAGCCGCGCGGTTGGTTTAGCGAACGGCGCGAATCCCATCGCGATCGTCGTGCCGTGCCACCGCGTCATAGGAGCGGACGGCAACCTTACCGGTTACGGCGGGGGGCTGCCTCGCAAGCGTTGGCTCTTGCAGCACGAGTGTCAGCATATCGCGTTGTGCCGCTGACATACACAACACGCTCGTCGTCGCTGCCTTATCGACGCAGGCGTGCAGTGCGCTGGAACGCCGCCGGCGTGCGTCCGTACGTTTGTCGAAATGCGGAACTGAAATGGCTGTGGCTCGAAAAACCCAGATCCATGCTCAAGGTACTGATATCATCATAGCGGCCTAGCAGGTCCAGCGCGCGCGCCAATCTCAAGCGCAGTTGATAGCGGTACAGCGGCATCGCCTCGACTTGTTGGAACACCTGGGTCAGGTAGACGGGCGACACACGCACCTCTGACGCAATTTCCGCCAGCGTCCACCGCCGCGACAGATCACCTGAGAGGACGAGCTTCGCGCGGTCCACCAGCTTCTGTCGGCCAAAACTGGCCGCCGGCGTGTGCGACGTGCGT
>JBDUCR010000045.1:0-4546 GCA_040003345.1 bacterium
GGCGATGCGGTTGCTCCCTTCAGGCCGGTCACGATAGAGACAACGTCCTGAGGAGCATCGCGGATGATATCATGGCGTGTCGGGAGTGTCATGACCGTCCACGCAGGATCTGCTTTCAGCGCCTCGTAAGTGGACGTGAACGGCGTCTCGGCCCATCCCGTGGCGTAGACGAAGACTTTTTCGCGCACGTCCTGCCAGCGCCCCGTCAGTCGAATGGCTTGTCGAAACGTCGCCATTGGATGAGGAACGCATCGCCGGTCCAGATGTTCTGGAGGTGCGACGCCTAAGCCGTCCGTCCTTGAACGATCACTAGCGAGTTGGCGGTACCGATCACCCGCGAGGTCCCACCACGATTCCTTGTCTTGCGGCACGAAGGCGTCGATATACACCAGGCTCGCGATCCGTTCGGGCAATCGATCGGCGACACCGGTGATTACCATTCCCGCGTAGCTGTGTGCACAAAGAATGACCTCGCTCAGGCGTTCGAAGAGCAGGACATTGGCAACGTCTTCGATATGCGTCTCGAGATTGACGCCCGCGTGAGCCAGATGTGACCGCTCCCCCAAGCCGGTGAGCGTGGGCGTGAACACCTCGTGTCCGCGTGCGCGAAGCCCTCTGGCGATGGGCGCGAGCGCCCACCCTCCATGCCAGGCGCTAGCGACTAAGACAATCTCCGCCATGTTCGCAACTCCATACGCATTTGGTGGTTCCGCCGCATAGGGCATTGTTCCCTGAGCGGCGCGGCGCTCTCACCGCTTCGGCATCGTCCAGATACCGTGGCATGGCCACGGAAGGAGAATAATGCTGTGACGCCGCCCTCGCACGTTCGTTCACACGCTATCATTGACGTGTGTAAAACCGGACACACTGGTCTGACTGCATGCTCATCCGTCGATCTGCGCTCCTTCTAAATCTGATTCTCGTCACGCCGTTCGCGCCGCGCACAACGTTGCGTGAGCCGATACGGCCCGTGGCACCGCCGATTGTCGACTCACTGCGCATCTTCTACATTGGCCGTCCCGCCGGTTGGGAACACTATGAATTGAAGCCGGGCGCTGACGGCATGACGCTGACGTCCGACTATGACTACGTCGACCGCGGACGACGGAATCACACGCAACTCAACGTCACACTCGGCAACGACTACGCGCTGAAGACGTTCGCGATTGTGCGCGTGACCGATTCGAGTCGCACCGTCGCGACGTCTGTCGAGTTCGAGGGTGCGCACGCGAAGGTGATGCGCAACCAGCGCTCGAGCGACGTCGCAATCCCCGCAATTGCGTACGCGGTGTCGTCGTATGCGCCCACGGCGCAACACCTCGCCTTGATTCGCTACTGGCAAGCGCACGGAATGCCGACGACGATCGCCATCGTTCCCGGAGATCCCAATCCGGTTGCGATCAGGAAGCGCGGCGTCGACACCGTAGGCACAGGCGTGAATCGAACAGTCCTGACACGCTACACAATCGACGGAGTCATTTGGGGTATCAACTACCTCTGGCTCGACAACGAAGGGCGCATGGCCATGTTCGCCACGGGCGGTGGCGGCGGCCTTTCATTCAAGACGGTGCGCGCGGCACTGCTGCCGCTTCGCGATGAGCTGATGGACGTCGCCACTCGCGCACAGATGATAGAGCTCGCGAACATCACGTCGAAGACGAAGCCGATTGCCGACGGGAGCATCGCGCTCGTCGGCGCAACGCTCATCGATGCAACGGGCGCCCCTCAAGTGCCCAACGCGACGGTCGTCGTGCGCGACGGACGCATCGTCGCCGCGGGTCCGAGCGCGAGCACGCCGGTCCCACAGGGCGTGCGGCGCATCGACGTCACCGGTAAGACGATCGTGCCGGGATTGTGGGACAACCACGCGCATCTGCACCAGATCGAGTGGATTCCAACGTACTTCGCCGCCGGCGTCACCTCGGTGCGCGACATGGGCTCGGAGTGGCCGCTGCTCGTCGCGATGCGGAACGCGATCCGCTCGGGGAAAGTGAACGGACCGAACCTCTTCTTCGCCGGACTGATCGACGGACCGGGACCCCAGGGCTTTGGCGAGTTCAGTGCCGCAACTCCCGAGGAAGGCCGCGCCATTGTGCGTCGCTATCACGCGATGGGTTTCGAGATGATGAAGATTTATCTCGCTCTCGCGCCCGACGTGACCGCGGCGATCTGCGATGAAGCGCACAAGCAGGGCATGACCTGCACCGGACACGTTCCAACATCGATGGATCTCCACTCGGCAATCGATTCCGGTATGGATCAGATCGCGCACTTCCCTGTACGCGGCGATCTCACATCGGACTCGGGGCGGAAGCAGCTCGCACACTTCGTCGCCAAGAAGACGATCTTCGATCCCACCGCGTCCTGGGGAGAGATCGGTGGCAAGTCCGCGCAGGAGCCGCTGGAAAACATCCAACCGGTGTTGCAGCATCTTCCTCAGCCGCTGCTTCAGAATCGGATCGCCGGATTTGGGCAAGGGCAATTCGATACGGCAGCATCGCACGCGCGCCTCGCACGCACGCTCGCGAACATCAAGGCCGCGCACGATGCCGGCGTGCCGCTCATCGCCGGCACCGACGAAGGTATTCCTGCCTACAGTGTCTATCGGGAGTTGGAGCTCTACGTGAAAGCGGGCTTCACGCCTATCGACGCACTCCGCTCCGCAACGGCAGTCGCGGCGCAGGCGATGCGCGTCGACAAGGACGTCGGCACGATCGAGAAGGGTAAGCGTGCAGATCTACTTGTGCTCGACGCGAATCCGCTCGACAACATCTCCAACATTCGAACTGTTCATTTCGTCATGAAGGACGGGAAAATGTTCGAGAGCTCCGCACTGTGGACTGCCGCGGGATTCAAACCGTAGTCTCCTGTCCGGCCACACTTTGCGTTTGCGATGACGCGCGGCGATCTTTCACGCGATGACTGAAAGGCGATTCAACGAGGCCGAGGTCGCGGCCATCTTCGAGCGGGCGAGCGAACTGCGGCAGCCCGGTCAGCGTCAGCCGTCTGCGGACGAAGGGCTGACGCTCGCGGAGCTTCAGGACATCGGGCGCGAAGTGGGAATCCCCGCCGACTCGATCGTGCTGGCAGCGCAAACCGTCGGGCAGAGCGGACCGCTCGTCTCCCGCACCTTGCTTGGATTTCCAGTTGGCGTAACGAGCACCGTCAACCTCGGCCGCAAGCTCTCCGACGATGAATGGGAGCAAGTGGTCGTCGATCTGCGTGAGACGTTCAACGCACGCGGCACGGTAAGGAGCCAAGGCTCACTTCGTGAGTGGACGAATGGCAATCTTCAGGTAATGCTCGAACCGACTGCAACCGGCCATCGACTTCGCTTCCGCACCGTCAAGGGCGACGCGAAGGGATGGCTCGTCGGCGGGCTTGGCTTCATCGGTGGCGCAGCGACGATATTCGCAGTTGCGGCACTGCGAGGTGCACTGGGCGATCCCGGATTGGTTCAGACGCTGATGGGCGGAGCGGCATGGGGCGCCGGCATGTTCGCCACCGGCGCAATTGGACTGCCACGCTGGGCTCGAACTCGTCAGCGGCAGATGAATGAAATAGCTGCCAGAGTTGCGCTCGCCACGACGACGTCAACGTCGGACTGAGTTCATCTTCGCGCACCGTCACAAAAAACATCTTCCTGCAACACCAGACTCGAGGGGAATCAGAATGAGCTCAGCCACCTGCAAGGTGGTTCGTTCGGGCGACGCCTACGTTGGACGCCAGGGCTTTACGTACCTCGCCGGCCTCACATCCATCACGGCAGGATCGCGCGGGATTTGCATGACGCTCGTGACACTTCCGGACGGGGCGAGGGCTAAGACGCACCTTCATCGCGACATCGGCCGACGACCAGATGGGTATCGTGTTGCTTCCGGAGCTTGACGCGCTGGACTAGCACACTTATGTGAGTCGCGCAGACGCCGGCCGCACAGGGAGAAACGCCCTCGCGACCATTCGGCAGTTGCTCCATATTCCGCACTCGCCTCGCGCCTCAGTCGCGTAGCTCGCAACCGCGCGTCGGCAGTCGCTGTGATATCGCATCTCTCGTAGCTGGAGGTTCAGTGCGCCGCGCACCTCTCGTCCTCTCCGTGCTGTTGTTGGTCAGCGCATCGTGCTCCCGCGACAAAGCGGCGCCGAGTGCGGACTCTGCTGTCACTACAGTGGCCGGTACGAAGATCGGCGCGCCTCGCACCGGTCCCGCTGGCGAATGGAATCTTCCGGGCGGCGACTACTCGAGCTCGCGCTACAGCGATCTCGATCAGATCACGATCGCCAACGCGAAGAACCTCCATGCCGCATGGACATTCTCGACTGGCGTGTTGCGAGGACACGAGGGTCAGCCGCTCGTCGTCGGCAATACGATGTATGTCGTCACTCCGTACCCGAACATCTCGTACGCGATCGACCTGACCGCGGAAGGGCAGCCGCTCAAGTGGAAGGTCCGTCCGGAGAATGCGCAGACTGCCGTTGGTCTCGCCTGTTGTGACGTCGTGAATCGCGGCGCCGCGTACGCCGATGGAAAGATCTTCTACAACCTGCT
>JBDUCR010000519.1:0-4527 GCA_040003345.1 bacterium
CATTCTTGATCGGGCACGCGCGGCACGATAAATCCAGTAAACAACTGAAACCGTACGTACCCGCATCCCTGTTAACTGCGAGGAGGTCAGCTATGCTGCTTACCTTCACAGACCAGTCCGGCATTACCTGGGACGTATTCGAAGTCCATCTCAGCGACAGACGCACAGTCTCCCGTGTGCCTCCCACATTCCAGCGTGGCTGGCTCTGCTTTCAATCCGTCGACGAACGGCGACGCCTCGCACCCATTCCCGACGGCTGGCAGCATTGGGACGTCGAGACACTCACCGCCGCGCTACTCGCCACACACGGGATGCCGAGACGCACGCCGCGACACTCTTTCGAGGCGGCAACGCTGCCAGAACCAACAACGAGCGGCGAACATCACGCGATGGCATAGCACGCGCGCCGGCGCGCGATAACACTCAATCGTCCGCAATCGCCGACGTCTTCTGCGTCTCCGGCATCGTCACGTAAACAGCGAGCGACATCGCGACACAGAGCGTGACGTACCAGAAGTACCACACCTCGTGCCCGACGTTTTTCGCCCAGAGTGCGATGTATTCCGCCGTGCCGCCGAAGATCGCCACCGTCACCGCATACGGCAGCGCGACACCGAGCGCACGAATCTCCGTCGGAAAAAGCTCGGCCTTCACCACCGCGTTGATCGACGTGTAGCCACTCACGGCAATCAATGCCGCCATGAGCAGCATGAATGCCGTCGCCTCAACACGCGTCGCGGCAAGTGCGGTCATGAGCGGCACCGTGCCGAACAGTCCAAGCACGCCAAACGAAATCAACACGGGCCGACGTCCGACACGATCGGAGACGTAGCCCACCAGCGGCTGAATGAGCATGAACAACAGCAACGTGAGCGCCGAGATGCGCGATGCATCGGCCTTGCTCCAGCCACCGGAGTTGACGAGAAATTTCTGTGCGTACGTGGTAAACGTGTAGAAGGCGACCGTGCCGCCCGCCGTCAATCCAACAACGGTCGCGATCTGGCGCGGATAGCGCAGCAGCTCTCGCACAGGCGAAAACGCGACGGTCGCGCCTTCATTCACTGCAGTGCGGAATGACGGCGTCTCGTCGATGCTTCGTCGCAACCAAAGCGCGGCGACGGCAAGCACACCGCCGATGACGAATGGAATACGCCACGCCCAATCCTCGAGCGCCGCGTTGCCGAGCGTCCGCTGCAACACCAGCAACACAACAAGCGCGATGAGCTGGCCGCTGATCAGCGTAACGTACTGAAAGCTCGAGTAGAAACCGCGCAGCCGAGCGCCCGCCATCTCGCTGAGATACGTCGCACTTGCGCCGTACTCGCCGCCAACGCTCAGCCCTTGTATCAACCGCGCGACGACGAGCAGCATCGGCGCCGCGACGCCAATGCGCGCGTAACCCGGCGTGACCGCAATCATCAGCGAGCCAAAGCACATGAGCAGCACGGACGCGCTGAGCGCGGCGCGTCGTCCATGTCGATCGGCGTACCGTCCCATGAGCCAACCACCGACTGGCCGCATCAGAAAACCCACCGCGAACACCGCCGCAGCATTCAACAGTTGCGCGGTCTGGCTCGCGGGTGGAAAGAAGACTTTCGCGAAATAGAGCGAGAACGCGGAGTAGACGTACCAGTCGTACCACTCGACGAGATTGCCGATCGATCCGCCGACGATGGACTTGAGCCGATGTGTCATTGATTGGATCGCGGGCGTTTCACTCGGTCAACGCGTTCGACGAACGCTTCAATGAGCGCCGAGAATGCAGCAGGATCATCGTAGGGAAGAGCATGAGCGGCGGTCTGCACGACGGACAACTTCGCACCGGCCGCACGCTGTGACGACAGTCCGACGAGCCGCGCCGCCTCTGCTGCCCACGCAAGCGTGACGACGGGATCACGTGCGCCACACACGATTGCCGTGGGCACGACGACATCGGGCAACTTCTCCTCGATGCGATCGGCCAGCGCATAGCGCAGCGTTGCCAGCAGTCGCAACGCACCAGCGCGAAGATAGTCGCGCGCGACCAACCACCCGAGACGAAAGGGCTCGAAGGGAATATCGGCGAGCACGCGAATCAGTTGTCCGAATACAGTGCGATGCGCGGGATCCGTCGTCGGCGCATTCAGCACCAGTCCAACCACGCGACGGGGCTCCTGCATCACGAGCTCCACGATCACCTGGCATCCATACGAGTTGCCAACGAAGATCGCCGGCCCGATGTCGCGCGCGTCGAGCCAGCCAGCAAGTGCGTTGGCGAGTCCACGTGTATCGAGCGCCTGAGGCGGGTCGCCGCTGCGTCCAAAGCCTGGGAGATCCAGTCCGGCGACGTGATATCTCGCTGCCAGTACCGTCATGGTCGGCTCGAGATAGCGCACCGAGACGCCAAGTCCGTGCACGAACACGAGCGGCGTCCGGCCATGAACGAAGTGCGGTGACACTCGGGCATGAATGGGAATACCATCAACAAGATCCACCACGGACACGAGCCGGCTATCGGCCACGATCGCTTGCGACATTGCGCCAAGTCTATCCGCACCTTCGAGCGTTGTCATCCTGCGCGAGCGAGTCGAGTTGAAGGATCTGCACTCGTGCCGCGCAGCCCTGCTATCGAAGTATGCGCGCTGCGCGTATTCTAGGCCGAGCACAAAGTACGGTGTCAGAAAAACCACGAATGTGCCGAACCTTCGACTCGCTTGCTTGCTCAGATGAAAGAGCCCAACATCGTGACAAAGCCCACTGAACAGGAACCACGCCTCACTCGGCGCGAGATGCTGCAGTCCGCCGGCATTGCAGCCGGCGTCGCGCTGAGTGTACCACTCGCGCAGATGCTTGCTCAAGCGCCCGCAGCGGCGCCGCAGGCAGCACCAGTTCCGCCATCCGTACCGCTCGATGCCACGCGCGTACCCGGGCTTCCGTCAGGTCCTCTTACGGAACGCTCGCCCTTCGAGAAACCGGCGCTCGCACCGCTCAACGTCAGCACCGGTGCGACGAACACGCCGCATCAACAACTGCGTGGAACCATCACGCCGTCCGATCTTCATTTTCAACGGCATCACAACGGCATCGCGCTCATCGATCCGGCGAAGTACAGCCTCACCATTCACGGACTCGTGGAACGGCCGTTGACCTTTACGCTCGACGACCTGAAGCGATTCCCCGCCGAGACGCAAACGTATTTCATCGAGTGCGCAGGCAATGGTCGTGCGGCGTATCGCACACCGAAGCCGGAGATGACGCCGCAGGATGTCGACGGAATGACGAGCAACTCGGAGTGGACGGGCGTCCTCGTGTCCACACTGCTGCGCGAAGCGGGCGTCAACAGCTCAGCGAAGTGGGTGCTTGCGGAAGGCGGTGATGCGGCGGTGCTGTCACGCAGCATTCCGATGGAGAAGATGCAGGACGACGCGTTGATTGCGTACGCGCAGAACGGCGAAGCCGTGCGCGCGGCGAATGGATATCCGGCGCGACTGGTGCTGCCAGGTTATGAAGGCAACATGTGCATCAAGTGGCTGCGTCGCCTCAAGGTGATCAGCGAGCCGAACATGTCGCGCGACGAAACGGTGAAGTACACCGATCCACTGCCCGATGGCACATCGCGCCAGTTCAGCTTCGTGATGGACGCAAAGTCGATCATCACGTCGCCGGTATTTCCCGAGAAGTTGAGCGGAACCGGATGGCGGCCAATCACAGGCATCGCGTGGACGGGGCGCGGCAAGATCACGAGCGTCGACGTCAGTGTCGACGGTGGACGCACGTGGGAGGTCGCGGAGATCGTCGGACTCGCGCAGTCAAATGCACACACGCGATTCCAGTACATGTGGAAGTGGAACGGCAAACCAGCAACGCTCATGAGCCGAGCGCACGACGAGACGGGTTACACTCAGCCGACGCTCGAGGAGTTTCGGCGCGTTCGCGGCAAGGGGACCGACTATCACTTCAACGCGATCCGCTCGTGGAACGTCGCTGCCGACGGTACCGTCGGTTTCGGAGGATGACGCCGATGCTACTCCGGGCAATCAGCAGTATTGGTATCGTTCTGCTACTTATCGCGTGTCGTCGCGTCGATGATGTGAAAACGGGCGAACGACCCGCGCGCTACGAGATTGGACACGCGCCCACACCAGCGGAAATCGCGGCGATAGACATCGATGCGAATGCGTCGGGCGTCGGCTTACCGGCCGGTCAGGGAACCGCCGCAGAGGGCGCGCAGATCTTCGCGCAGAAGTGCGCGTCGTGTCATGGCGCAAAGGGCGAAGGCATCGACAAGGTGCCAAGGCTCATCGGTCGCGAGCCGGCACCGGGCTTTGTGTTCGCGTTGGACGCCAAGGCGCCAAAGACGATCGGCAACTACTGGCCGTACGCAACGACGCTGTACGACTATCTGCATCGCACGATGCCACTGAGCGCGCCGGGCTCACTCACTCCGTCGGAGACGTACGGTCTGGTCGCATTTCTCCTCTCGGAGAATGGAGTCGTTCCTGCCACGACGGTGATCGATGCGAAGTCGCTCACGGCGATCAAGATGCC
>JBDUCR010000178.1:0-4524 GCA_040003345.1 bacterium
CTCGACGTCGGACTGCACTGGCTGCTGCGAAGGCGCGAACTGATCGTACCGTTGAGCGCCTACATCAGTTCGTTGTCCATCGCGATCCTGTTGAACTTCGCGCACGGCTATGCGGTGCTGGCGCTTCCGGTGTTTCTCGCCATCGGCAGCAAATATCTTTTCACCTTCGACGGCACGCATCACTACAACCCGTCGCTGTTCGGCGTTGCGGTTACGCTGCTTTTCGCGGGCGATCTGATCACCGCGGCCCCCGCATATCAGTGGGGCGGAACGGTCGCAATCTCCGCGTTCATCGTGATGCTTGCGCTCGCGGGGTTCGTGTTCCGCGTTGGTCGCGGCTGGTTGATCGCATCGTTCCTCATTACGTACACGCTGCAAACGGCGCTGCGCGCGTGGCTCATGCGCGCGCATCTTCCGCCTGAGATGCTCTTCCTGGGCACACTCACTGCGCCGCCGTTCTTTCTGTTCACCTTTTTCATGCTCACGGATCCGCGCACGTCGCCAAAGACGCGAGGGGCGCAGATCGCAGTTGGCGTGAGCATCGCGCTGGTGGACCTGGTGCTGCACCGCTTCGAATCGGTGTTCACCTTTTTCTATGCTGCCTTCATCGTTACGACTGCGCGATTCCTGTGGTTGCATGGCAACGCGATGTGGCGCGAAGGATTCGTACCGCGTATTCGCCGCTCGCTTTTCGCGCACAGCACGCTGCGCGCGGCGGCGCTGCTCGGTGGCGTCGCGCTCACGGGTGCGTGGACGTATTCGCACGTGCTGCGTCCGCGAGTCGCGCTGGCAAATCCGGGATTCCGGCTGCATGACGTCCCTTCTACGCTCAGCGGCCTGAAGGTCGTCATCGATCCTCAGTCACTCGATCTCGTCGATCCGCGGCTGCGTCACATCGCCAAGTGGCTGCTCTCGGTTGGATCGAGCGCCGAGGTGGCGGATGTTGATGGCGATGGCCGCGAAGATGTGTTGTTGACGAGCCCACTCGCCATCGCGAGTGATCGTGTTGGACTCTGGCTCAATCGCGGCAACATGCATTTTGAGCGCGTCAATGTGCCGGCATTCGCGCAGTTCGCCGGTGATCCGGCGACACATGGTCTTGCGTCGGGCGCGCTGTTTCTCGACTACGATGGCGACGGCGATCAGGACCTGCTCGTACTCGTGAGCTTCGGTGCGCCTCGTCTGTTCCGCAACATGTTTGTCGAGACCGGCGTGCTGCGATTCGACGATGTCACGGAGCAATCCGGACTGAATGGACTGTACGTCATCAGCATCACAGCAAACGTGCTCGACTACGATCGCGATGGCCGTCCCGATATTCTCATCGGCAACGCGCTCAGTCCGTATCTGCGCGAGTACGGCGATTCGACGAAGCTCAACATTTTCAAACTTCCGCAACCGGCGTATTCCGGCGATCGCCGCATGTTCGCCTTCATGCACGACGGTTGGCACGACGCGAACAACGGTGGCCACAACGTGCTGCTGCACAATCGCGGCGATGGCACGTTCGAGTCGGTTGACGTGGCTGCGATGGGTATGCCCGAGACGCATTGGTCGCTCTCGATCGGCACCGGCGACTTCAACGGCGATGGCTGGACCGATCTTTACATCGCCAGCGATTTCGGGCGTGACGATCTGTACATCAACGAGCACGGCACGCACTTCCGTCGCGTGCACGGCACGATGTTCGGCGACGTCGGGATGGACACGTACAAGGGGATGAACAGCTCCGTTGCCGACTTCGATCGCGATGGACGGCTCGACGTCTACATCTCGAACGTCCATCACGCGCTGCAGGCCGAAGGCTCGTTGTTATGGATGAATCGTGGTATCGACGAGCATGGGGCGCCCATGTTCGCGGACGAGGCGTCGCGACGTGGCGCATTGAATGAGAATCGGTTCGGCTGGGGTGCCGGCGTCGGCGATTTGCAGAACGACGGCTGGGTCGACATCGTGCAGGCGAACGGCATGGTGGACGATCGTCTCGATCGCAAATACGACGGTTGTCCTGATTACTGGTACGTGAATCACAAGTTGATGCAGTCGCCGCGCGCAATCCACGCGTACGCCGATATGTGGGGCGATCTGCGCGGGCGATGCATCTATCCCAACGAGGCGCGACGCGTCTACGTCAATCGCGGCGCCGGTGCGCGTCCACAGTTCGTCGACGTTGCGGATGCCGTCGGACTCACGGGGCGCGACAACTCACGCGGCGTCGCGCTCGCCGACTTCGACAACGATGGACATCTCGACGTCCTCATGGCGAATCAGCATGACGGTCCAACGCTGCTGCACAACATCGGGCCTGCATCGAATGCGTGGATTGGACTCACACTCGTTGGCGATGGTCGCACCTGTTCGCGCGACGCGACCGGGTCGCTTGTCACGGTGAGTCTTCCTGGCCAACCGCCGATCATTCGCGAGGCACAGCGCGCGAACGGCTTGTCGTCCGCTGGCGATCCGCGCATTCACATCGGACTTGGCGAGTGGAAGGGCAACGTTCCGATTTCGATTCGCTGGTGCGGTGGCGCGATTCGCACATACTCACTCGCACAGGGCGCGTATCACGAGGTTCGGCAAGAGGGTCAGGATTGAGCTGCATTTTACGCAGAGGATAGCAGAGGAGGATACAGCCGCAGAGGCCGCAGAGGACGACGCGAATACGCGACGTGCCAGCTTCCTCACGTGATCTTTATGAAGTTGCTTTCCTCTGCGTTCTCTGCGGCTGGTTCAGTTTCCTCTGCGTCCTCTGCGAAAAAAGCTTTGCCGTAGTTCGCGACATCGCCATTGCACCCGCCATCTTAACGAGTACGCATGCGCAACCTCGTCGTATGCATCATTGTAGTCTGCGGGCTATGTGCGTCGGGTCGCGCCACCGCGCAGAGCGACGCCGGTGTTCGCGTGCGCGGTGCGGCATTCGACAGCCTTCACGACAAACCGTTAGTCGACGCATTCGTCGCAATCGTTGGTGGTGGACGCACCACCACCACTGATTCGCGCGGGCGATTTCAGTTTGACAGCGTGCCGCGCGGATCGTACCTCATCACGCTCCAACACACGACGCTTGATTCGCTCGGCTTTCCGGGGCTCGCGAAACGCGTCGCCGTCTCGGATGACAACAGCGATGTTCTTCTCGCCATTCCGTCGTTCGCGACACTATGGCGAAACGCGTGTGGCGAGAGCCCTGCGCCGCGAGACAGCGGGTTCGTCTACGGAACGGTGCGCGACGCCGCGACGAATCGTCCCGTCAGCCGCGCAAAGATCAGCGTGACGTGGTATGACTCCATCGTCACACGCCGCGATGCCGATCGGCGATCGACAGACCTCGAGGAACTGGACGCCGAGCGGCGTCGCCCCAACAAGAAGCGCGAGGCGTTCCCGAGCCTTCCGACTCGCGCGGCACAGCTTCAGCCCGTGCGCGCAACCGAGGATTTCTTTCGCCACGACTGGTTCCTGCGCGCACGATCGCTGAATGACGGAGCGTACGCCGTGTGCGGCATTCCCTTGACCTCACACGGCATCCGCGTTCACGCGTCGACCGACTCGGCCGCCAGCGATAGCATCGAGCTTCACATGGAGACGCGCGTGCGCCGCCGAGATCTTCGTATCGGAGCTGGGTCCGCGTCGAGCGTCGCCGGGAGTGGCACGGTTGCGGGACAGCTGACGGACAAATCGGGCGCTCCGTTCCCATATGCGCGCGTGCTCGTTGCTGGCGCGGCTGAAAGTCGTGCCGACGAAACGGGACATTTCATCATTCGCGACGTGCTTCCCGGCACGCGACGCGTTGATGTGCTCTTCATCGGCATGGCGCCTACACACGCCGCGGCCGACGTCGTCTCCGGAGACACCGTGATCGTCGACATTCGCGTGGACCGAGTGCCCGCCCTACCAGGCATGAATGTCAGAGCATCCGCGCTCGGCCGCGTCATCGCCGCCGAGTTCAACGCGCGGCGCGCGATCGGCACCGGGTTTCTCGTCGACTCGATATTCATCGCGCGCTATGGCTCCGTTGCCAACGTGCTGCGCGAGGCGCCGAGCCTCTACATTCGCCAACAGGGCTCGAACCTCAGCGCCTCAGTCTCGAATGGCCGAGGCGGTAGTTGTACTCCGGTCGTGTGGCTGGACGGCGTGGAAGCGGGCTACGGCAACCTGATGGATCTCGCGACGAGCGAAGTCGCCGGCATCGAGGTGTACACGCAACCACTCACTCTGCCAGCGGCGTTCGTCGAGAAAGGAGTCGGCTACAAATGCGGCGCGATACTCGTGTGGACGAAGTATCTGTTCAGGAATCGATAGCTACTTGAACAGGTGCGGCACGAAGCGCGACGTGTTGCCCGTGACCCATCCATCCGATTCGCGCACGCCGATGCCTGCCGCCTCCTGCCCGATGATCCAACTGCCGATTACAGGCCGTTTGCCTTCGATCTCGGGAATCGGCGCGAGCTCCTGGAACACGTAGCCCTCCGCGCCATACTCGCCGGTCGATTCAACGTGCTCCTTCATCGTATGCACGGTGACGTTCGC
>JBDUCR010000315.1:0-15314 GCA_040003345.1 bacterium
ATCGAGCCGTCGGACTGGGGCTACCCGAAGCATCGCGATACGAAGAGCCATGACTATCGCATCAAGGGGAACCGCTTTGCGAACGTGAGTGAAGCGCTGAAGATCGTGAACACCACTGCCTTCGATACGGCGATGGTCTTGTTGTCATCGACAGTCAAAGACGTGTGCGACCCTGCGACACTGGTGAGCCGCGAACTCTGGACGCTGTTCGCTTCGCGCATTCCAACTGCGGCAGCGCGCGCCGTTCCTCTCTCTCCACTCGCGCAGCTCGATCGCTCCGCGATTATCGTCGACGAGTGGGGACCGTTCGATTGGCGCTCTCCAAAGCTCTGGCCAATCGACAGCACCCACGCGACGCCGCTGCGTTTGCACGTGCTCGGCCCTCAGGGCACGTGGAGGATTCTTACGCGCCGCGGCGTAAGCGCCGTGTCAGCGGAGTCTGGACGTGTGGGCGACACGCTCGTCGTGACGCCCGCCACCGTCGACGATTGGGCAGTGCAGCTCGAGTATCGCGGTGCGGCGACAGTGTCGCCGAGTGGTGAGCGACGAGCTTCGGATGTGCCTTACCGGTTTTCGTATGAACATTTCGAGCCGCACACCGAATGGGCTGTGCGATTCTTCCGCTGGCCCGACTCGACCGCAAAGATGCTCTCGGTCGCGCAGTTCGATTCGTTGCGCGCAGGTACTCCACTTCTGACGCGGCGTGAATCGCGGCTCGATTACATGTGGTATCGGCCGACGATCGTCGGCTTGCCGCAGCTCCGATTTGCCGCCGAAGGGTCGACCTCAATTGCGCTCGGTCCCGGTGTTTACACGTTGCGAACAATCAGCGACGATGCGATTCGTGTTTGGGTAGACGGTAAACTGGTCATCGACGACTGGACGCCGCATGAATCGGCTGTGGACAACGTGTCGGTGTCTGGTGGCCACCACGACATTCGCGTAGAGTACGCGCAGGTCGATGGCTGGACGGAGTTACGCGTCGAGATCGTGCGCGGAGTGCAACGGTCGAAAGGATCACCGGGTCCGCACTGAACCGGCCGCTAAGACCATTTTACGTTTCGTGGTAGACTCCGCTGGCCATTGCTCAGCGGCATGAGGTTCGCGGTCATGCGGCCATGATCGCATCCCCACCTTCATTCAGGAGTGATCCAATGATGTCCCGAATAGTTCGCGCGTGTATGGTCCTCGTGGCGGTAAGCGCGTGTGCAAGCGGAGGAAGCTCATCTGCCGCCTCGACAGAAGGATCGCTGACACCCGCAACCGGCACTCGCGACGTGATCTCCAAGAGTGAGTTGACCACACCATCAGTACAGTCGCTCAATGTGCTCGACGCGGTGCGGACGCTACGCCCCCAGTTCCTCGCTGAACGCGGCAAAAACAGCGGGGGCGACAGTGATGCGGGCAAGGTGCACGCCTCCATCGACAACGGTCGCGTCGGCCCGCTTTCCGACTTGAGCAGCGTGCAGGCAAACTCCGTCATCGAAATACGCTATCTCACCGCCGCGCAGGCGATGCAGAAGTTCGGCGGTCAGGCGCATGAGGGACCGGTCATCGTCGTTCGCACGCAATAGGTTCCCGCGTCTGCGCGGATGCTTGACGCTGATCGTCCGTGACCCGCATTTTTGCTGCTCCTCCGACGGAAGGTCCCACATGACGAGCATCCTGCGCGCGCTGCTGTTGATCGGCTCAGCCGGCGCATGCGGCGGTCAGGCGCTCGTGCCTGAGCCGGCACCCGGCGAGCTCATTTCGGCTCAATCGCAGTCCGCACCCAATCGCAACCGCGACCTCATCACAAAGGAGGAGCTAGCGAATCCGTCGATCAGCGGGCTCACCGTGTTGGATGCCGTAAAGAACCTGAGGCCGCACTTTCTCACTGTCCGTGGGGTGAATACGCTTCCCGCGAGAGATGCGAACGGCAATCAGATGGTTGATCAGGAAGCCGGCAAGGTGCACGCGTCAGTGGACGGCCAGAAGATCGTCCCGATCGAAGAGCTCAACGGCATTCATGCAAGCTCGGTTGTCGAGATCAGATTCCTCAGCCCATCGGCGGCGATGCAGCGCTTTGGCGGATCAGCGCGTGAAGGGCCAGTGATTCTCGTCATTACGATGTAGCGTTGCGCTGCTCTAGCCGCGCAGCGAAAGGGGCCCATCGAATCAATCTCGATGGGCCCCTCTTGCTTACACGGAATCGATCATGCTGACTTGCTTAGCCGCTTACTTATCCCACCACACTCGCGTGGAAATCGCGTCCGGACCCTGATCCGCGATGGCGGCGGTGAGGCTCGCGCCGTTGTTCGACTGCTCGGCCGGCGGATAGAGCAGACGACGCGCGACACCTTGGGCATCCGAGTACATCCGAGGACCGGCGACGATCGACGCCGGGTTACCCGTGCGACGCCACTCACTCCACGCTTCCGTACCCTGCGTGAACAGAGCGATCCACTTCTGGAGACCGATCTGCTTGAGCCCACTCGCGCCGGGAACATACGCGACTCCCGGGCTCGCGAGATACGCAGCCGCGTCTGCGGCACTGCCGCCCCACTGCGTGATCGATGCGGTCACGCCGGCATTGTAAAAGCCTGCCGCGGCGGCCGGCGTTAGACCACCGAGCGACCGCTCAGCGGCTTCGGCCTGGATGAACGACACCTCGGCGAACGTGAGGATGTAGGACGGCAATGCCTTGCCGGCCGACGATCCGAAGTTGCCGTACACGGTCGCACCCGGATAGAAGATCGCACCTGGACGTGACGTTGTGTTGAAGAACCGCGCAGTGTACGTGTTGTCCAATCCGTTCTGCATGCCGGCGTAAACCGTCGGATCGTCATTGGTGGGCTGTGCAAAGATCGGCAGACGGGGATCCGACAGCGCCTTCAACGTATCGATGAAGGTCTTCGCCATGCGGTGGTCGTCGCGGCCGGCGAAGTTCGATGCCCACGGATTGTCATAGATGCCGTCGCCCGGCCATAAAACCTTCGCGTTGTCGGAATTTGACGTGAACATCCCACCTGCAAAAGCTGCCGTCAGCTCCGCGTTTGCCTTTGCCGGATCGGCCTTTGACATCCGCATCGCGAGACGGGCACGCAGCGCATTGTCGAACTTGATCCACTGCGCGTTGTCGCCATTGTAGAGCGGATCCGCGTTGCCGAGACTCGGATCGTTGAGCGTGGGCTGAATCTTCAGTGCAACCGCTGCATCGGTGAGCGTCTTCAGCAGACCGTAGTAGACATCCTTCTGCGTGTCGTACTTGGGCTGGAAGTCACCCCCGGGGCCGCCCTTGAGCGCCGCAGTGTACGGGATGTCACCCCACAGGTCCGTCATATTCTGGAAAATCCACGATTCCAATACCTTGGCCGGCGCCGACGCATTGGGCTGCTTGGTGGAATCCGCAACGAGGATCAGCTTCTGTAGGTCTTGTAACGGACCCCCGTACAGTGCGTTGAACATTCCGTCGATGTTGGCCGGACGAATGTGCCCCCGGTCCTCGTCGATGTACTGAATCTGCGCGATTTGCTGCGCAAAGAGCTCGGTCATCGAGAGCGTGTTGGCCGAGTTCTGGAAGGTCGCGATCGCGGAGCGTGTCGCACTAGTGAACAACGGTCCCGCAGGAGCGAGCTTGGGGCTGTTCGGATCTTCGTTCAAGGCGGTCAGGTCTGTCTTGCACGCGGAAATAGCGGCAAGTCCCAGCACTCCGACCGAGAGTCGTGTGAATCTCATCTGTATGGTATCCCGGTTGAGGATCACGGAGTGATCGTAACGTTGATGCCCAGATTGCGCGTCGTCGGCATGGCGCCCATATCGAAACCCTGGCCGCCGTTCGTTGCGTTGGTCGCGTTCTCTGGATCGTAGTTCGGGAAATCGGTGCGCGTCCACAGGTTGCGGCCGATGAACGCCAGATTCATCTGCGACAGATTCCAGCGGCTGATCAAGCGCGACGGAACGTCCCAGCTCAGCCGCACTTCACGCAGCTTCATGAAGCCCGAGTTGAATACCGCCGGCTCTGCCGTCGGATACAAACTGTGGCCGTAGTCTTCAGCTGTGACAACCGTGGTGTTGGGCTGACCCGTCTTCTTGTCGATGCCCTCGACGACGAGGCCCGGGTTGTTCCAGTCGACTTCACGACCCTTCATCGAGGTCGACAAGATGCCCGCGTACATGCCCCACCAGTTGCCGATGGAGAAATTCTGCCCGCCCTGGCGCACATCAACGAGCGTGTTCAGGCTCCATGCCTTGTAGCGGAACTCGTTCGACCAACCGCCTGTCCAATCCGGATTCACGTTGCCGAGAATACGAAGCTTGGGATCACCGATTGGAAGACCACCACTCGTAAGCAGCTTGCCGCTCGTTGAATCACGCAGCCAGCCTTGTCCCCACAGCACGCCGTACGGCTGTCCTTCCTGCGCCTGGATGTGAGCACCCCACTGTGACGGTGCGATATCGAGCGATGGAAGTCCCGGAGCCAGCGCGTCGACTCTGTTCCGGTTGCGCACGTAGTTCACCGTCGTGGCCCAGGAGAAGCCATTCTTTGACGAGATGGGCCGCGCGGTGACGCTCGCTTCCAGACCGCGATTGCTGACCTGACCGGCGTTGATGACCGTCGCAGTAAAGCCCGATGCGGCCGTCACCGTCAGCGGCATGATCTGATCGCGCGTGAACTTCTGATAGTACGTCGCGTCGACCGTGATCTTGTCGTTCAGCAGTGCGAACTCGACGCCGCCTTCCTTACCGATCGTCTGCTCAGGACGGAGCGACGCGTTCGCCGACGTATTGTTCAACGAGTACTGCGGCAGCCCGCCAAACTTGTTGGAGTTTCCGTTGAACACGGTCACCAACTGATAGGGCGTTGCGTCCGATCCGACCTTGGCCCAGCTGCCTCGCACCTTCAGGTACGTCAGCACACCATTGTTCGTGATCGCCGGGAAGAGATCCGAGACGAGGAGCGAACCGGTGACCGACGGATAGAAGTACGATGAGTTTTCCTTCGGCAGCGTGGACGACCAGTCGTTGCGCGCCGTTCCTTCGAGCGTGAGCACCTTGTTCAGCGTGACGACCGCAGAACCGTAGCTCGAATTGACGGCCTGGTGCGTTTCTGCGTTCGTGACCGTCGCGGGAATGCCGGCGTTCGAGAGATTGTAAATGCCCGGCACCACGATGCCCGCGGTCCGGAAATCCTCGAAGTAGGTGTCGTTGCGACGACGATTGCCGCCGAAGTTCGCGGTGAGATCAAAGTGATCCGTGCTCTTCTTCGCAGTCAGGATGCCTTCGAAGTTCGACTCGCGCTCGCGCCGCGTGTTGTTGACGAAGCCGCCGTTGAACGCTGCGTCTGCGTTGTCGATGTTGCCCGCTGCGAAATCCTGTTCCGTCGTCTGACGGAAGGAATCGCCTCCGCCGCGGACCAGTCCCGAAAGCCACGGCGCGAACTCGTAGTTCGCATTGACCTGGGCAATCACGCGATCGCGCGAATCCGGCGATGGATTCTTGTCGAACTGCCACCACGGATTGCGATGATAGTTGTCGTTCCAGTTGTACAGGCTGCCGGAGGCGAATCCGTAGGGATTGTTCGTGTCGTTGTAGAATTTGTTCTTGAGCCCAGCGACGTCCACCTGACGGCCGAACCAGGTGAAGGTCATGAACGGATTGCCTTCGGTGTACCCGTTCTCCGGGCGGTTCATGCCACTGTTCTGCGCATACTGCAGGTTGCCGCCGACCGTGAGCTTCTCACGGAATGTCGCATTGGCCGACACCGTGCCGCCGAGCTTCGACAGCGACGAGTTCGGCACGATGCCGCGAACATCGTCCTTCGACAGCGAGAGGCGCGCACCTGCCGCGTCACCTGATGTCGACACGTTCAGGTTGTTCGAAATCGTGCTCCCAGTGCGGAAGAAGCTTCGAACGTTGTCCGGGTGTGCGATCCACGGCTGCGCCTTGCCACTGAACTGGTCGCAGCCTGCGTTCTTGTCGTAGGTTTGCGTTTCTGGAATGAAGACGCATCCAGTAGTGCGGCCGTCGAGCTTGGGGCCCCAGGATTCATCGGCGCCGTCGTTCACGCCGCTTCCTCGGCCGTCCACATAGTTGAACTCACCGCCGAAGCCCTGCCCATATCCGTTCTGGTAAGACGGAAAGACGGACATCTGGTCGGCCGTCGCGCGCGACGTAAAGCTGATCTTGGTGCCGCGCAGCATGTTGCGGCCGTTCTTCGTCGTGATCACGACGGCGCCATTCGACGCGCGCGAGCCGTAGAGCGCGGCCGCATTGGGTCCCTTGAGCACCGTCAGCGTGGCGACGTCATCCATGTTGAGATCGGAGATCGCACTGCCGTAGTCCCGACCACCGCCTGCCGACGCCGTCGAGAATCCCTTGTTCGAAATCGGGATGCCGTCGACGATGAACAGCGGCTCGTTGCTGCCGAGAATGGAGCCTTGGCCGCGAATCACGATGCGCGTCGAGCCACCCATGTTGCCCGAGTTGCTGATCGCAATACCGGCGACCTTGCCCGACAGTGCACTGATGAGATTGGGCGCCTGGCCACCAAGCTCCTCACCGGAGATCGTCTGCTGCGCCGTGCCGATCGTGGACTTCTCGCGCTGCTGACTGAGCGCCGTGACCACGACTTCGGAGAGCTGCGCCGGCTGCGACGTCAGCACGAAATCCGCCGAGACGCGCCCGCCGACGAGCGTCACGGGCTGACGCATCGCGCGGTAGCCGATGAGTCGTGCCGTGAGATTCACCGTACCGGTTCGGCCCGCAGGAAGGTTGAGCGTGTAACGCCCGTCATCTGTAGTGACGGAGCCGATCTGCGTGCCATCGACAAGCACGGTGGCGCCAGCGATCGGCGTACCCGCTGCCTTGTTGGTGACTCGGCCGGAGATAACGGTCGCTCCCTGCGCGAGTATGGTGGTTGACGCGCTGGCAGTCAGCGCGACAACGGCCACGCTCGCGAAGAGAAAGCGAGACAAGCGGTGAGACATGATCGGAACCTCTCTGGAAAGATGGTCAGAGCACGCACTGCACTTCTCATGGCGGTACAACGAAGGGACATGTTTCGCGCTGCTCTCTTCGTCTCCGTTCGTGTCGTCATCGCGACGATGCACCGAGCGCTGTCCGACGGAGCGGACGGGATACAATATTCTTTATTCGAGAGCCTGCAAGGGTGTGACGGCCCCCCGTTCCGCGGAGTGACGCCACGTGTAAATCCTCCCCATTGCACGCCGACGCGGCGCGCAGTATCACGTAGTAGCAGGTGAAGCAAGTGAAAGCACTGCGATCACGTGCTATCACCACCCGTCGACCCGCATGGTCACATCGACTTTTCACGCCGCCTGAATCGACTCCATGAACACTTTTGACGCGAAGACGGTTTTGCTCGGAGCCCTCGTCCTCATCACGATGTTCTATCTCGTGGTGCTAACGCGTGGCCTCAGGCGCGCTTCCACCGAGCCCAGCCAGCCAGCGAGACCCAGCATCGGCGGGCTGGCGACAGGCTTCGTTACCAACTTCTTCGACACACTCGGCATCGGCTCATTCGCCACCACAACTGCGATCTTCCGGCAGTGGCGCATGGTCCGCGACGAACGAATACCGGGCACGCTCAACGTCGGCCACACACTGCCCACGATTGCGCAGGCGTTCATCTTCACGAAGCTCGTGCCCGTCGACTCGATGACGCTCATCTTCATGATCGCTGCAGCAGTGCTCGGTTCGTGGCTTGGCGCAGGCGTCGTCTCCGGATGGCCGCGCCGCAAAGTGCAGATCGGAATGGGATGCGCGCTGCTCCTCGCTGCATCGCTCATGCTCATGGCGCAGCTCAACCTCATGCCTGGCGGCGGAACACTCCTCAAGCTCGATGGCCCGAAGCTGCTCATCGGCCTCGCCGGCAACTTCGTGCTTGGCGCACTCATGCCAATGGGCATCGGCCTCTATGGGCCGTGCATGATCCTCATCTACATGCTCGGCATGGATCCCAAGGCGGCGTTTCCAATCATGATGGGGTCGTGCGCCTTCCTGATGCCCGCTGCGAGTGCACGTTTCGTCCGCGAGAAAGCAATCGACGTGCGAGCCGTGCTCGGCCTCATGCTGGGCGGAGTGCCCGCCGTGCTCATCGCGGCGCTTATCGTCAAGTCGATGCCACTCAGCGCAGTGCGCTGGATGGTCGTCGTCGTCGTCGTCTACACCGCCATCACGATGCTTCGTTCCGCTATGACCGAACGTGTTACGGGCGCACTGCTCGCTGAGGAAGCCTCAGGTGGCGTAGTTTTGTGAAACACATCGGTCGTCGTGACTTTGTCGTCTCCGCGGTGCTGCTCGGTGTCGCAGCGCCCCTGCTCTCGCGCCTTCGCGCAGACGAGAGTGTCGAGCGCACCACCGATGCGCGGTGGCTCGGCCTTCCATTCGAGCGCGGCGCACACGCATTTGCATTGAAGGACATCCGCCTCGGGAACGGCACTCAGCGCGACGCGCTGCTCATGAATCGCACGTTCATGATGGGGCTCGATCCCGATCGCATTCTGCACACATTCCGCGTAAACGCCGGGCTGCCATCACGTGCGGAGCCGCTTGGCGGATGGGAAGCGCCCGTGAACGAGCTGCGCGGACATTTTGCCGGCCACTATCTCTCCGCGTGTGCGCTTTACGCTGCGGCCACCGGCGACGACGCGGTGAAGCAGCGCGGCACGCACATGGTGACCGAGCTCTCGAAGTGCCAGCAGGCACTCGGCGGCGGCTATTTGAGCGCGTTTCCGACGGAGCTGTTCGACCGTTTGCGCGCGAACAAGCGTGTGTGGGCTCCCTTCTATACCTACCACAAGATCCTCGCGGGTCTGCTCGACAGCTACACGCTCTCAGGCAACGCGCAGGCGCTCGCGATGGCCAAGGGAATGGCCGCGTGGACGAAGCAGTGGACCGACTCGCTCGACGACGCACAGATGGCTAAGGTGCTCGAGAAGGAATTCGGCGGCATGAGCGCGTCGCTCTACGATCTGTCCGAGATTACCGGCGACAGCGCGTACGCCACACTCGCTCACCGCTTTGATCAGGAGAAGGTGCTTGGACCGCTCGCTGAGAGTCGCGATGAGCTCAAGGGTGTGCACGGCAACACGACGATTCCGAAGATCATCGGCGCCGCACGTCGGTACGAGCTTACGGGCGACACCCGTTCACGCGATGCCGCCAGGTATTTCTGGACCGAAGTTACGAGCAAGCGCTGCTTCGCGACTGGCGGCACGACGAACGATGAAGGATGGGACAGCGATCCCGGCGTGCTCTCGAAGTCACTCGGACGATTGACGCAGGAGAGCTGCGTTTCGTACAACATGCTCAAGCTTACGCGACAGCTGTTCGAGTGGGAGCCGCAAGCGGCATACGGCGACTATTACGAGCGCGTGTACTACAACGGCATTCTGCCCACGCAGCATCCCGCTGACGGCGAGAAAGCGTACTACACGCCGCTCGCGCCCGGATATTGGAAATTGTTCGGCGCACCGAATCAGGCGTTCTGGTGCTGTCACGGCACAGGAGTCGAATCGTTCTCCAAGCTCGGCGACAGCGTGTACTTCCACGACGACGACGGCGTGTACGTGAATCTGTTCGTCGCGTCGCAGGTTGCATGGAAGGACAAGGGCGTGAGCATCACGCAAAACACGAGCTTTCCCGCCGCGGACACGACGTCACTCACGGTGAAGGTGACGAAACCGACGCGCATGGCGCTGCGTGTACGCATGCCCTACTGGGCGACGAAGGGTGGTCGTGCAACGATCAACGGCAAGAGCGCACCAGCGTTGCCGGCGCCGAGCAACTGGTATGTCGTCGATCGCGTGTGGAGTGATGGTGATCGGCTCGATCTCACACTGCCGATGAGCCTCCACGTTCATGCGATGCCGGATGACCCGTCAATGCAGGCGATCATGTATGGCCCGCTTGTGCTCGTCGGGAAACTCGGCACCAATGGCATCTCGGCGGAGAATCGTCGCGCCATACCGACGCCTCCGCGCGAAGTGCCTGATTACACGAACGAGCCGGCGATTCGTCTTGCGTCGATTCCGTCGTTCGTTGCGTCTTCCACCGATGTGTCGGCGTGGATCAATCCGGTGGGAGGCAAAGCGCTCGAGTTCCGCACGACAGGTCAGGCGACGGATGTGACATTCGTGCCGTTGCATACGCTGTTCGATGAGCGCTATGCCGTGTACTGGGTCGTCCGGCCGGCGTGAGCTGATCATCCTGAGCGAAGCACGTCGAACGACCGCACCGGATATTCACTAACGTCGAATGACCGACCACTTCTCGCGGCGCGATTGGATCAAGACCGTTAGCGCGGCGGGTGCGGCGGCCGCGCTTCCCGTAGCGCCACTGATGGCGCAGACGAGCGAGCCGCCGCTGCTGCCGCTGCCGAATGCCGCGCCTGGCGAGATCCTCGCGCTTACGTCAACGAGCGAAGTCTTCGTCCCGCCCCGCGGACGCGACTTCATGAAGTTCAGCTTCGACTTCCCGGAGCCATCCGTCGCCGTTGGGGACTATCGCTTCGGCTTCAACGTATTCACGGGCGAGAACGCGTACGCGCTCGATCGCTCGCGCATGAAAGTGGAGTCGAATGGCGACACCGTGACGTTGACCTGCGATCGCTTCGTCTGGGCGGGCGGTCAACAGACTGCGAATGGCACTCTCACCGCGACGTTTCGCACGGTGGATGGCGCGCTCGAGTGGACCGCCGTCGCACAGATGGATCGACCGATCAAGACCATCTCCACGCTCATCCGCGGCGTGCCGCGAGGACAGCTGTCGTTCGGCAACGGCAACTTCTTCGATCCGCACGACAATGAGATACTCGCGGGCTATCCGTTCGGCGCCGGCGATCTCCACGGGCCCGGTTCGGCGCAAGGAATGACGACGCCACTGGCCGTGGTGCGCGTCGACCCGCAGAACTTTGTGTATCTCTCGTCCCGCGACACTCGTGTGCGCCCGAAGAAGTTCTACTTCCAGCCGGGCGAGCGCGGGTACAAAGTCGAGGCGATCTACGAGCACGACGGCTGGCGCAACGACAATCGCGTCGAGACTCCGGTTTGGCGTCTTGGAAAAACGACGTCGATGGAAGCGGCGGTCAAGCCGCACTTCGATCACCTCGAGCGTGCGTACTCGATTCCGTCGTGGGAATCACGCGCCGATGTGCCCGACTGGTTTCGCAAAACGGCGCTCGTGACGACGCTGCACGGCATGCACTACACCGGCTACATCTTCAACGACTATGCGAAGATGCTCGACATTCTTCGCTGGATGAACACGCAGATTCCCGGTGAGCGCGTGCTCGTCTTCATCTCCGCGTGGGACGGCCGCTACTACTGGGACTATCCGAATTTCGCCGCGTCGGATCGCATGGGCGGTGAGGCGGGCTTTCGCACGCTGGTGAAGGAAGGCCAGAAGATGGGCTTCAGGATCATGCCCATGTTCGGGATGAACTCGGCGAATCGTCAGCAGAAAGTGTTCGCATCCGTTGCCGACGCCGTGACGACGAAGATCGACGGCGACGTCTACAACCTGAATTGGGTCGACTGGAACAACGATCGCCATCAGGATGGTTGGCTCGCGTACATGAATCTCGGCGTCGATTCCTGGCGGACGCATCTCGAGTCACGCATCGCTGATTGCATCGAACGCTATGGCGTCGACGCGTACTTTCTCGATATCGCGGGCGGTCACGTCAACGACTCGAAGGCGGACATGCACGAGGGGACTCGCCGGCTCGTCGCTGATCTGCGCACACGTTTCCCGAAGGTGCTCTGCGTCGGCGAAATGCCATATGATGCGCTCCTCGGATTCATTCCTGTCTATCACGCCGGTGGTGGTGGCCTCGTGCGTCCGGGCTGGCTACGCTACTCGCAGTTCTTTCAGCACTTGAGCCTTCCTGCTCCAGGGAGAGGGAGCACTGGAGTGCATGAGGCAGGTTTCGGCACGTTCAATACGCAAACTCTCATGCTGCACCCCGACGCGATTCCAACGCTCAACGTGGTCGACGACACGTTCAGCCAACATCGTGATGTGATGGCTGCCGTCATCGCGAAGGCAAAGGAGCGCGCGGGATTGTGAGCATATGAAACAGGCACCGCGTATCGCGTTGATTGTACTGGCAATCGTCGTGGCGATCGCAACGATTGTCGCCATGGTTGGACGCAGGCATCACGAATCGAATAACGCGTCGGTGCGCCACTCGAGCATGCGCGATGTCTCCGCACCGCTTCGCTCGACGACACTCTCGTCCGATGCAGACGAGGCGGGCGAGGCCGAGTCGGAGACAGATGCGCCGGCGCGAAGAGGAATCACACCGCGAGGCTCTGCGGAGATCGAGCAAACGACGCACGGGTCGAGACCGCCGGCGCGGCTCGTCGCCAGCTTCGACGGACTCGGCATCGGCTTCGCCGGTCCGCAGGGTACCGTGAACCTGCGCAATCCGTCGGACAACACGCTTGCGGTGGGTCGAGATCACATCGTGCAGATCGTGAATACGCGAATGGCGGTGTTCACGAAGAAGGGCAAGCAGTTTGACACGACGGGCAAGGTTCTCTACGGCGCTGTGGAAACGCGGAATGTCTTCAAGGACTTTGGTGGCCCGTGCGAGGCGCGCAACAACGGCGACGCCGTAGTGCGATACGATCAGCTGGCGGATCGCTGGCTCATCGTGATGCCGATCTTTTCACGCGTTCCGAAGCGCGCTGACGACGCAACACCGGGCAAGGATGGCGAGCCCGCACGATCGAGTGTGCGCGGACAGGCAGGCCAACCGGGCGTTGCACACCCGCTCCTTCAACCACGCCCGTTACCACTGGATTCGCAGGCACTGCTGCCCCCTGTCGTCGCACGACCGCCAAATTCGAATCGCCCGCCAGCGGACTCGGGATCGTACGCGATGTGTTATGCGGTGAGCACGTCACCCGATCCGATGGGCGCCTACTATCGCTACGAGTTCGTCCGGCCGCTGTTCCCGGACTATCCGCGTCCCGCTGTGTGGCCCGACGGCTACTACGTCCCCTCGAGCACCGGCGATGAAGTGATCCAGAAGCACGCATGTGTCGTCGATCGCGCGAAGATGCTCAAGGGCGAGGACGCGACGGAGCAGTGCGTCATCATCGATGGCGTGAACTTCCTCAACAACGCCGATCTCGATGGAATGCAACTTCCACCGAAGGGTGCGCCGAACATCATGATGGCAACGGGCGGCACGCAGCTGAAAAAGGTGTTGGAGGACGACGGCATCTACGTCTGAAACTTCCACGTCGACTGGAATGATTCATCGAAGACGCGCGTCGATGGTCCGACGAAGATTGCGGTCGCACCGTATCACTATCTGTGCGATGGTCAGCTGACGAATTGCGTGCCGCAGCCCGGCACCGATCGGCGGCTCGACGCGCAGGGTGACAAGATGATGGCGCGTCTCGTGTACCGGCGGATCGGCAATCATGAGTTGCTCGTCGGGACGCATTCGGTGAACACGGTCGCCGGAGGAGGCGGCGTGCGCTGGTACGAGTTCCGTGTTGGCGCGAATCGCGTCGTGAGTCTCGAGCAGCAGGGAACATTCGCACCAGACAGTTTCTTTCGCTGGATGTCGAGCGCCGCGGTCGATGCGAAGGGCAACATCGGCATCGGCTACTCGTTCGGCGGATCGCCGCACTTTGCCGGCCAGCGCTTCGCCGCGCGACTCGCCTCCGATCCGAAAGGCACACTCGCTCTGCACGAGGCGACTCTCGTTGAAGGCGAAGCGTCGCAGACGAACACGCTTCGCTGGGAAGACTACACGCAGACTGCAGTCGACCCCTCCGACAACTGCACGATCTGGTATGTCGGCGACTATCTGAAGGTCGGCGCCACGAACTACTCGACGCGCATCGGCGGCTTTCGGCTGCCCGGATGCAGTGGCGGTCGGTAAAGCGCGCTGTCATCCCGCAGGAGCGAAGCGAGTGTCGGGATCTCCCTTCGTGGCGATTATACTCGGCCACAAAGCGCTGCACTGTAAATCCCGACCAACGCTCGCTACCGCTCACGCTCTTACAAGTGCGTGTAGCGCCTAAATCGATCTCAATCGATCGTCGAGAGAAATCGATCGAGCAGACGATTGACCTCGGCCGGCTTCTCCAGCGCGACCCAATGGCCCGTGCCACTGATGACTTCGTGCGGCATCCCGGCACCAATCCGGTGCAGGCTGATCGGCGAATCGTTCTGCGGTATGACGATCGCCAGCTTCGGTCCGTGGTACGCTGCGAGCGCCGGCTTGGGATCGTAGTCCTTGAGCGCCTTCGCCCCGGACTCTCGAACCGTCTCGCGCGGTGTAGCTCGCAAATCGTTCACAAGGCGCTCGACGACTTCCGGGTTCTTCCCGGCAATCGAGCGAAGATACCCTTCGCTCACCGTATCGATCGCTGAAGTCGCAACGCCAGCAATGTACGCGTCGATCTGCGTCGTGACCTCGCGTGGAAAACTTGCAGGATCCGGTGGGCGAATCGATCAGCACGAGTCCTGCTACTCGCTCGGGATGCGCGCCGGCATACGCGAGCGCGGTCGTCGCACCCTGACTGTGGCCCACCAGTACGAGTCGACGCAAATCGAGTGAGTCGACCACCGACGCGACGTCACGCGCCAACGCTTCGATCGAGTAATCGCCATCGTCCGGTGGTCCCGACTTTCCGCTTCCACGCAGGTCCAGTGCGATGGCGCGCCGCGTGTGACGCAGGTGTTCGAGCTGCGCGGCCCAGTGCGTCGTGTTCCCACCGAATGAATGCACGAACACGACGGGCAGTGCTGTGGAGCTCGTCGGTCCGCCATCGTCAACAAACAGTGAAGTGGTCGCGGTCATTGGCGCTTCCGGCTGAGCGGGGATGAGCCCGCAAAACCGCTTCAGGTTTCGTGCCGCCAATACACTTTAGCCCGGCTTCACTGCGTCGATCAGATCTCCGCGTAGATCTCGAGCACGTTTCCGTCCGGATCGCGGAAGAACAACGTGCGGTGCTGCCAAGGCTGATCGGTGGGCTGGCCAAGCAACTCAACGCCGGCGCTCGTCAATTCCTCTGCACATCGGGCGACGTCGCCTGGGCTAACGCGAAAGGCAAGCTGGAGCGACAGCGCCCCCATCGGCGGAGCGGGATCGTTGAACATCATACCGCGCTCGGTGAGCGCGAGCACGTTGCTCCCCACGCGATACTCTATCCACTGCGGCCCAAGCTCACGCACGAGCGGAAAACCGAGGACCTTTGCGTAGAACTCGCGCATGCGTGGCATGTCGCGAACGAAGATGACTGTGTAATCGAGCTGGCGGATGGTGTCGAGCGCGCGCATGGAGT
>JBDUCR010000080.1:0-4507 GCA_040003345.1 bacterium
GAGATATGTGGAGCCCCATACGATGTAGACAGCCGCAAATGCGGCAATCAGGCGAGCGCGCATCGGACAAACATAGTGAGCGGTCGCGTGCGCTGGCGCCGACCACGTCTGGCGCCAAACTCGGCATCCTCACAGATCCGTTACATGTCGGGGCTTGAAATATAGGTTCGTTTTATGTATAGTTGATCTGTAAATTAAAACAAAGGCCCTTATGACCACGGCCACATACGCGGTGCCGACCGCATTCGGTGACCTCACCGGCGCCAGTGAATTGGCGCGTGATATTTCAGATCCTCCTCTCGCGAGAGACGAGGCCCGCGACGCAGAGTTCGAGCGCGAGGCGCTCCCATGGCTCGACGACGTGTATCGCTTCGCGCTCTCGCTGACGCGAGACGAATCCGACGCCGACGACGTGGTGCAGGAGACCTACCTGCGCGCGTATCGGTCCTGGCACACCTTTATCCCCGGCACGGAATGTCGCCGGTGGCTGTTCACGATATGTCGCAACGTTTTTCTTCGCTCGCGCGAACGTCAGCGCCCAACGATCGATCTCGAAGATGGCGAGCAGGATGCCGTTGCCGCTGGCTCAGTCTATGCCGCAGCACGGGAGAAAGGCTATGATGATCTCTATGCGCGACTCGACCTCGCTCCCGCCCTGCGCGAAGCACTTGATGCGCTGGCCGAGCCGTTCAGGTCAGCGGTGATTCTCGTGGACGTCGAGGATATGACGTACGAGACAGCCGCTCAGGTGATGGGCGTGCCGATCGGCACGGTGCGCTCGCGTCTGTTCCGCGGACGCCGGTTGCTGCAGGAGCAGCTGCTTACCGTTGCGCAGGACATGGGCTTCGCGCCCGCGCGCGCAGCAGGTGCGAGATGAGCGCGCCGGCCCGCGCGCAGCTGGAGGGACTGGGATTGTCCTCCACGTGCGTCGACGTCTTGCGCCACCTCTGGGACTATCTCGACGACGAGATGGCGACGGGTGGCGCGCACCGGCTTCGCGCCCACATCGCCACATGCGCGACATGTAGAGAGTACGAAGGCTACCAGGCCTGCTTCCTCGATGCGCTGGCCAAACTGCGGGCCGAGCTCGACGCGCCGACGAGTCTGCGCGAGCGGTTGGCAGCGAAGCTCAAGGGTCAGGGCTGCGGCTGCTGGGACAAAGTGAGGAAGGAACAGGCGTAGTGAGTTGGCGGTGTCAGTCCGGCGTAAAGGTTTTCTGTCGCACCACCGCGCCCTCTTCTCCGTTCAGCACCACCGCCGTTTCTATCACGATATCAGCCGCGAGCGACGCGGCGACGGAACAGTACTTCTCGAACGCCAGCTGGACCGCACGCTCTGCGTGAACGCGCTCGATGCCCGCACCATCCAGCCGAAACGTCAACGTGATGTGCTCGAACCGCCTCGGCGTTGCGTCGCGCCGCCGCCCCTCGACATCGATGACGAGACGTTCTGCAGGCGTGCGCCGCTTGCCGAGAATGTCAACGACATCTATTGCGGCACAGGTTGCAAGTGCGCTGAGCAGGGCGTCCGGTGGCGACTGACCCGTCTTCGACGAGCCATCCATCCGCGCCGCGGGGCCATTCAGCTTGCCAGTGTCGAAGCGATGTTCGCCGGCCCACGTCGCACGCACGCGCGAGGGCGGCTTTGCTGCAACGGTAATGATCGTGCCCTGAGAGATGTCGCTCATTTCTCGATCGGTGCGCGTACGGCGTTGCCCCACTCGGTCCAACTGCCGTCGTAGTTGCGGACCTTGTCGTAACCGAGGAGGTAGGTGAGCACGAACCAGGTGTGCGATGACCGTTCGCCGATGCGGCAGTACGCAACGACGTCGTCGCCCTGCTCGAGTCCCGCTTCGCCCTCGTAGATCGCACGCAGCTCCGCCGCGCTCTTGAATGTACCATCGGCGTTTGCGGCACGCGCCCACGGAACGCTCTTCGCGCCGGGAATGTGCCCGCCACGCATCGCGCCTTCCTGCGGATAGTCGGGCATGTGCAGCTTCTTCCCCGAGAACTCATCGGGCGAGCGCACGTCGATCAGCTTGCGCTTCGAATCGATGTGCTTGCGGACATCGCTCATGAACGCGCGGATTGGCTCGTCCTTACGCTCCGGCGCCGAGTAGGTGGACGGCGTGACTTTCGGGACGTCCGTCGTCATCTCGCGATTCTCCGCTTCCCACTTCGCGCGTCCGCCGTCGAGTATGCGAACATTCGTGAAGCCGAACAGCTGGAATACCCAGAGCGCGTAGGTGGCCCACCAGTTGTTCTTGTCGCCATAGAAGACAACGGTCGTGTCATTGTCGATGCCAAGTCGGCGGAGCAACGCCTGAAATTCATCACGCGAGACATAGTCGCGCTGCAGTGAATCGTTCAGATCGGCGTGCCAATCGATCTTGAGCGCGCCAGGAATGTGCCCGACCTCATAGAGCAGGACGTCCTCGTCGCTCTCGAGAACGCGGACCTTAGGGTCGGTCAATCGATCGGCGACCCACTGTGTGCCTACAAGGGCCTCGGGGCGAGCGTACTGCTTTGCCGCAATATCCTGATCAGTCATGGAGTTCCTGGCGACGTACTGTGAGTGGTTGCTGAAGTAATCCGTCGTGGTGCCGAAGCGTTCTCTCCGACGGCATCTTTTGTCCCGCGCGGCAACGCGTCCATCCAGTCGAGCATCACCTTGGCCTCACTCTCCCAACCCGGTTCGCCGAGAAGAAAGTGTCCGTGCCCGTCAGCGATGTGAAGCTGCGCGCCATACTTGCTCGCCATGCGGCGTGAGACGCTCAGCGGAATGAAGCGATCGTTGTCCGCGCCGACAATGAGTGTGGGTACAGTCACCGCGCTCGGCGCCACGGCGTAGACACCGAGTGCCATCTCGCGCGATGCACGACCGCTGTCCGGGACGAAGCGTGCACGAAGCGCGGCGCGTTGTGCAGGCGGCACCATGTTCAGTACGAGTGCGTCGAGATCCGCATCGATTGGCAGATACGCACGAGAGAAGAGCAAGGCCGGAAGGTAGCGCGCCATGCGCGCGAGAATCGGTGGGCTCAGTACGCTGATGCCGCGCGTCGGAGCGGGCGAGAGCAGAATCGCCGCGCGTGCGAGATTCTTGGCGATGAGCAACAGCGCCACCAATCCGCCCATCGAGTGGGCGATCAGGATCGGACGGTCGAGCGTGCGAGCCGCCGCGCTGGCATCGGCGCAATAATCGGCAATGGTCTGTTCGCCGATCGTGCTCATTCGCGGCAGTGGTGGGTGCCCGCGAAACGAGATTGCCGACGCGGAATATCCTCGTTGCGCAATCAGCGGGAGCAGATTTTCGAAGACCCAGCTGCCCGCGAACAAACCAGGCAGACATAGCACCTTCGGACCGGACGGACGTTCGGCGCGAACTGTGTCGAGGTGGAAGAACGTTGTCGGCGGCGATGTCATGTTCACGAACAATCGACGGAACGTGCGAGCAGGGCAATGGCCGCGCGCCGACCGCGCGCAGTTGGCGCGTTAGTTAGAATCCCAAGGATGCGAGCCCACCCGTCCAAATGACGCCGAATCAAACGACGCCTTCCGCGTTCATGGAGCCGTACGCTCGCCACGTGGTGGTGTGCGTCGGCAGTTTCTGCTCGCCGAACCGTGACGGGAGGATGTTGTACGCCGAGCTCGCGCGTCTGCTTCAGCGTGAGGGGCTTCTGTTTGGTCCTCGGCGCATAAAACGTGGTGAGACCCCGTGTCTCGGAGTATGCGCAGGCGGGCCGATCGTTGTGGTGTATCCGGAGGGCGTGTGGTACGCGGGTGTGACATCTGCGCTGCTCGAGCGAATTGTCGTCGAGCATCTCCGCGATGGACGCGTCGTCGAGGAAGCGGTGTTCCACCGGCTGTAGCGTACGCGCCTCACTTGCGACGATGCAGGGTGAGCCGCAGACTCTCGCTGTGCCCGATGATTCCATTCTCTATATCCGCAGACTTCCGCACGGCCCTGCCGTGCGTGTGCGTCGTACGAGCGAGCAAGGCAGGCATCCGGTCACCGCGGTGCTCGAGGTGGACAGGCGCGCTGGAACACCGCGCGAGTTCGACGGTGGTTTTCCTCCGCCGCTGATGATCGTGGAGGGTGCTACGGAGACGGACGTGCTGGCCGTGCTGGAGCCGCAGGCACGAGACGACCGGTTGGTCGCGAGCCTTCTACGTGAGAAGGGTTTTCGCTAGCGGTCTGGGCCGCCGCGATGTGCGGGACGAGCCAGCTCCTCTTCGAGTGTGCGGAGGATGCGCGGCCACACGTGGGCCGCGGCGAGCGTGAAGAAGTGGCAGCGTGCGACGGCATCGGTTCGCAGAAAGTCAGCCAGACGAAGCGCACCCTTGCGAGCGTTGCACCCCCCACACGCCGTCACTAAGTTGCCCCCGGAGCGGTCACCGCCGCGCATGCGCGGTTGCACATGGTCAACGGTGAGCGCCTCCGGCTCGAATCGCTCGCCGCAGTACACGCATTGGAAGTCGTCGCGCGCGAAGATCTGCTCCCGTCGCAA
>JBDUCR010000251.1:0-44087 GCA_040003345.1 bacterium
TGTATTCCAGCTACGTCAACGACATCGAGCACATCGAGTCGCAGTCGCTGAATGGACTGAGCATCATCAAGGTCTATTTCCAGCCTGATGCCGACGTACAGGCCGGCATGGCGCAGCTCACCGCGGCGTCGCAAGGGATCACGCGCAACATGCCGCCGGGAATTGCGCCGCCGTTCATGGTGCGCTTCAATGCGACCGACGTGCCGATCATGCAGATCGGCGTCTCGAGCCCCATTCGCACCGAGGCGGAGCTCAACGATCTTGGCACCAACTTCATTCGCGTGCCGCTCGGCACGGTGCACGGCGCGAGCGTGCTGCCCGCCTATGGTGGTGTGCCGAGGCTGATCAACGTCGACATCGATCCAGAGGCGCTATACGCCCAAGGGTTGTCAGCGGGAGATGTGAGCCGTGCGATCAATGCGCAGAATGTGATTCTGCCAGCGGGAACGGCGAAGATGGGCGGGCGCGAATACTACATTCGACTCAACTCGAGCCCGGATTCGGCGCGCCAGCTTGCCGACCTGCCGCTCAAGCAGGTGAACGGCGCGACGGTCACGATCGGAGACGTGGCGCAGGTGCGCGAGGGCGGCGGGATTCAGACGAACATCGTTCGTGAGAACGGACGTCGCGGCACGTACATCTCGCTCCTCAAGAACGGCAAGGCGTCTACGCTCGACGTGGTCGATCGCGTCAAGAAGATGCTGCCGCAGATTACGGCCGGCCTTCCGGACGACGTGAAGCTCGAGCTGCTCGGCGATCAGTCCGCGTACGTGCGCGCGACGATCGCCGGTGTGTTGCGCGAAGGTGTGATCGCCGCCGTGCTCACCGCGATCATGATTCTCATCTTCCTTGGCAGCTGGCGCTCGACGATCATCGTTGCGCTGTCGATTCCGCTCAGCGTGCTCACGTCGATCATTGCGCTGTGGGCGGTTGGCGAGACGCTGAACGTGATGACGCTCGGCGGACTTGCGCTCGCTGTCGGCATTCTCGTCGATGACGCGACCGTCGCGATCGAGAACATCCATCGCAATCTCGAAACGGGAAAGCCGTTGCGGACGGCGATCATCGATGGTGCGGAGCAGATCGCCATTCCGGCGTTCGTGTCGACGCTCGCGATCTGCATTGTGTTCCTGCCGATCTTCGCGCTCTCCGGTCCTGCAGCGGCGTTGTTTCGTCCGCTCGCGCTCGCGGTGATCTTCGCGATGGCGGCATCGTACTTTCTATCGCGCACCCTCGTGCCGACGATGGCGGATTACATGCTTCCTGCCGAGGCGGCGCAGCATGCGCCGGGCGGCGGGCATGTGAAGGCGCCGGGATTATTCGGGCGCATCGTCGCGCGCTTCGACGCGCTGTTCGAACGATTCAGGGCGGGCTATCACGGCCTGCTCGCCGGTGCGATGCTGCACCGCCGAATGGTGCTCGGCGTCGCATTGGCCTTCGTTGCCATCTCGCTGTTGATCGTGCCCTCAATCGGTGAGGATTTCTTTCCACAGGTGGACGGCGGACAGTTCCAGCTGCACGTGCGCGCGCCAGCAGGTACGCGGCTCGAGGAGACCGAGCTCTTGTTCGCGAGGATCGAGCAAACGATCAAGCGGACGATTCCCGAGCGCGATCTCTCACTGATGCTCGACAACATCGGGCTCACGACATATGGCGTAGCGCTCGCTGTCGGATCGAATGCAACGGTTGGTCCCGCGGACGGCGACCTTCTTGTCCAGCTCGCAGCGGATCACGACGGTTCGACGTGGGACTATGTGCGCACGTTGCGTCGCACGCTTCCGAAGGAATATCCGGGTGTCACTTTCTTCTTCCAACCGGCGGACATGGTGAACCAGGTGCTCAACCTTGGTTTGCCTGCACCTATCGACGTACAGGTTTCCGGAAATAACCGCGCGGGCAACTTCGAGGCGGCGCGGCGGCTTGCCGCACAGATCGAGCGCATTCCCGGCGCGGCCGATGTCCGCGTGCAGCAGGTGATGGATTCACCAGAGATGCGATTCACGGTTGATCGCACGAAGGCCGAACAAATGGGCCTCTCGCAGCGTGACGTCGCGGGCGATCTGCTCGTGTCGCTCAGCTCGAGTGGACAAACCGCACCAAATTTCTGGCTCAATCCAGCCAATGGCGTGCAGTACGCCGTCAGCGTGATGACGCCACAGTACAAGATGTCGTCGATGGACCAGCTCGAGTCGACGCCCGTTGCGGTCACTGGTGCAACGGCGCCGCAGCTCTTTGGTAATCTCGCGTCGTCGAGCCGAGGCGTTACACCGGCAGTGGTGAATCACTACAACGTGCAGCCGGTGTTCGACGTCTTCGCCAGCACTGATCGTCGCGACCTCGGCGCGGTCGCACGCGCAATCGACGCGATCATCGCGAAGGAGAAGAGCGCGCTGCCAAAGGGATCGCAGATCACGATGCGCGGTCAGGTGCAGAGCATGCGCACTTCATTCACCGGACTCGGACTCGGCATCATTTTCGCCATTCTCCTCGTTTACATCATTCTCGTCGTCAATTTCCAGAGCTGGCTCGATCCGCTGATCATCATCATGGCGCTGCCCGGTGCACTCGCCGGAATCATCTGGATGCTGTTCACCACGCACACGACGTTCACCGTGCCGTCGCTCATGGGCGCGATCATGGCCATGGGTGTCGCCACCGCGAACAGCGTCTTGCTGATCACCTTTGCGGACGATCAGCGGCGTGCGGGACGCACGGCGGCGCAGGCTGCCGTCGACGCCGGTTTTGCACGACTGCGTCCAGTCTGCATGACGGCGCTCGCAATGATCATCGGCATGCTGCCAATGGCGCTCGGGCTGGGCGAAGGGGGCGAGCAGAACGCGCCGCTCGGACGCTCGGTCATCGGAGGGCTGCTCGTGGCAACCTTCTTCACGCTCGTGATCGTTCCACTCATCTACAGCATTCTGCGCGCGGGCGATGCACATGCAACGACCGAAGCCGAGCGAACTCAGGTTCTCGTTCCCGCGGCGTGATTTGAGTGTCATCCCGCAGGAGCGAGCAACGCGAGCGAGTGTCGGGATCTACCGTCGCGGCGATTATCGCCAGGCAAGGGTCACGCATCGTAGATCCCGAAACTCGCTGCCGCTCGCGGGATGACACTGTTCTCTCTTACTGTTCGTCAACATGAGCGACACCGATCATCCGTCTCCGCCTGATTCACACGACCGACCCGAATTCCAGTCGCACGAATACCATGCCGACGTCGGCTCCGCGCCACCGGTCCAACCGATGACAGCGCGTCGCCTCATCGGCATCGGGATCGGTGCGGCCGTGATGCTCGTCGTGCTGTTCGTCGTGACGACGATTCCGCGTCGCTCGGTGGAGAAGGAGCTGCGCGCTGAGGCCATTGCGCGCGACAGTGCGCCGGTAGTGCAAGTGACGACGGTGCGGCGCGCCGCAGCCGGAAGTTCGCTCGTGCTTCCGGGCACCATTCAGGCGCTGCACGAATCGGCGATCTACGCGCGAGTGCAGGGCTACGTCAAACGGTGGCACTCGGACATCGGCAGCATCGTTCGCTCGGGGCAACTTCTCGCCGAGATCGATGCGCCGGAGCTGGATCACGACGTGCAGCAGGCGGAGTCGCAGCTCTCGCAAACGCGCGCCGCCCTCGGACTCGCGAAAGCTGATCTCGAGCGCTGGCGCTCGCTCGCGCGCGACAGCGCCGTGACCGGGCAGGAGCTCGATCAGAAGCGCGCAGCGTTCGACGCAGCGTCCGCGAACACCGGCGCGTCGGAGGCGAACCTTCTTCGCCTGCGGCAGACGCGCCAATACACGCGGGTCATCGCGCCATTTACGGGCGTCGTGACAGCGCGCAACGTGGACATCGGCTCGCTCATCACCCCCGCCGGCGCAACGAGTGCACCCATCGGCGCAACAGGCACGGGCGGCGGCGCCGCGGCGGGCAGCATGTTCCGCATCGCGCAAACAGACACGGTGCGCATCTACGTTACCGTGCCCGAGTCGTACGCGACGTCCATTCGGCCCGGCCTGGAGACGAAGGTGACGGCACGTGGTATTCCCGGTCGCGACTTCACGGGACGTATCGCGCGCACGTCGCACGCGCTCGACGCATCGTCGCGCACGTTGCTCACCGAAATCGACATTCCGAATCGTGACTTCGCATTGCTGCCCGGCATGTCGGCGCAAGCGACGTTGACTTTTCCACGTGCGACACCGCCACTCCTGTTGCCGGCCAGTGCGCTCGTGATTCGCTCGAACGGCGTGCAGGTCATGGTCGTCGAGCCAACTCCTGGCGGGCACGACGCGACGATCCACTTCCGCTCTGTACAGATCGGAAGAGATTACGGTGGCACAGTGGAGATCGCAGAAGGAATCAATGACGGGATGACCGTGGTGATGAACCCCAATGCGGATCTGCTCGATGGCGCACGTGTTCGCGTCCTTGCCGCTCCCGCGGCGACAGGAGCTGCAACGGCTGCGTCCAAGTGACCGCGCTCAGCGGTAGCGTGCTCGGGCGCGTATCCTTGCTAATGAGACGCGCGCGCACGCTGCGTCACGTCTGTCAATTGAACCTGCGATGTTCGGAATGACGCTCAGGACGGGTAAGTCCATCTGGCGGCGGGACCGGGGCAATCGACCCGAGTTCCGCCCGCTTCGCTTCTATTGGTATCCGTCCATGATTTTCATCATGGCCGGCTGTTCGAGCGCATTACCGAATATCGGTGGCAGCCCATCCGCCCCGCCTGTCCGCGAGGAGCCTTGGCGCCCGCCGCCCGGTGTGGTGCCGCCCGAGCCTGTGCGGGGTGCAAGCCTCACCAGCGTGAGTGACAGCGTACGCGGATCGGGCGCACTCGCGTTGGGACAAGTCGTGGACATCGCGCTGCGCAACAATCCGCAGACACAGATCACCTGGGCACAGGCGCGCGCAGGTGCCGCCGAGTATGGCGCGGCGGGCGCGGCGTACGTTCCGACTGTCGACGCGACGGCGAACGTCGCGCGCTCGCAGACCACATCGCAGCTCGGCTCGAGCGAACGCTCGACGATCACGCCGACCGCGACACTCTCGTACCTGTTGCTCGATTTCGGCGGCCGAAGCGGAACGGTAGCCGCTGCGCGAGCCGCAGCCGTCGCGCTCGACCTCACGCACAACGCCACGCTGCAGAACGTCGCACTCGAAGCTGAAGCATCGTTCTTCAACTATCAGGCGACGCGCGGCCTGCTCACCGCAACGCGTCTCGCACTGGCCGAAGCGGACACCAACCTCGTGTCGGCACAGCAGCGCAACAGAGCGGGCGTCGCAACGATCTCCGATGTCCTGCAGGCGGAAGTGCTCGTATCGCAGGCGCAACTCAATCTCGAGACGGCCGAGGGCAACGCGCAGACGGCGCGCGGAACGCTTGCCGTGGCAATGGGTCTGCCCGCCAACGCACCGTTCGAGCTCGCGCCGGTGAGTGATTCGATGGCCGTGGCTATCACGAGTGCGGGCGTGGACACGCTGATCGATCGCGCACTCTCCATGCGACCGGATCTCGCCGCTCTGCGCACCCAGATTCAACAGGCGCAGGCCGAAGTACGTGTCGCGCGATCTGCCGAACTGCCATCAATCGTGCTCGGCGCAAACGTCGGCAAGACGTTCTCGAACGTCACCAACTTCGCAGGCCTCAACTACGGCATCACACTCGGTGTGCAGATTCCAATTTTCAGTCTCGCGCGACAATACAACGTGACGGCGGCGCAGGCACAGGTCGATGTGGCGAGCGCACGCGCAGCGCTGCTTCGTGTGCAGGTGGGGCAGCAGGTGTATTCCGCCTACTATGCACTGCAGACCGCCACCCAGCGCGCCAAGACGTCCGACGTGCTGCTCGCGAGTGCAACGCGCAACGAAGTGGCTGCGCTCGCCCGCTATCGTGCCGGCGTGGGCACGATCGTCGATCTCATCACTGCGCAGTCGGCGCTTGCGAGTGCGCGCGCGCAGCAGACACAGTCGCGCTGGGTCTGGGCGACCGCACTGGCGCAGCTCTCGCACGACGTCGGCGTACTCGGTCCTCGCTCTTCTCTTCCGCTCGTTGGCGGCGACTCGTCTGGAGTCCGCCGATGATCTCACTTCGTTCGTCACGCTCATCCATGCGCACGTCTCCGTCGTTGCGACGCCTGTCCATCGGCGTACTCTCGCTGTTCGCTCTGGCTTCCGCGTGCACAAAGAAACCGGACGCTCGCACGAAGCCGGCGGTGCCCGTGAGCGCCACGCGCGCGAGGCTCGCCGATGTTCCGTACACCGTCGACGCGAACGGTGTCGTGGTGCCGCTGCAGTCGGTGGCGGTGGCATCTCAGGTCGAAGGAATCGTCAAGCGCGTCGCGTTCAGCGAAGGGCAGAACGTGTCGAAGGGTCAGGTGCTGTTCGAAGTGGATTCTCGGCCATACCAGGCGTCGTATCGCCAGGCACTCGCGGCACTCGCGCGCGACAAGGCGAATGCCGAGAACGCGCAGAGTGAATCGAAGCGGTACGCGTCGCTCGCGCAGCAGGATTATGTGACGAAGGAGCAGGCCGATCAACAGCGCGCGAACGCCGCGGCAACTGCGGCAACGGTTGGGGCGGATGAAGCGCAGGTATCTGCAGCGAAGTTCAATCTCGACAACGCGACGATCCGCGCGCCGATCAGCGGCCGCACCGGCGCGCTGCTCGTGAAGGAAGGCAACCTTGTGCACGCGTCGGGCGCCACGCCGCTCGTCGTGATCAATCAGGTCAGCCCAATTCTCGTGCGCTTCGCCATTCCGGCGACGCAGCTTCCGCTACTCCAGAAGTACGGCAGCGCTGGCGGATTAGCCGTCGTCGCCACGCCCAATTCGGGATCCAGCCAGGCGGTCGATTCCGGCCCATCGCCCGTGGGACTCAATATCGGTCGCGCTGATCCGGGCACCGGAGCAACGAGCGATCCGCAATCGGCGGGCGGCCCACCGAACGGAGTTCCGCGCAGTGGCCGGAGCACCGGCGCCAATGCATCGGTGTCTTCGCAACTCGCCACGCTCGTGAGTCCCGAGAACGGTACTCTCACCTTCATCGACAACGCGGTCGACACCACAACGGGCACCGTGTTGTTGAAAGCCACCTTCCCGAATTCGAATCAACGGCTGTGGGCTGGCGAATTCGTGTCCACGCAGCTGCGTCTCTTCGTCGAACAGAAGGCGCTCGTCGTGCCGACGCAGGCGGTCGTGACCGGACAGACGGGCTCGTATGTCTACATCGTCACCGATAGTGGAACGGCGCAGCAGCGGCCGGTGACGGTCGAGCGCACCGCGGGCAATCAGACGATCATCGCGTCGGGACTGCGTGCTGGTGAGCAAGTGGTCACAGAAGGTCAGTCGCGTTTGACACCGAATGCGAAGGTGACGCTGATGACGCCGCAGGGCGCGCCCGTTGGCGGCAAGCGCGGTGGTGGACCCGGCGGGCGTCGCGGTGCAGGTGGTGCAGCAGGCGCAGCCCCCGCCGCAGGCGATTCAGCGAAGAGTGCGCCCGCTGCCGGCGGCGCCCGACGCGGCGGCAAACGTGCCGGTGGCGCCGCACCGCCAGCCGCAACGCCGGAGTAGTTCAATGCGCTCGACGAAGAAGAGGAGGCAATCATGAATTTCACTGGCGTGTTCATTCGGCGTCCGGTGATGACGACGCTGCTCATGATCGCCATCCTCGTCTTCGGCGTTGCGTCGTATCGCAAGCTGACGGTCAGCGATCTGCCGGCGGTGGAATACCCGACGATCAACGTCAGCGCGAATCTGCCTGGCGCGAGTCCGGAGACGATGGCCGCGACAGTCGCAACGCCACTCGAGAAAGCGTTCTCCGCGATCGCCGGCATCGACAACATCACGTCGAGCAGCGGCATCGGAAGCACGAATGTCACGCTCCAGTTCTCGCCCGATCGCGACATCGATGCCGCCGCGCAGGACGTCAACGCCGCGATCTCCGGCGCGCTCGCGTTTCTTCCGTCCACGATCATTCCGCCGTCGTATCGCAAACAGAATCCTGCAGCGTCGCCGATTCTCTTTTTCGCTCTGACGTCGAGCGACCTCTCGCTCACCGCACTTGACGAAGTTGCCGAGACGACGATCGCGCAACGGCTGTCGCAGGTGGAAGGCGTGGCGCAGGTGAACGTCTTCGGCTCGGCCAAGTACGCCGTGCGCGTCGAACTCGATCCATCGCAGCTCACCACGCGCGGTCTGAGCGTAAGTGACGTCGCGACGGCCGTGCGCAACAACAACGTCATCCTTCCCACCGGCGTGCTCTATGGCAAGGATCGCACGCTCACCATCCAGGCAACCGGGCAGCTCGCCAACGCTGATCAGTTCCGCACGATGGTGGTCGCGAACCGGAACGGCGCACCGGTGCACCTGAGTGACCTCGGCAAGGTCAAGGACGACGTTCAGAACAACAAGAACGCGAGCTGGTACAACGGCGATCGCGCGATCGTGCTCGCGGTGATGCGTCAGCCCGGCACGAACACCGTTGCCGTCGCCGATCGCGTCAAGGCCGCACTGGAAGAGATCAAGCCCACGCTGCCGCCGTCCGTCAATGTCATCACACGCTACGATCGCTCGATCGGCATTCGCGCCTCAGTGCAGGACGTAAAGGTCTCGCTGATCGTCGCGCTGGTGTTCGTCGTGCTCGTGATCTTTGTCTTCCTGCGCAATCTCACCGCGACCGCGATTCCGAGCCTCACACTGCCGATGGCAATCGTCGGCACCTTCTCGGTGATGTTCGCGCTGAACTTCAGCATCGACAATCTGTCGCTGATGGCGCTCACGCTCGCCGTGGGATTCGTCGTCGACGACGCGATCGTGATGCTCGAGAACATCGTGCGCCACATCGAAGCGGGAGAGCCGCCCGAACAAGCCGCGCTCGACGGCGCCGAAGAGGTGGGCTTCACCATCCTTTCGATGACGCTCTCGCTCGCCGCCGTCTTCATCCCGCTCGTCTTCATGGGCGGCATCATCGGCCGGCTGTTCCGCGAATTCGCCATCACGATCGGCGCGGCGATTCTCGTGTCAGGATTTGTATCGCTGACGCTGACGCCAATGCTGTGCGCTCGTTTCCTCACGTCACACACCGGTGAAACGCACGGGCGCTTGTACAACATGTTCGAGCGCACCTTTGAGACGGTCCTCCGCGGATACGAGCGCTCGCTCGGTTGGTGCATGCGACGCCGTCCGCTCACGCTCGTCTTCTCGGCGCTCATCCTCTTCTTCACGGGCCTGCTGTTCACCGTTGTGCCGAAAGGGCTCTTTCCGAGCGACGACACGGGCTTGTTGAGCGCAACGACAGAGGCAGCGCAGGGAACGTCATTCCCGGAGATGGTGCGTCTGCAGCTGCTCGCGAACGCCGCGCTGATGAAAGACACCAACGTCGTCGGCTACATGTCGTCGGTGCAGGGCGGCAGCCGCGGCGATCTCAACATCATTCTCAAACCGGCCGGTCAACGCCCACCCGCCGACGTGATGGTACAGCAGCTCACTCGTCGCCTCAACGGCATTCCGGGTATGCAGGTCTTCATCCAGAATCCGCCGAGCATTCGCATTGGCGGTCGCGGCTCGAAGACGCTGTATCAATACACGATTCAGGGGCTCGACGTGCAGGCGCTCTACGCCGCAGCGCAAAAGCTCTCGAACGCCATGCGGAATCTTCCGCTCGTCACCGACGTGACGAGCGATCTGCAGAACAAGAATCCGATCGTCACCGTCAAGATCCAGCGCGATCGTGCCGCGATGCTCGGCGTCACCCCGCTCGCCATCATGCGCGCGCTCGCCAACGCGTTCAGCGAACAGCAGGCGTCCACGATCTATACGCCGACGAACGAGTACTGGGTGCTGCTCCAGATTCGTCCGGAGGATCAGACGGACATCTCCGCACTCTCCAAGCTCTATATCACGAGCAGAACGGGACAGCTCGTACCACTGTCGGACATCGCGACCTTCACGCCAGGTGTCGGTCCGCAGAGCATTGCACACTCGGGACAGCTCGCCTCCGTAACGATCTCGTTCAATCTTCCACCGGATGGCGACCTCGGCTCCGCCGTGACGGCGGTCGAGAAGCTGGCGCAACAGACACTTCCCGCCACGATGACGGCGAATTTCTCCGGCACCGCGCAAGCCTTCCAGGATTCGCAGGCAGGACTTGGCATTCTGTTGCTCATCACCGTCTTCATCATCTACATCATTCTCGGAATTCTCTACGAAAGCTTCATCCACCCGATCACGATCCTCACCGGTCTGCCGTTCGCTGCGTTCGGAGCGCTGCTGGCGCTCTATGTCACGGGTCAGCAGCTCGACGTCTATGGATACGTTGGTGTGATCATGCTCATCGGCATCGTCAAGAAGAATGCGATCATGATGATCGACTTCGCGATCGAGGCCGAGCGTGCCGGACACACCACGCCAGCCGAGGCGATTGTACAGGCCGCGAGCGTGCGCTTTCGTCCGATCATGATGACGACCGTTGCAGCGATTGTGGGCACTCTGCCAATCGCCATCGGCGTCGGCGCGAGTGCGGCGTCACGTCGCCCACTAGGCATCGCGGTGGTGGGCGGCCTTGCATTCTCGCAGGTGGTGACGCTGTTCGTCACGCCCGTCTTCTACACCTATCTCGACGATCTCCAGTCGTGGCTCGGCCGAGTCTCGAGCCGGTTGCCCTGGTCGTCCGAGTCCGAAACGCCCGCTGGCGATCGCCCCACACTCGCCACTGGCGATTGAATCGAGAATGGCATGAACATCACTACCCTGTTCATCAAGCGTCCGATCATGACCACGTTGGTCATGGTCGCGATTCTGTTCTTTGGAATCGTCGCGTACAAGCAGCTGCCCGTGAGCGATCTGCCGAACGTGGACTTTCCGACGATCACCGTGACTGCTGTCTTGCCGGGCGCGAGTCCGGCGACGATGGCCGCGACGGTCGCTACACCGCTCGAAAAACAGTTCTCGACCATCGCCGGTGTCGACAACATGACGTCGACGTCGAGCCTGGGTCAGACGCAGATCGTCATTCAGTTCTCGCTTGATCGCGACATTGACGCCGCGGCGCAGGATGTTCAGGCAGCCATCACGCAGACGCTGCGCGGATTGCCGCAGGGCATTCTTCCGCCGTCGTATCAGAAGACGAATCCCGCGGGCGCACCAATTCTCACGCTCGCGCTAACGTCCGATCAGGTGCCGTTGTCGCGCCTCGATGAATACGCGGAGACGACGATTGCGCAGCGTCTCTCGACGGTGAGCGGCGTGGCACAGGTGCTGGTGTACGGCGCGCAGAAATACGCGGTACGCGTGCAGCTCGATCCATCACAACTGGCGACGCGCAACCTCGCGCTCGAAGACGTTTCAACGGCGATCGCAAGCCAGAACGTCAATCTGCCGACCGGTGTGCTCAACGGCCCACGCACCGCGCTCACGGTGCAGGCGAGCGGCCAGCTCCAGACCGCGGATGAATTTCGCGACCTCATCGTCGCCTACAGAAACGGCGCGCCGGTTCACCTGAGCGAAATCGGTCGCGTCACCGACGACGTGCAGAACAACAAGACGGCGAGCTGGTACGGCACGTCGCGCTCGATCGTACTGGCCATTCAGCGCCAGCCTGGAACGAACACCGTCGCCGTGGCAGATCGCGTCAAGGCGGCGCTCGCGAAGGTGCAGGGAGACATCCCGCCGTCGGTGAACGTCTCCGTGCTCTACGATCGCTCCATCAGCATTCAGGAATCGGTGCACGACGTCACCTTCACGCTCGAGCTCACGCTGCTGCTCGTGGTGCTCGTGATTTTCCTCTTCCTCAGAAATTTCTCCGCCACGATCATCCCGAGCCTCGCGCTGCCGATGTCGATCATCGGCACCTTCTCGGTGATGTACCTGCTGCATTACAGTCTCGACAATCTGTCGCTGATGGCGCTCACCCTCGCCGTCGGATTCGTCGTCGACGACGCGATCGTGATGCTCGAGAACATCGTGCGACATCTCGAGATGGGAAAGACGCGGATGCAGGCCGCGCTCGACGGTGCGTCGGAGGTCGGCTTCACGATTCTGTCAATGACGTTCTCGCTTGCGGCGGTGTTCATCCCCGTCCTCTTCATGGGCGGCATCATCGGCAAGCTCTTTCATGAATTCGCCGTCACCATCGGTGTCGCGATTCTCGTCTCGGGCGTCGTGTCGCTGACACTCACGCCCATGCTGTGCAGCCGCTTCCTGCGGTCGTCACACGGCAAGCAGCAGGGACGCTTCTATCAGGCCACGGAGCGTTTCTACGAACGATGGCTGCATGGATACGAGCGCAGTCTCGCGTGGGTGATGGCGCGTCGTCGCGCGACGCTCGTGTTCTCGCTCGTCATTCTGGTCCTCACCGGTGTGCTGTTCGTGGTCGCGCCGAAGGGGCTCTTCCCAACCGATGACACGGGACAACTTCTCGCGACGACAGAAGCCGCTGAGGGCGTGTCGTTCGACGCATTGATCGAGCATCAGCAGCGAATTGCCGCACAGATCGCGAAGGATCCCGACGTCCGCTCCGTCACGTCAGCGATCGGTACCACGGCCGCAGCGAATCAGGGCCAGCTCACGATCGACCTCGTTTCACTCAGCGACCGCAGACGCAGCGCGCAGGAGATCGCGCGCGATCTCTCGAAGACGGCGCTCGATGTCGGCGGCATCTCGCTCTTCATTCAGAATCCGCCGGCGATCTCAATCGGTGGCCTCGCGTCGAAGAGCCTGTATCAGTACACGCTCCTCGCCGGCGACATCAATCTCCTGAACGCGACCGCACGCAAGCTCGAGGCACGACTGCGCCAGCTGCCCGCACTCGCGAACGTCACGAGCGACCTGCTCATCGAGAATCCACAAGTCACTGTCGACATCGATCGCGAACAGGCCGGCCAGCTCGGCGTCTCGGCGTCGGAAATCGAGAACACGCTGTACGACGCCTACGGTCAGAAGCAGGTCTCGACCATCTACACCTCGACGAACAACTACTGGGTCGTCATGGAGTTGTTGCCCGAGTTCCAGCAGGACGTCGAGTCACTGGGCAAGCTCTGGGTGCGCTCGACGCAGGGGAAAGTCGTCCCGCTCAGCGCCGTCGCGAAGTTCAACGTCGGTGTCGGCCCTGTGACGGTGAATCACTCGGGACAACTTCCGTCAGTCACCATCTCCTTCGACCTCGCCGCCGGCGTGTCGCTCGGCAGCGCGCTCGGTGACGTCGAGAAGGAGGCGAAGAATATTCTTCCTGCGACGGTAGTGGGAAGCTTCGCTGGTACCGCCGAAGCATTTCTCTCGACACAACAGGGTCTCGTCGTGCTGCTGATTCTCGCGGTGTTCGTGATCTATGTCATTCTCGGTGTGTTGTACGAGAGCTTCATCCACCCGATCACGATTCTCTCGGGCCTTCCATTCGCGGCGTTCGGCGCGCTCGTCACGCTGATGATCTTCCACCTCGATCTCGACGTGTATGGTTTCGTCGGCATGATCATGCTGATCGGTATCGTCGAGAAGAACGCGATCATGATGATCGACTTCGCGCTCGACGTGCAGCGCGCAGAGAATCGCGAGCCGTCCGTCGCGATCGTCGAGGCAGCCAGCGTGCGCTTTCGTCCGATCATGATGACCACGATGGCCGCGCTGATGGGCGCCTTGCCGATCGCCATCGGCTGGGGCGCCGGTGCAGCGAGCCGACGTCCACTCGGCGTCGCAGTGGTTGGCGGCCTGGCCTTCTCGCAGCTCGTCACGTTGTACGTGACGCCCGTGTTTTACACCTATCTCGACGAGTTGCAGACGTGGGTCGGTCGTCGTGGCTGGCGTAAGTCAGAGCGCGTCACTGCCGCCGGCATGACACCCGAGGCGGCTGGAGACTAAACCCGTATCGCGAGTGCGTGAAGCCATTGTCGAACGATGGCTCCTCCTGCCGTTCAACGATCCGAGATTCGCCGCGCCAGGTCTCCTTTCTTCACCGCACGCCGATACCGCGTAAACGCTGTCCACGTCCCGAACAGCCACACGATTCCGATCAGCAGTCCCCCTATGAGATCGGTTGGCCAGTGCACCGCGAGATACACACGCGAATACGCCGTGAGCACGATGACCAGCGTCGACCCGTAGAACGGCCAGCGCCATCCTCGCGTCCGATACAGCATCAACGACACCGTGAAGTACAGCGCGGTCGTAAGTATGAGATGCCCGCTGGGATACGACGCCCACGTCCACATGCCGCGAAGAGGAAACAGCGCGGGCCGCGGACGGTCCAGCAGACGCTTCATCGCCGGGTTGAGCGACAGTGAACCGACCGACACGACGAGCAGCTGAATCGCGATCAACCGCTGGTGATACTTCCGCCACAACACCAGCGAGACCACGATCATCAGCGGCAGCATCGTGAGATTCGTGCCGACGTACGGCATCGCGAGCATGAGCTCATCGAACACATACGGCAGCGCATGCTCGTGCATCCACGTCAGCAGCCATCGCTCCCACGCCGCACCCAGTCGCCAACTGTTCGTGCGCGTCAGCACATAGCCGAATCCGACGCCGGTGAGCCACGCTGCGATGTACGATGCTCCCAGCTCGAACGTCAGTCGCCAGCGCGGACTCAAGCGACGCGGCGACAGCGTCAGCTCATGTTCCGTCAGTCGAGTCTCCGTTGGCAAGCCAGCGACGAACCTCCGCGACGACCGCACGAGGCTCCACCGGTTTCGCGAGATATGCGGAGAATCCGACCTGCACCGCACGCTCGCGGTCATCGGCCAGCGCATGTGCCGTCAGCGCAATGATTGGAATCGCGCTCGTAGCCGGATCACGACGCAGAATGCGCGTCGCTTCCCAGCCATCCATTAGCGGAATCGAGATGTCCATCAAAATCACATCCGGCCGCGCGCTGCGCGCAAGCGCAACGGCCTGCACGCCGTCCTCCGCCTCGATCACGTTGTAGCCCACGTGCCGAAGTACGGTGGAGTATATGATTCGATTGTCCTCGTTGTCTTCGACGAGGAGTACGGTGTGACCAGCTGTTGCTGTGGGTTCCACGCGGCGGCGGAGAGGTAGGAACGATGGTAACTGCACCATCTCGATGTATGCAAAGCTAGCAAAGATCGCCGACGCCGCCAAGAACGACTCTCAGAGCTTTTTCCCTTCGAGCGCCAGCCGTTCGAGCGCAAGGATCTTGTCCAATCGCCGGCGATGACGCTCGGCGCCGGAAAACCCTGCGGCCAGAAAATCCTTCACGAGATCCGCCGCCAGCTCCTCGCCAATCACCCGAGCCCCGAATGCAATGACGTTCATGTCGTCATCCTCCACTCCCTGACGCGCCGAGAAGGAGTCGTGGCACATGCACGATCGAATGCCCGGAATCTTGTTCGCCGCAACCGCCGCTCCCACACCGCTGCCGCACACCACTACTCCCCGATCCGCGCGCTTGTCCACGATCGCGCGCGCAACCGCGGCGGCGACGTCTGGATAGTCGTCGCCCGCGACCATCTCCGCCGATCCACAGTCCACGACCTCGTGGCCGAACGCTGAGATTTCTTTCATCAGCCTGGCGCGAAGTGGCCAACCGGCATGATCGCACCCAAAGGCGACCTTCACTGCCTGCCCGATTGTGCGGACATTGCGCCATCATCCACGGCATGCGTCCACACCGCCCGCGAGATGTCCGCGATGAGCGTCTTTGCGATTTTCTCGTCCGGTATTGCTCTCGTCAACACGACCAGCACGTACGGCGCACGTCCCGGCGGGTAAACGATGGCCGCATCGTGCAGGGTCGCCGTAATGGAGCCCGTCTTGTGCGCGACCGGTGTTCCCTTAGGCACACCGGCCGGGATCTCGTCGTTGAACTCCTGATGCAGCAGGATGTCCTTCATCAGCCGTACACTCTCGGGACGAAGCGCTTCACCGCGCTCGATCCGCTGCAGCAGAATCGCGAGGTCGGACGACGACGTCGTGTTGTTGCGTCCGGCGGCGAACGCCTTGCCATCCTCCACGCCACGCAGCACGCGCATGTGCGTCGCACCGAGCGCGTGTGCCGTCTCGTTCGCCTGCTCAGCTCCAACCAGAGCGATGAGCGCATTGGTCGCGAGGTTGCTCGAGCGGACGATCATGCGCTCCATGAGCTCGCGCACGGGGACGCGCGTTCCGATACGCGCATAGACGGAAGAGTCGCTGTCGACCGCAGGATCCAGCTCGTAAGGCGAGCCGTCGACGATCGAGTGAAAGCGATTGACCAGCAGCACCTCCTGATCGAGCGAGATGCGCCCGGCCTCGACCGAGCGTAGCACCTCGAGCATCACCGGGATCTTCATGGTGCTGGCGGCGTGAAAGCTCACGTCCGACTTGATGTCGAGCGTCTCGCCCGAGCCAAGATGCCGATAGCTCACGGCGACCTCCGCACCCGGAACGGCAGAAATGCGCTGCTCGATCTGCGTTCGAAGCTTCTCCAATCGCGCGTTCTGAGCCTTCACCGGTGCCGCTTTGAACAGACAAGCGAGCAGGGTGACTGCCGTCACGGCCAAGTGAGCTCTCATGGGGCCGAATATAGGCGACTCACCGCTGGACGAAAGCGGACCCGAGTTGCCTTTCACGCATTGGCTCGTTCTCACGACAGGGCGATGTCGCCCCGCATGTGCTCTCGGACACTCCGACACATCACGTCGATGGCTGCGATGATGCCTGACAATCGATCGGACAATTCAGCTGCCGCTGCCGCGTCCGTCGGCAAGCAGGAGCGGCTCCGATTTTCCAGCTTTGCACTCGACCGTACGCCGTCCGGAAACGTCACCTGCCGGGTTACCCTCGAATTCGGGCAGGGCGAGCAGGTTACAGGCGTCGTCAATGGACAGGCGAGTCCCGCCGGCGATACCCGACTTGGCGCTGAAGCTGCCATTCGTGCCCTCGAAACGTTCACCGATCGCTCGATCACATTCGAATTGATCGGCGTGAAGGTCGTCCGAGCCTTCGACGCGAACGTCGTCATCACGTCGCTCAAGCAACATGGCGACGCCGGTCCTGACCGGCTGCTCGGCTGCTATCTCGCCGAAGGAGACCTGGTCCGAGGCGCGGCGCTCTCCGTACTCAACGCCACGAATCGCGTGCTCGGAACGTATTTCCTTACCCGCTAGTATCCGGTTGGTCGCAACGTTGTCGCCCGCCGTCCATCATTGCCTCAGGGCGAAGTTCACCGGAGAATGCACATGAAGCACCGCTCCCCGATTCTCGGCGCGATTGTCGTTTCGTTTTGCCTGCTCCAGCCGCAGGACGCGCGCGGACAGTCGGCAGACACGGTTTCGCGGCACACCGTGATTCCCGCCGGTGTTCCGACCCCGCCGCCCGTCGTGCGCGCGGAGAGCGCCTCGGTCACGTCGTCGGACATTTCACGCAGAGCGCTGGACGTCTTTGGCGATTCACTCGCCATCGCACCCGTGGCGAAAGCGCCGGCCGATTCCGTTGCCGCCGAGCCAAGGTGGGACATGGATGTGCGCTCGTACGAGACGAAGGATCGCGTCGCGCACTACGTCGCGCTGTTCACCGGCCGGGCAAAGGAACACATCACCGAGCGCCTGGAGCGGGGCACGCGCTACGAAGCGATGATCCGCGCCAGGATGAAAGCCGGCGGAGTCCCCGAGGACATGTACTACCTCGCGCTGGTCGAGAGTGGGTTCGACAACAACGCATACTCCCGCGCCGCCGCTGTCGGCATGTGGCAGTTCATGACGTCCACTGCGCGCGGCATGGGCATGCGCGTGGACTGGTGGGTCGATGAGCGCCGGGATCCCGTGAAGTCGACGTCAGCGGCGGTTCGCTTCATCAGAGGACTGCGCGACCAGTTTGGATCGCTCTACCTTGCTGCCGCCGCGTACAATGGCGGGCCAGGACGCGTCTCGCGCGGAATCACGCGCTACGCCAGCGACATGGAGAACGTACAGGGTGAGGATGCTTTCTTCGTTCTCGCGGAAAAAGACTATCTCAAGAATGAGACGCGTGAATACGTGCCGCAGCTCATCGCGGCGGCGCTGATCGCGAAGGAGCCGGCTCGCTACGGCATGGAGCTTCACCCTCGGCCGCCCTTCGCATACGACTCCGTCCATGTGCCGGCGAGTACGCCGCTTGCGGCAGTTGCGAAGGCGGCAGGCGTTTCAACCGCCGTGCTGAGTGAGCTCAATCCACAGCTGCTGCGTGGAATGACTCCGCCGAAGGATGCGTATCAGGTGCGGGTGCCGGTCGGCAATTCCGTCGGCTTCGATTCCGTATTTGCCGAGCTTCCCAAGTCAGATCGGGTCGCCACGCACTCCGTGGAGACGAAAAAAGGCGATACGCCAGAGCGGCTCGCGCAGGCCCACGGCATTTCGACGGCGGCCGTGATGGGATTCAATCCAGGTTTGCGGCGACTCAAGAGCGGACGCCTCTCGCCAGGGCAGGTCGTACTTCTTCCGACTGCCGCGGTCGCGTCGGCGGCGCTGACCGTTCCCGATCCGTCCATCGAGAAGTATCCGAGCAGCACGAAGCACATGACGGTTCACGCCGTGAAGAAGGGCGAGACGATCGGTGCAATCGCAAAGAAGTACGGCACGAGCTCGGACCGTCTGATGAAGCTCAACGGGCTCCGGAAGCCGATGATCTTCCCAGGGCAATCGCTCATCGTCAGCGGTGCATCGGCGGGCAAAGTGCGGGTGAAGTCGGCATCGACAAAGGGTGCGAAGTCAGTCAAATCCGGACATGCCAAGGCAAAGACGACCGCCAAAGCGAGAAAGACGCCAAAGGGTAAGATCCGGACCTAGCGCGCGGCGCGCCGCATCGGGAGCAACCGAAAACGAAAATGCAGGATCATCAAGCGATGATCCTGCATTTTTCGTTTGTTGTTGTTCCGCGAACGCTGCGAGCGAGCTCCGACGTCGCGTTAGTCGACCGTGCCCTTTCCGTGATAACCCTTGGTCAGGATCCGATCGTATCCGTTCGATGGATTGTTGCCCGCCGCGCGTGACTTGGCCACCGCTACCGGCCCGCGATTGTACACGAGCAATGCCGTGTTCATGTTGCCGCCGTACTCGTCCACCAGACCGCGGAGGTAACGAAAGCCGATCCGAAGATTGGTGTTTGGATTGTAGAGCTTCTGAACCGTGATGTCCTTCTGGTAGAAGCGCGCGGTCGACGGCATGAGCTGCGTCAGGCCAACCGCTCCCACAGGACTTGTTGCGTGCACGTTGAAATCACTCTCCAGCTTGACCAGCCGGAAGGCGATTTCCGGGTCGATGCCCTCTGCCTGCGCGACGTCGACGATGCTGCTCGTCAGCTTGGCGTCGATACCATACTGCGTCGAAAACCCGATGATCTTGTTCGCCCGGTCCAGCTGCGTCCGGGCCAGCTCGAGCTCACCGCGTGCGGAATCCAGCTGATTTGCGAGACTCTTGTCCGTGCTTACATCGATGTGAAAACCGCCATGCGTAGAAACCTGAGCTGCTTCTGCATCTGGAGCGGTCGGCTTGCGGTTACCCAGCAGGAACGCCATTGCGCCAAAGAACGATACTGCCAGAAGGGTCTGTTTTACGCGGGTGCGTCGTCGCAGTCGATCCCCGCGATGCACGTACGTGCCTCGTAGTGTTTTCATAAGTCGAACCCTGGTAAAGGGTTATGTCCTGATGTCCAGCTCGCTGCTCCATCAGGTTAAGGGGCAACGGACGTGCCATCAAGCCTTGCATATTCGCCTCCGACCCCTCCCGACTTCTGAGCCAACGATATATCGCCAATCGTCATCCCCCGATCGAGCGCCTTGGCCATGTCATACACGGTCAACAGCGAGACGCTCACCGCCGTGAGCGCCTCCATCTCGACGCCGGTCTTGCCAGTGGTCCTCGCGGTCGCTTCGACGCGCACGCCCGGAAGCCTTTCGTCGGGGGTAAGTGTTACTGCCACGTCCGTGAGCGCAATCGGATGGCAGAGCGGGATCAGATCGGACGTCCGTTTCGCCCCCATGATCCCCGCCAGCCGCGCCACCCCGAGGACATCGCCCTTGGCCAGCGTATTGTCGATAATGGCTGCAAGCGTCGCCGGCGCCATGACGATTGACCCAGTGGCGCGCGCCATACGGGCGGTGTCCGCCTTGGCGCTCACGTCCACCATGCGCGCACTACCGTCCGGCGCCACGTGTGAGAGCCTTCCATCCGCTTCGTTCGTCATGCGCTCAATCGCTCGATCTGCCGAATCAGCTCGCTCGTGATGAGTTGAGGATTCACGAGCTTCGCCGCCCGTTCCTTCGCCTTCTCCACTTCGTCGATGGCCTGCGCGGCCGCGCGTGCCGCCGCACCATTGCCCCGTTCCGCTGCCGCTCGTGCGCGCTCGTGGAGCACGGTGGTCAAGGCGTCGAGAGCGGTACTGAATGCGCCGCGCGCCTTACTGGATCCCTGGGCGAGAGCAGCGCGCATCTGATCCTGCCGGTCCCGGTTTGTTGCGGCATCGAGCATTCGTCGCGCACGAACGATCGCCGCAGCCCATTCCGCTCCGGCCACGAGCGCACCCGGCGCTCCGTTGGACACCCGTCGTTGCTCGTCGAGCTTCTTCGGACCGCCAGCCGCGGCAATCGCGTCCTGCATTGCCGGCTCAGCCAACACTGCATCGACGTCGGTGGGACCGAGTGCCGGGACGCGAACCGCCACGACCCGTGAGCGAATCGTCGGGATCAGTGCACCAGGCTCGCTGGTGGTGAGAATGATCGTGGCCTTCGCCGGTGGCTCTTCGAGCAGTTTCAGAAACGCGCCGGCCGCATCTTCCGACCCCTCCTGCAACACCATGCGCTCGGCTTCACCGAGGATGTATATCTTCCTCGCCCCTATCGCCGGCGCCATGGCCGCCGACGCGACGATTGCGCGCATGGTGGAGACGTAGATGCCCTCCTCCGGTGCCGGCGGCGAATAGACGCCAGTGGCCGTGCGCTCGCCGATCGCCTCACGAAAATCGTCCTCGATTTTGGATGGCGACGCATCGCCGCCCTTGAGGCGCGGCCGCGGAAAGTACCAGTGAATGTCCGGGTGATTGCCGGCCAGCGCATACCGACACTGCTGGCAACTGCCGCAGGGGCGTGGCTCGGCGCCAGTGCAGAGCAGGCGCTGGCCGAGCCAGAGGGCGAGCCGCTGTTTCCCGACGCCCAGCGGGCCATGGAACAGGAGCGACCCGGGCAACGCGTCGCGTCGGATCGCCTCGTCGAAGCGGGCGCGCAGATTGGCGTGGCCGTGAAGTGGAAGAAGGGGCACGATGACAAGCTTGGTCGGTTAGCCGCCCTATCGGTAGGGCCCCGGAATAGGCACGGTTCATGACAGTTTCAGATGTCACGTACTACACGCGAGGCGTCGAATGAATTCCGGATTGCAGGGCCGCAGAGTCGCCATTCTGGCGACGGATGGTGTGGAGCAGGTGGAGTTGGAGATCCCGCGCAAGGCACTGGACGCAGCCGGTGCAATCACGCACCTGATCGCTCCGAAAGGACCGTCGATCCAGGCAATGAACCACGACGAAATGGGAGCGCGCATCCCGGTGGACAAGCTGATCGCCGACGTGCGTCCCAGTGATTATGACGCGCTCCTCTTGCCCGGCGGCGTCGCGAATCCTGACAGGCTTCGCACGGATCTGCTCGCCGTGCAGTTTGTGCGCGAGTTCATGCTGGCGGACAAGCCCGTGGCGTCCATCTGCCACGGCCCGTGGATGCTCGTGGAGGCCGGGGCAGTGGCGGGCAGAACGCTCACGTCGTGGCCCTCCCTCAAGACCGATATCACCAATGCTGGTGGCCAATGGGTGGACGAAGTCGTCCGTGTGGACGACCGTCTCATTACGAGCCGGAAGCCGGACGATCTTCCGAAGTTCTGCGCGACGATGGTGAAAGAGTTCGAGAATCGGATTGAGGAGAGGCGCGTCGACTCGATGAGCGAGCAGAGTTTCCCGGCGAGTGATCCGCCTCCGGGCCCGAGCGCGATCGGCGGCGAAGGCGCGGCCCGTAGCTGAGCACGGGTGAAGCGTTGGATGTTGGCGCGGTATAGGGACGCACTTTATGGTACAAAGCACTTGACAATCCCGTGGACTCTCCGCATCATGTTCCCATGACACGCGTTCTGCCCCTTCGGCCAACCGAACCGCCCGAGATGCACGCACGGGCGATGGACAACCTCCGCTACATCAGACAAACGATGGAAGCGGCGGCAACGTTCACTGCCGTTTCCGGATGGGGCATGGTGCTGACCGGGTGCACCGCCATTGCCGCAGCGCTGCTCGCCACTGCGACGCAGAGCCCAACCCGATGGCTCTTCATCTGGCTCTGCGAAGGATGCCTCTCCGTCGCCATTTCGGTGTATACGATGGCACTCAAGGCACGCGCGGCGCAACTGCCGCTGTGGTCCGAGCCGGCACGAAAAATCGTCTTCAGCTTCGCCCCGCCGATGCTCGTCGGTGCACTGCTCACGCTGCTCTTCTTCGAGCGTGGTCTGTTTCCGCTGCTGCCTGGCGTCTGGATGCTGCTCTATGGCGTCGGGGTCATCGCGGCGGGCACGTTCTCGGTTCGCATCGTTCCCTTCATGGGAACGGCATTCATCGTCGTCGGTACAGTCGCGCTGTTCGCGCCGCCCTCATGGGCGACGGCCTGCATGGTCGCAGGGTTCGGCGGACTTCATCTTCTCTTCGGTACGTTGATCGCTCGGAGGCACGGTGGCTAAGAACAACGCAGCAACGAAGCGCGCGCGTGAAGCGGGGGACGATCGTCCGCGGGCCACGCAGACGTTGCGGTCGGTGAACGGTGGCGAGATCGCAGAGACGGCTGGCTCCAACCAGGGCGCGCTCGCGCTCGACCGCCTCATCCACGAGCGTCTTCGCCTTGGCATCGTCAGTGCGCTCGCGGTGAACGAGTCGCTCACGTTCAATGAGCTCAAGCGGTTGATGCAGACCACGGACGGCAACTTGAGCGTGCATGCGCGCAAGCTCGAGGATGCCAGTTACGTGACCTGCACCAAGTCGTTCGAGGGACGCGTGCCGAAGACGGAGTACCGCATCACGACGACGGGGCGCCGTGCACTCGAGCGCTACCTGGACCATATGGAGGCGCTCATCCGCGCCACCCGGGAGCGCTGACCGTACGATGCAGACGTCACGACTCTCGGGACCGGTTGCACACACGAACTTCACCGGACCGCATCTCGCCATCATCATGGACGGCAACGGCCGCTGGGCCACGGCGCACGGACTCTCGCGCTCAGCGGGCCATGAAGCGGGGCTTCGCACGGCGCGCGACATCGTCGAGGCCGCGGTGCGCGAGGGCGTGGGGACACTCACGCTCTACGCGTTCTCGTCCGACAACTGGAAGCGTCCGCCGGCTGAAGTCACTGCGCTCATGCGGCTCTTTCGCCGAGCGTTGCTCGGTGAGGCGAAGCGATGCCTGGAGAATGGTGTGCGGCTCACGATCCTTGGTCGTCGCGACCGGCTCCCGTCGTCGCTGCGACATACGGTCGAGCAGGTAGAATCGATCACGACGTCTGGCTCGCGCATGCATCTCCGCGTTGCCGTGGATTACTCGGCGCGCGACGCCATGCTGCGTGCCGCGGCAGCGATGCGCAGCGAAGGGGTCTCGCGCGAGAGCTTCACGCAACTCCTCGCGCGCGTCGATCACGATGCCATCCCGGCGCGCGAAGTGGATCTCGTCGTGCGCACAGGCGGGGAGCAGCGTCTCAGCGACTTCCTCCTCTGGGAGTGCGCGTACGCGGAGTTGCTCTTCGTGCAGAAGATGTGGCCTGACTTCGACGCGGAGGATCTCGCGGAAGCGCTCGCCGATTTCCGCAGTCGAAACCGGCGGTTCGGACTCGCACCGGAGCAGGTGGCCTCGTAGGCCGTCCTCGAGGCGCATCGGGCTCACATCCCGATCGCCTCGCGCCGATACTCAATCGCGACTTCACCCCTTCGTCGCGATTCAATCCATGGCTTCGGCTCCACGCGTTCTCGTAGTCGATACGAACATCGAGCGCGCGCGTGCTCTGCAGGATTTGCTCGGCGCCTCCGGCTTCGAGTCCACGCACTCGGCGAGCATCAGCGCTGCCCTGGAGGCGCTCGAGCGCGTCCCTGTGGACGTGATCTTCGTCGCGGCCAACGACGCGGGGGAAATCGCGCAACTGCTTGGTGAGGCGGATCACGCGCACGTCATCGCGCGAATCGAGGATGCAACCGTCTCGGTACCGCCGCCAAAAAGCTGGGGCGTGTACGAGCTGCTTGCGCACGATGCATCGTCGGCAACGGTGCTCGCCGTCATCGATCGCGCGGTGCGCGACGGAGTGATGCGCCGAGAGCTCGCGTTGTTACGGTCGCGTGCTCTGGATGGAATTGCGTCGGCGTTGATCGGACGGTCGAGCGTAATCGCACACGTCCGCGAACGTGTCGGTCGCGCTGCCGCGTCGCAGCGGACAATGCTCGTCACCGGCGAAGCGGGAGTTGGCAAGGATATTGTCGCACGCCTCATTCACGACCTCTCCGAGCGTGCGACGCGACCGTATCTGCTCGTCCGCTGTTCGAACAACGCGGACACGTTGCTCGAAGAACTGTTCGGCGTTGCGCGATCGTCGGCGACGCTCGGTCGCGTCGGGCTGCTCGAGACAGCGCGCGGTGGCACTGTCGTACTCGATGATTGTACGGCGCTCAGCGCGGGCCTTCGCACGCGTGTTGCGCAAGCGATCGTCGAGCGCACCGCTATACGGCTCGGAAGCCAGACACCTGTCTCACTCGATGTGCGCTTCGTGTTGATGGCACGCGATCCGGATGTGTCGGGAGCACTGGGCGCGCGTGCCGACGAGCTTCTTGGCAGCGTATCCGTTGATCGCATCGTTGTGCCTCCGCTGCGAGAGCGTCGCAGCGATATTCCGCTTCTCGTTCAGCACTTTCGGTTGCGACTCGCGCTCGAGCATGGACATGAGCCGACGGCGCCGGCGGCGAACTCCGTCATGACGCTCATGGCGCAGCAATGGCCGGGCAACGTTCGCGAGCTCGAACATCGCGTCGAGCGTGACGTCTATGGAGCAGGGGAAGCGCTGCCTGCCGTGGCGCATCCGGAGACAGGCGCGAACTTCAGCGTGCCGATTGCGGCGACGTGGACGCTGGATCAGCTCGAGCGGCGGTACATCGAGCACGTACTGTTGCAGGAAGATGGAAACCAGAGCCGCGCCGCCGACCGCCTTGGCATCGATCGGCGCACGCTCTATCGCAAGCTCAAGGATTATCGCGACGATGGCGTGGAGCTGAGTCAGGCAGGTTAGGTCGTCGCGGTGACTCAGCTCTTCAGCAGACGCACGGTGCCGGACCCGGCCTCGATACGGATGCGACCCCTTCCGCTTCCGATGGTGCCGTGCAGCGCGCGTTTCTCGATGCGCGAGAGCTTCACTTCAAAGTCCGTATCGATGCCACCGCTGCCTGTCTCGATGTCCACTGCGGCATTCGTAGCGGACGGCATGCGGAGCGTGACGCCACCAGACCCGGCTTCGATTGAGACATCATCCGGTGACGAGAGCATCTCGACGTCGCTGCCGCCGCTCCCTGCCTCGAGATGCAGTTTCGGCGTCTTCACACTGGACAGTCGCACACCTCCCGATCCGACATCTGCCGTGAGTTCGGTGACGTCGATCATGCGGCCGCGCAGTGAGCCCGATCCGACGTCCATTCGAAGCGCTCCGCCGCGAATTCCATCCAGTGTTGCGCCGCCGGAACCGGCATCGAGGTTGAGATCGCCCGTCATGTCCGTGATGTCGACGCCGCCCGAACCCGTTGCCACTGAAAGGATGCCGCGCATGTGCGACACGCGCGTGTGCGCCGATGCGACGTCGACGCTGAGGTGACCGTCCACGTTGTCGATTGTCGTCTCGCCGATGCCCTGTCGGAGAAATAGTCTCTTGCCCTTCGGCACGATGACGTGGAGATCGGCATGCGCATCGAGTCCATCGCCACGACTGCTCACTTCAATGCGACGACGACCGGAGCCGCGATCGTCATCGCCGAACGTGCCGTCGTCCGAAACGCTGAACGACGAGCGACCGTTCCAGTTCGTGTCGGAGTAATAGATGCGATCTTCTGGATACAGGATGCGGAGCGCCATGCGACCCCGGACGTCACCCGTCTCGAGCTTGAGGCGGCTGGCGTCGCGACCCACACGTGTGACCTCGATGATCACGCGATCTCCCGTGCCGCCTTCGACGCGCAGTCTGCCGACGAGATTGTACACGGCCACCTCACGGCCATCGAGCGTGATACGTTCGGCCTGCTGCGCGCCAAGCGCGGCAGGAAGAGCGAATAGAAGCGCGGCGCGGGAAAGACGCATGGTGATCCTCGGCAGACGGTGCGGGCGAGCGCAGGTGGACGCGCTATCCAGTCCGACAGCGGCAACCGGGCAGAGGTTTGAATCCTCGACCCAGCTCTGAACGTTGTCGCAATGGACGGGACGGGCGTTGCGTGGTACCAATTGTATTCTGTCAATTCCACGTCACATGGCTACCCTCGGCGGTAGCAGGCGCGTGGAGCTTCACCGAATCGCATGGCGACGGTCGTCGCCACGCAAGCACAGGATCACTTATGAACCATTGGCTCAAAAGGCTCGGCTACGTGCTGGGCGGCATCGTTGCACTGGTAGTTCTGACGGCGGCGGGTGTCTACGGTGTCTCGGAAGCTCGGTATCGCAAGCAATACGCGATCGCCCCGCAGCCGCTCACCATCCGAAGTGATTCTGCCAGTGTAGCGCGAGGCGCGCATCTCGTGACGTCACTCGGTGGCTGCGTCGATTGTCACGGTGAGAACCTCGCTGGAAAGAAGATGTTCGACGACCCTGCAATCGGTCGTGTGTACGCCATGAATCTCACGCGCGGCAAAGGTGGCATCGGCGCCACGATGAGCGACGTGGACTTCGTGCGCGCGATACGTCACGGTGTCGCGCCAGATGGTCGGGCGCTCAAGATCATGCCGTCGAGCGACTACATGAATTTCAGCGATGAAGATCTCGCCGCCGTCATCGCGTACGTGAAATCGGTGCCAGCGGTGGACAACGAGCAGCCGGCGACCTCGGTGGGCCCAGTTGGTCGGGCGTTGTTCGTCACCGGAAAGATGCCGCTTCTGCACGCCGAGCGGATCGATCACGGCCGCCTGCATCTGGCGTCGGTTCCGGCGTCGCCAACGGCGGAATACGGCGCGTATCTCGCAAGCATCGGTTGCAAGGGATGTCACGGACCTGCACTGGCCGGTGGCAAGATCATCGACGGTCCACCCGACTGGCCGCCCGCGGCGAATCTCACGCCGGCTGGTCCGACGAAGGACTATTCCGAGGAGCAGTTTCGCACGGCGCTGCGCGAAGGAAAGCGTCCTGATGGAACGTCGCTGAACACTGTCATGCCGGTGCGGGTTCTCAAGCGACTGACGGACGATGAGATTCGCGCGATCTATCTCTATCTTCACGCGCTGCCTGCAACTCCACCGCCGGGAACACAAACGGGGGCGCGCTGAGATCAATACCCAGCACGCGTGACCGGGGCTACTTCACGTGGTCGATGGCCCACGTCCAGAAAATCGCGTCTTCTGCTGACATCTTTCCGCGCGGCGTGAGGCGAGCATCGGCGTAGCCGTACTGGCCGATGTCCACGAGATACTGCGCCCGACTGACGAGCGTCCCCTGGCACACTTTGTCCTCTGTCGCCTGGGCGCGAAGCGCGCGATGCCGATCAGCAAGATCGTCGAGCAACGTTGCAGGCAAGAGCGTCGCTTCGCCGGGATACACGAAGGTGAAGAAGACCAGGTAGGTGTAAAGCAGCGGCCAGTGCGCACCGAAACGACGGTCGAGGCGTGTCCAGTCGATGTCGGCGGCGCGAGCGCGCATGATGTGCATGATGTCCGCGCCGTCGAAGCGCTCGCGCTCCGCGACGAACGCCTTCTGCCAGATCAGCTCCTCGCACGGCACGATCTTTACCGGCATGCCGAGTACCTGTGTCTCGACGGCGTGATCGAACCATTGATCATCGACGGTGCAGATGCCGTTGCCGGAGCTGAAGACCAGGTCGATGAAGTCGTCGTGTTGAAACGCCTTGCCGAGCCAATGCGGAAAGGTGAGCTCAGCGCGGTACCCCGCGGAACTCAACGCCTCCATCGCGCGCTCCATATCCGCTCGACGCAGGAATAGGTCAAAGTCCTTGGTGGGGCGCACGATGCCGGAATACTCCAGAAATGCGTGCGAACCGCCCACGAGAAATGGTACCGCCGCGTCGCTGAGGACGTGCAGCGTGCGCCGGTAGAAGGCGTTGGTGTCGAGCGCGGCTTCGTCGAGAGTGGACTGGCCTGTCATGAACGCAGGCGATTGCAAGAGACAGGCTAGATCAGTCGGCGCGCTGGCCCGAAATTCTCAGTAGCGCGCGCCATGCCACCGAATATCGTCCGCATCGCTGCTGTCAGCGACGTCCATTACGCGAAGACATCGCAGGGCTCGCTCCAGCCCCTGTTCGCGCAGATCACCGAGAGCGCCGACATTCTCGTGCTGCCCGGCGACCTCACTGACTACGGACTCGCCGACGAAGCGCGGGTGCTCGCGCGCGATCTCACCACGTCGGTGAAAATCCCGGTCGTCGCCGTGCTCGGAAATCACGACTACGAGAGCGATCAGGTGGATGACATTCGCACGATCTTCACCGACGCAGGAATGCATCTGCTCGACGGTGATGCGGTCGAAGTGCTTGGCGTCGGCTTCGCCGGAGTGAAAGGCTTTGCCGGCGGATTTGGTCGCGGCACGCTTGGTCCGTGGGGAGAACCGAGCATCAAGCTGTTCGTGCAGGAGGCGGTGCAGGAAGCACTGAAGCTCGAGTCAGCGCTCGCGCGGCTGACGACCGACCACCGCATCGCCGTGTTGCACTACGCGCCCATTCGCGAAACCGTCGAAGGAGAGCCCGTCGAGATTTTCCCCTGGCTCGGCTCCAGCCGTCTCGAGGAGCCGCTCACGCGTTTCGAAGTGAGCGCGGTGTTTCACGGCCACGCGCACAAGGGTGCGCCGGAAGGCAAAACCAGCACGGGCATCCCGGTCTACAACGTGTCGATCACTGTGCTCAAGCATCACTTTCCGGACAAGCCGACGTTCCGGATGTTCGAAGTCGATCTCACGCCGAAGGAGAGCGACAGCACGAGCGCGGAACGACGTCAGCAGGGACGGCGTGCGAGTGACCGCGTGGAAGCGGGAGTCGTTACACCTGACTCGTGACGTCGTTCGCTACTGCGATCTCGTGCTCGAGATGACGGATGTCGTGTTCCATCTCGCTTGCCTGCCGTCGGTTCACGAGCGCGGCGAGCGCATCGAGCATTCCGCTTTCATAGACGTGATAGTCGATCGCGACACGCACACACGTGCTCGTGCCCTCGGGACTGAAGCGAAGCACTCCGTTGGTGGCGATCGGCGCGCCTGGACTATTGCGCCAGCCGATCACCGAGTTGGTGACGAACTTCGTCGTGTCCGCCTTCCATTCGATCTCTCCACCACTCGGCGTCGACGCGCACCAGTGCGATCGTCCGTCACCGTTGTCGCGAACCTCACGTAGCGCGTGGATGAAGCGCGGAAAGTTTTCGAAGTTCGCGCAGAAGGCGAACACCTCTTCCACCGGTCGATCGACGACGAACGAGAAGCGAAGCTCGGCTGAGCGTCGCTTGTTGCCTGCCTTGCGAAGCGCATCGGCGATCGGTCGACGCGCAGCGACACCGATGAGTGCGAGACCTGCAAGCGTCGCAATGGGACGCGCGCGTCCACGCGCACTGGACCGCACGCCGAGCAGAATTCCGCCGCCGAGTGCCGCAAGGAGAGCTACTGCGGACGATGACGATACGGAGGGAATTGCGCGTGCGGTCGTGGCGGCGGCGGGACGATTCATTGCGCCCAACCGGCGCAAGGTAGGTGCCGTTCCCGGTGAGAGGCTGCTCATAGCGCCTGCGCTGCGCGCTGCACGCGCTGCAGCGCCTCCTGAGACGTCGAGCCGAGCGCTGCGAGATGGCCCATTTTCCGGCCGGGACGCGCACCAGCCTTACCGTAGAGAAACAGCCGTGTTCCGGCGACGGCAAGCGCGCGATCGAAGTTGGGCTGTCGCCCTTCTTCCCACAGATCACCGAAGAGATTGACGATAGCCGCCGGTCGAGCCGGCGTCGTTGCACCGAGAGGCAGGTTACACACACTGCGCACGAGCTGCTCGAACTGGCTCGTTGGGCACGCGAGCTCCGATGCATGGAAGGAATTGTGCGGACGCGGCGCGAGCTCGTTCACGAGCAGCCGACCGTCATGCACCAGGAACATCTCGACGGCGAGAATTCCTTCGAGCTCGATCGCGTGTGCGATGTGCAGCGCGATGCGCTCCGCCTCGCGCACCACGTCGGGCGAGAGCTCGCCCGGCAAGACACTCCAGGCAAGAATCTGTTGCTCGTGATGGTTCACGGCAGGAGGATAGACGACCGTGTCACCGGACGTGGTGCGCGCGACCAGCACGCTCAGCTCGAGTGCGAGCGACAGCCCTTCCTCAGCAACCGCGCGTCGTTGTCCGAGCGATTGGAAAGCACCCGCTGCGTCACCGTCTGCTTCGAAACGGAGCTGACTGCGCCCGTCGTAACCACCCTGACATGCCTTTACGTACAACGTGGTGCCGAAGGTGCGCGCCGCCTCCGCGAGCTGAGCAGCGGAGTCGACGACGGCGTAGCGTCCGATGGGCACTCCCTGTTTGGCGAGCCATTCCTTCTGCCGCGCGCGATCCTGAACGATGCGAAGAACCGACGGCCCGGGACGCACAGGCGCGTGCTCGAGCGCGGCCTCGAGTGCGGCCGGCGCGATCTGCTCGATCTCGATTGTGACGACGTCACACTCCCTGGCGAGCGAGGCCGCGCCCTCGGGATCATCGAACGCGGCGGCGACGACGCGGTCGACAACGGGGCGCGCAGCGCAATCGGGATTCGGATCGAGGACCTGCACCGCGTAGCCCATCGAGCGAGCGGCGAGTGCGGTCATGCGTCCGAGCTGACCGCCGCCGAGAATGCCGATCGTTGCTGGTGGGAGGATCACCATCAGAGTGACTTCGCCGACAGGTCCTTGTCAGCAAGCACTGCCGCTGTGCGTTCGGCGCGCCAGGCCCGCAATCGCTCGCGGAGGGCTGGGCGCGACGACGCGAGAATGGCGGTGGCCAACAGCGCCGCGTTCGCTGCGCCCGGCTCACCAATCGCGAGCGTTCCGACGGGAATTCCCTTTGGCATCTGGACAATGGAGAGCAATGCATCGACGCCGTTGAGCTGCGTGGCCGCGATGGGAACTCCCAGCACGGGAACAATCGTCGATGCGGCAACCATTCCCGGGAGGTGAGCGGCTCCGCCTGCTGCCGCGATGATGACCTCGAGACCGCGTGCCTCGGCGGTGCGGGCGTATTCAAACATCCACTCCGGCGTGCGGTGTGCCGATACTATCTTTACCTCGTTGGGAACACCCAATTCGGTGAGCAGATCGACGGCGACGGACATGATACGCAGGTCGCTGCGGCTTCCCATGATCACGCCCACCAAGGGTTTCTGCGTGGACGTCGATTGAGCGGATGCCATGCGCGATGCGGGGGAGAGTCGGCGATGTGTAGTTGCGCGTAAGATAGCGCGGTCGTCGAGACGAAAGCCACAAGTGTGCGACTCGCTTTCAGCATCAGGTTCGCGCACTCTATCCTTGTCGGGCGATGTCGCCCACGCCCTCCGCACTATGCCCCGTCGCATGCTCGACAACTTTCCTCGCTCTCGTTTTGCACTCGGTGTGCTCGCAGTCGTGATTTCGAGCTCGCCTCTCGCGAGTTGTTCTCGTGGCGCAGCTGCCGGCGACGAGATCGGTATCGGAGTCGCACTCGATCCGAAGAGAGCGGGCATGCAATCGGTCTACAATGGGGTGGAGCTCGCCGTGGCGCAGCTGAACGCGCCGAGCACGCCGCGCAAAGGCGGTGGACAATTTCGAATGGTCAGGGGCTCTCCAGACGTCAGCGACCCGATTCGTATCGCGGATACGCTGCGCTCGAATCCCTCGGTCGTCGGCGTCGTGGGCCATCCGGAGAGCGGCACGACGCTCGACGCGATTGGCGAGTACGCCGACTCGAAAAATGGCGGCAAGAACGGTGTGGTCCTCATCTCGCCCACAGGTACGAGTCCAGCGCTCACGGGCGCGAACAGGTGGCTGTTTCGCGTGTGCCCCAGCGATCTGCAGGGCAGCCGGGCGGTCGCGCGGTTCGCGCTCGACTCGCTGCACGCGGGCCGGGCGAGCGTGATTTATCGTAACGACGCGTACGGGAGAGACTTCACCAAGACATTTTCCGACGTATATCGAGAAGGGCGTGGCGCTGTCGTCGAGCGCGACCCGTATGTCGCCGGCGTCACGCCCTGGGATTCGTATGCGGGCTACATCAAGCAGCTCAAGGTGGACGCGGTCGTGTTTCCGGGAAATACCGAAGATGCCCTGCTGCTGCTCCGGGCGCTCAAGGCTGTGGGCATTTCGCCGCCACTGATGGGTGGCGATGACGCCTCCGGGCTCGAGGACAACGCCGCGGAGTTCCCCAACGCACGGTATCTGGCCTTTTTCCTCGCCCGTCGCGCGACGACGCCAGAGGCCAAAGCGTTCATTGCGGCATACCGGTTAGCGTACAAGACAGATCCGGACCAACGCGCGGCATTGTCATATGACGCCGCCATGCTCATTGGGCACGCCGCAATCGACGTCGGACCGGATCGCGCCAAGATTCGGGACTACATCGAGTCGATCAATGGCACCTCCAAACCTGCCGTAATCGGGGTGACGGGATCGATCGTCTTCGACCAGAACCATGACGTGGTGAACAAGCCTGTCGTCATTGTGCAGGTGGGTAAGTGAGCCTTCTCAACACGATCAGGGGCCGGCTGCTCGCCGGCTTTGGAGTCACGCTCGCGTTGTTACTCGTGGCGGGAGCGCTGGCAGGATTTGGCCTGATGAGCTCAGGCTCGCGCAACGAAGGGCTCGTCGAAGAACTGCGACTCCAACAGGAGACGATGCAGCAGGTGGCATTTCGTATCCTGCGCGAGACTGCAGCGGGCATGCGCTACCTGAGCACGAACCGACCGGAGGACGAGGCGCGCTACGTCACGATCGCCGACGAAGCGGATCATCTGCGACGCGACGCGATCAAGCTTGCGGCGCTGTCGACAGTCGAGCGGCAGAAGCTCAAGGACCTCGGCACGCTGCAGGCCACGGTGGAAGCCGGCATCGGTGCGGCGCATGCCTACAATGCCGTCGGTCGCAACGCCGACGCGACGGCGATCCTCACCAAGACCTCTTCTGCGCTCGACGACGTGGATAAGACACTCGACGCGCTGCGCGCTGAGGGTGTGCGTCGCCTTGGCGAGCGGCAGAAGGAGGCGAGCGCATTGCTCCGGAAGAACATCACAACGCTCGCTGCCGTGATATTTGCAGCACTCCTCGTCGGCGTGTTCTCGAGCATCACGACATCCCGCGCCGTGACGCGTCCGCTCAGTGCACTCACGCGAGATCTTCTTGCGCTGGGGCGCGGCGATCTTCGTAAAAGCGATCTTCAGAAGGAGACGCTCGGCGCTGAGGAATACGAGGCGCTGGCGACCGCCTTCGATCACGCGCGCGAACGGCTGCGTGGCTTGCTTGGCGAGATGAAACGGCAGTCCGATGATACGGCGGCTGCGGCCGCAGAGCTTGCAGCTGCTGCTGGTGGGGCGTCGGACAGCACGCAGCACGTTGCGTCTGCCGTGACCGAGATGGCGCACGGTGCCGGACTGCAACTCGACGTGCTCAATGGCGCGGGCAGCGCCGTATCGCAACTCGCGGCGTCGGGTCGCACGATCGACGAGGCGGTGCGTGAGAGTCAGATCCGTGGCCGCGAGATCCGCACGTCAGCGACGGGCACGGCGCTGGAAATCGGAAAGGCGGTGGACACGTTGCTCGCCGCGCGTGAGGTGTTCGATCGCAGTGCACGAGAGATCAACGGGCTCCGAGAATCACTCGGCGTGGTCGATGATTTCGCGACGACGATTTCCGAGATTGCATCGCAGACGAATCTGCTCGCGTTGAACGCGGCGATCGAAGCGGCACGTGCCGGCGACGCAGGTCGCGGGTTCGCGGTCGTCGCGGACGAAGTGCGCAAACTGGCCGAGCAGAGCTCGCGTGCCGCGCATGAAGTGACGGCGAACGTGAATCGCATTCGCGAAGGCGTTCTTGGTACTTCTCGCGCTGTCGAAAGCGGCAACCTGCAGATGAAAGACGTCACCAAGGTGGCGGATGCCGCGCGTCAGGCGCTCGCTCAGATTCAGGCGGCTGTCGAGCGTGTGGAAGACGCGTCGTCGCGCGTTTCTGATGCGGTGTCGGGCAACGCGGCAGCGATTCTGCTCGTCGAGGAGGCCATCGCCAAAGCGGGCGATACGGCGCAGAGTCATGCCGCGTCGGCGCAAGAGGTCGCGGCGGCAACGGAAGAAACGTCAGCCTCGGTTGAAGAGCTCGAGGCAACGAGTCACATGCTGAGCGACTCGGCGCGCCGCGTGCGCGAGCGCGTGAGCGAGTTCATCGTCGAATAGGCGTCGAGCAGAAACGAAAGTGCCGCAGCCCAGGATTGGCGCTGCGGCACTTTCTTTTAGCTCCCCAGGTAGGACTTGAACCTACGACCCTTCGATTAACAGTCGAATGCTCTAACCAACTGAGCTACTGGGGAATAGTCCGGTACAGACACACAAATTTAGTCGCGGCAGGAGCGAAGTCAATCGGCGCAAAGGCTATGACGCCTTCGCACGCTTTCGGAGGGAAGGGCCCACCACGCGCGTTTTTCCGCTGTGCTCCGCGCGTCGCACACCAGAGGGCTTGTTCCAGTCCGGTAGCACGGTGCGCAGCCAGGTTCCTGTATGCGAGCCACTCACTGCGGCCACTTCTTCGGGACGACCCATCGCGACGACCTCACCACCCGCATCGCCCGCCTCAGGTCCGAGATCGATTACCCAGTCTGCGAGCTTGATGACATCGAGATTGTGCTCGATGAGCACAAGGGTATGTCCCGCATCGACGAGTCGATCGAATACCGTAGCGAGTTTGCGGATGTCGTCGATATGGAGACCGGTGGTTGGCTCGTCCATGATGTAGATCTTTTTGCCTTTCTTCTTCGCGCCGAGCGCAAGTTCGCGTGCGACCTTGAGTCGCTGTGCTTCACCGCCGGATAGTGTGGTTGCCGGCTGCCCAAGTCGCAGGTAGCCGAGTCCAACCTGCTGCAACTGCCAGAGCGCCTGCCCGAGCTTCTCCTCGTACGGAAAAAATCGAATCGCTTCGTCGACCGTGAGCTCGAGAACATCGGTGACGCTCTTGCCAAAGTACTTCACCTCGAGCACTTCGGGCTTGAACCGCTTACCGCCGCAGTCGTCGCACGGAACGAACACATCGGCCATGAACACCATCTCGACTTCGAGATAGCCCGCGCCCTCGCACGTTTCGCAGCGGCCGCCGGCGACGTTGAAGCTGAACGTGCCCGCCGTGTACCCGCGCTGTCGCGCCGTTGGCAGTGACGCGAAGATGCGACGGACTTCGTCGAACGCTTTGACGTACGTGACAGGATTCGAACGTGGAGACTTACCGATTGGGCTCTGATCGACGAGCACGACATCATCGAGTGCCTCGTAACCGGTGAGCGTATCGAACTCCCCCACTTTCTCGCCGAGATGCTGCTTCGCGGAATGCTCACCGGTGAGCCTGGTCTCGAGCGCGCGCATGAGGACGTCGTGAATCAACGTGCTCTTGCCGCTGCCCGATACTCCGGTCACCGCCGTAACGGCGCCGAGCGGAATGCGGATGTCGACGCTCTTGAGGTTGTGCTCGCGTGCGCCAGTGAGCGTGAGCCACTGCGGTCCGATACGACGTCGTGTCGGTGGAACGGCGATCTCGCGCTCTCCAGAGAGATACTGTCCGGTGAGCGGACTCTCGCTCACGCGTGACATCGGGCCCGCGAACACGAGGTCGCCGCCCTTGTCGCCACTGTGCGGCCCAAGCTCCACCATATAATCCGCAGCACGAATTGCTTCGAGATCGTGTTCGACGACGAGCACCGTATTGCCGCCGTCGCGAAGGCGGAGCAGCAACTTGAGCAGCCGGTCCATGTCGCGCGAGTGCAGACCGATCGAAGGTTCATCGAGCACGTACAGCGTGTCGACGAGTCGCGAGCCGAGTGAATTGGCGAGCCCGATGCGCTGGGCCTCTCCGCCGGAGAGTGTGCGCGTCGCGCGATTGAGCGAGAGGTAATTCAGGCCGACATCGCAGAGGAAACGCACACGATCCTGCGCCTCCCTGAGAATGTGCGCCGCCACCTCGCGGTCGTACGCCGACAGCGCAAGTGCATCGAGCCACGTGCTCAGCGCTCCGACGGGATAGTCGCTCACCTCGGCGATATTGCGGCCGCCGATGAGTACCTGGAGCGATGCCGGCTGCAGCTTGGTGCCGTGGCAGCTCGGACATTCCTGCGCCGTTTGATACTGCCGGAGGAAGACGCGGATGTACTGCTTGTAGCGCTTGTCCTCGAGATCGCGCAGGAAAGGAAATATCCCCTTGAAGCCGCGCACATTCGCGTTGAGCAGGCGCTCGCGTTGCTTCGCGGGCAATCGCTCCCACGGCGCGTCCATCGCGATGCCTTCCTTCTTCGCATACTCTGCGAGTGTGCGGCGCTTGTTGTCGTAGCGCGGCATCGTCCACGGCGCGATCGCGCCGTCTCTGAGCGTGCGCTCCGGATATGGCACGATGAGCTTTTCGTCGTACTCGAGAATTGCTCCAAAGCCGTTGCACTGCTCGCACGCGCCGCGCGGCGAGTTGAACGAGAACAGTTGTGGGGTCGGCGCTGGAGCGGTCGTGCCGTCGTTCGGGCACTCGAACCGCTCGGTGAACCGCAGTCTGGTGACGCGCACGCCGTCGAATGGAGAGACGACGGGCTCGGTGAGGAGAATGACGGCGTCGCCGTAGCCTTCACGAAACGCAGTGGCAACCGCGTCGGCGAGTCTGCCGCGTGTGTCATCGGTGACGATGAGCCGGTCGATGACGACGAGAAGCTCTTTCGCAAAGGTGACGTCGACGTTGCGCGTCTCGAGATCGTCGAGATGAACGACGTCGCCATCGAGACTGATGCGCACGAACCCCTGCGCGCGCAGGTTCTCGATCACCACTTCATGCGAGACCTCGGTCGACAACTTGAGCGGAGCTGCAACGTAGAATCGCGTGCCCGCGCCGAGGGAGAGGACGGCGTCAGTGACGGACTGCACCGTATCCGGCTTGAGCTCGCGTCCGCAGACGGGGCAGAACGTATGACCAACGCGCGCCCACAGAAGGCGCAGATAGTCGTAAATCTCCGTTGCGGTTCCCACCGTGGAGCGCGACGTCTTGGTGGGATTCTTCTGCTCGATCGCGACGGCGGGCGACAGGCCGTCGATGAGATCGACGTCGGGCTTTTCCATGCGCTCGAGAAACTGGCGAGCGTATGAGGAGAGCGACTCGACGTACCGTCGCTGGCCTTCGGCGTAGATGGTGTCGAAGGCCAGAGACGACTTGCCGGAGCCTGAGGGCCCTGTGACGACCGTAAAGGTGCGTCTCGGGATCTCGAGGTCGAATCCCTTGAGGTTATGCTGCCGCGCGCCGCGGACGATGATCTTGTCCTTCATCTCGGCGAAATCTAGCGAGTGGCGGCCCGAATAAACACTGAAGGATGGGCACTCGCTGCGCTTGCCAGGGAGAACAAGCGAGCAGAGCAAGCACTCCAACCGCGCAGCATCCGAAACGCAAGAGACCCGCGGCACCTGCCGCGGGTCCCTGCACCCCCTAAGCGAGCGCTAGCGAGCGCCTCGGCCACTTACAATGGCGTCGCGCGGTTACGCGTCGTGAGCCGATAGACCCAGAGCAGCAGCATGGCGCCCACGACCGCGAGGATGATGCTCCACAGAGAGAAGCCATTGAGGCCTGACCCGGTGATCGTATTGCCGATGAAGCCGCCGATAAAGGCGCCGACAATGCCAATCAGCATGGTCACGATGATACCTCCAGGATCCTTTCCCGGCATGAGCGCTTTTGCGATCGCACCGGCGATCAATCCGAGCACGATCCAAGCGAGGATAGTCATTGCACAGCCTCCGTTGCGAGTGAGTGGAAGACGTCGCCCACTAATGCAACGCGCGTACCAGTCACGACTGACTCCGACGCGCGCGAGAGCTCGAGGCCGTCAGGACATGGCGATCTGATCGCCCTTTGCCCGCACGTTACAATTCCGCATGGCCGCGTCGCTCTCCCCGCACGCCTCCGACGAGGACTCCAGCGCAAAACGTTACGATCGCCGTCTCGTCCGCCGGCTGGTCGTCTACGTGCGTCCGTATCGGCTGCTCATGGCAGGCGCGCTCGCGCTGTTGATGATCGAGGGGCTGCTGCAGCTCGTTGGGCCAATCCTGACACAGCGTGTGATCGACGTCGCGTTGCCGACGCGCGACGCGGATATGGCGATGCGCGCTGCATTGGTCTACAGCGCGTCGCTCGTGTTTGCATTCGGCTGCTCCTATGGCGAGACGATGCTCACCGCGATGCTCGGGCAGCGCGTGATGCGCGATCTCAGGCAGCAACTCTTCGAGCACGTGCAGCGACTGTCGATTGCGTTTTATGATCGCACGCCGGTTGGACGCCTCGTGACGCGCGTGACGTCGGATGTCGAATCACTCAACGAGCTCTTCACCGCGGGCGTCGTCGCGGGACTCGGCGATCTGTTCACGCTGGTTGCGATCGCCGTACTGATGGTCGTGACGGACTGGCGTCTCGCACTCGCCGCGTTTGCGGTCATTCCACTCGTCTATCTCACGTCGCATCTGTTTCAGTCGCGCGTGCGTGTTGCGTACCGTGAGATCCGCACGCGACTCGCGCGCATCAACGCGTATCTGCAGGAGCGCATCACCGGCATCCGCATCGTGCAGCTGTTCGGGCGCGAGCGCGGCGAGTCGGAACGGTTCGCGGCGCTCAACAAGGCGCATCGCGATGCGAACCTCAGGTCGATCACGATCTACGCTCTCTACTTTCCGGCGATCGAATTTCTTACGTCGCTCGCACTCGCGATTCTTCTCGTTGCAGGCGCGCGACGCGTCGGTGCCGGCTCGTTGACCGTTGGCGTCGTGGCGGCGTTTCTGCAGTTGCTCAGACGCTTCTATCAGCCGCTGCAGGACCTTGCCGACAAGTTCAACACACTCCAGCAGGCAATGGCTGCATCCGAGCGGATTTTCCTGCTTCTCGATACGCCACTGGACGACTCGGTATCACGACGGGTCGCAATGCCGGGTGCGCCGTTGCCGAATCGCACGGCGCCGGTGACGATCGCATTCGAGGATGTGTGGTTTCACTATGGCGAGCCGTCCGCCGATCCGTCGTGGATATTGCGCGGTATCAGCTTCGTCGCTCGACCGGACGAGACGATCGCGCTCGTTGGTCACACGGGCGCGGGCAAGACGACGATTGTCAATCTTCTGCTGCGATTCTACGAGCCGCAGCGTGGGCGCATTACAGCGAACGGCGTCGACATTCGCCTGCTGCCGCTGGATGAGTGGCGACGGCTCATCGGCTACGTGCAGCAGGACATCTTTCTGTTCGCGGCGGACGTGCGCACGAATCTGCGTCTCGATGCGGCGCTCGACGACGCGGCCATTCTCGCTGCGGCGGCGCGCGTCGGCGCGGATCGCGTGATCGAACGTCTCCCCTCGCGTCTCGATCAGGTGCTGGGTGAACGGGGCGCGTCTGTCAGCGTCGGCGAGCGGCAGTTGCTGTCGTTCGCGCGCGCCATCGCGCTCGATCCCGCTGTTCTCGTGCTGGACGAAGCCACGAGCGCCGTCGATAGCGAAGCAGAGGCGGAGATTCAGCGCGGACTGTCGGAGCTCATGCGAGGCCGCACGACCATCGCGATTGCGCATCGGCTAAGCACAATCATCCAGGCCGATGAGATCCTCGTGCTGCATCATGGCGAAGTGCGCGAACGGGGCACACACGGCGCGTTAAGAGCCATCGGCGGGCTGTATGATCGGCTGTACAGACTGCAGGCGGGGGAGGGGACTGTCGCGGAACCGGCCTCCGCCACGCTTGCCAGTCCCCCGAGCGCCGGATAGTTTCCGCCCCTAATGGGTCCCGGGCGCTCCCGGCGCGAGACCCTTCGTGTCGTTCGCGCCGTAGTCTGACCGCGCATCGCCCCCCAATGCCCGTCCTCCAGCTTGACGATCAGCAGTTTCCGCTCAAGACGGGCGCCACCCGCATCGGCGCCGGGGAGGACGCGGACGTCATTGTCCCGGGCTATTCCGCGATCCCGGTCGAGGCGGTGATCGACGGGGGACCCACGCCGACCATCCGCCGAGCGGACGATGGGGCGCACGTCCGCGTGAACGGCGTGCTACTCGGCGCCGAGCCAACGCCGCTGATGCATGGCGACAAGGTGGAGATTGCCGGCCTGGAATTGCGCTACTCGGATGACTCCAAGGGCGGCGCGACGCAGTTCGTGAGCGCAAGTGACGTCGCCTCACTGATGGGCGCCAAACGCGGTATCGGCCGCGCGACATCTGCGTCTGGAGGTCGGCTCGTCTCCCTCGTGGACGGCAAGGAGTACTCCGTGCCGGATGCGGGCGTGGTCTTTGGACGCGACGCCTCGTGCGATGTCGTGGTGGCGCAGAGCGAAGTCTCGCGTCGCCATGCGGAAATCATCGCCGACGAGCAGGGTTACATGGTGCGCGATACCAGCGCGAACGGACTGTATGTGAACGGAGAGCGCGTTCAAGGCTCGCACAGGCTCGCGCGCGCCGACGTGCTGCGCATCGGGACGGAGGAGTTCCGCTTTTACGCCGATCTGAAAGCGGCCACGGCCCAAGAGGCAACACCGGCAAGTCCGGCAGCGGAGGTCACGAAGGTACCCGACGCGGCACTAGCAGGCGCGCCGACCGAGATTGCTGCACTCGAGCTGCTTCCCGCCTCGTCTGTCGCCGCCGCTCCGCCCAGGATTGCTCCCCGGCTGTCGCCACCGCCTCCGTCGCCCGTACCGCAGCTCAATCCGACGCGATCGGGACCTGCCCAGGTGCCGACCACGCCCATTGCGTCGCCCACGGCGAAGGATCCGCGTCCGGTGGTTGCCGTGCTCGAATCCATGAACGAAGGCCCGGGGAAGGGCACGAAGTGGGAGCTGCGCACGCCGCTGGGTCACGTGGGACGAGGCGCGCACAACGACGTGCGTCTTTCCGATGAGAGCGTGAGCGAGACGCACGCAAAGCTTCAGCGACGCGAGGATGGCTGGTACGTGGTCGATATGGACTCCACGAACGGCACTTATGTCGGCGGTACACGCGTCAACGGCGAGCGACGCATCGAAGGCTCGCCTGATGTACGCTTCGGAGGGATGAAGTTCCGATTCTCGGCCGTCGGCGCAGGAAATGCCGCGGACCTCGACGCGAAGGGAACACGAGCCATTGCGACGATGCGTGCGCCGTCGAGCCCACCCAAAATGCCCACACCGCCATTTGCGGCACCTGTGCAATCAGAGCCGGAACCGGTTCAATCCTCCGGCGGAGTGCCGGCATGGATCTGGATCGTTGCCGTCATACTGATCGCCGCATTGGCGTTCTTCCTGCTTAAAGGACGCGCGTGAAGCTTCTCTATGCAGCGCGGACGGATGTCGGCATGATCCGATCCGGCAATGAAGACAACTTCGCGGTCGATGCGAACGCGGCCCGCGGAATCTTCATCGTCGCCGACGGAATGGGCGGACATGCGGCCGGCGAAGTGGCAAGCGAAATGGCGGTGCAAATTCTCCAGCGCGAATTGTCGCCGGTCGTCGACCTGAGTGGCGATGACGTACCGAAACTGGTGAGCAACACGCTGCGCAAAGCCAACCGTGCGATTCATGATCGCACGCTCACTGAAGTCGACAAGCAAGGCATGGGTACCACGGCGTCGGTCCTGTTGATCTCGGGCAACCGGTATCTGATCGGACAGGTGGGCGACTCGCGCATCTACCTCATGCGCGACGGAACGCTCGCGCAGATCACGAAGGATCATTCCTACGTGCAGGAGCAGGTAGACGCGGGGTTTCTCACGCCGGAGCAGGCCCGCTACCATCCGTACAGCAACGTCATCACCCGCTGTGTCGGCGCGAGTCAGGACGTCGAGCCCGACAGCTACCGCGGCGAAGTGCGCAACGGTGACATCTTCCTCGTCGCGAGCGATGGCCTTACCGGCATGGTCGACGACCGTCGTCTCGGACAACTGCTTGGCTCGCGTGCGGAGCCCGAGCGCAAGGTGCAGGCGCTCATCTCGGAAGCCAACGGACGTGGTGGACTCGACAACATCACGGCGATCATCGTCCAGGTGATCGAGTCAGTCGGCGCCGATCCTGACAACAGCAAGACCGTGGAGATCCCCAGGGTTGGTTGACGAGACGGTCGGCTCGATAGCGCAGCTCTATCTCGGCAACATTCTTTACGCCATCGAGCTCGCGGCGCTTTCGCTCGACCAGCAAGGCAAGCCGGATGACGCGGGATACTATCGGGGCATCGCACGGAAGCTCGCCGAGGCGCACGGACGCGAGAAGAAGCTCGCCGAGGGGCAGTAGACGTCTGTCGGCGCTGAGCGCAGTGGGAATCTTCGCTATGCTCTTAGCACACTCCCCTGAACCAATCGCGCGCGCACCTCGTCGGCGGGCAGGCTCGCCAGCCGCAGCACCGCATCACGCGCGATCGGCACACGCTGCGCTGTAAAGACGCGTAACCAGCGCGCGCTGCCGTAGAGCTCCTCCGAGAGCTTCGGCAAATTGACCGCACCTTCCCAGCCTGCAGCCGTCAGTCGACGCACGCCTCCATTGCGACGCAGCACCGGAATGTCGAGACCGAGCATCTGCGTCTTCGTCGGATAATCCAGGAGCAGTTCGCCAGGCTTCAGACTGAGCTCACGGGCCAATTGATCTTCCACCTCGACAACGAGCGCACGATCGTCGGCAATCCATTCGCCGATGTCGGGTGGAAGCTCCGCGGCGGGACACTCGAACACCCGTTTGTACAGGCGACGTTCGCGCATCGCGGAGAGGAGCGGTGTTGGCGAATTTGCCGCCAGCTCGTGCAACAATCCTTCATCCGTAAAGCCCGCGAGCGCCTCGGCGCTGAGCGAACCGGCGCGAAGCGCACCGTCCACGAGACGCTTGTACATCGCCGTCGCGCTGCGCACGGCGTGATGCCAGTACACGTTGCGATACATCTGGTACTTGGCGAAGAGCAGTGACTCCAATGCGGAAAGGCCCTTCTCCGAAATGCCGACCATCTGTGTGCCCCGCTCGGTGTCGTCGATGAGCGTGAGCGAGTTGATGAGGCGATCGACGTCGATGTCGCCGTAGTTGACGCCGCACATGAACGCGTCGCGCTTGAGGTACTCGATCTTGTCGAGATCGAGCGAGCCGGAAATCAGTCCCTGCAAGGGATTGTCGCTCTTGCCACGGATCAGCGACATGATGCGCTCCGGCGCGTCGTCGCCGAGCTCACTGCGAAGCACGTCGGCGATCTCGCCGCTCGTCACGAGCGGCCGCGCGACTTCCTCATGGTGCAGCGCGCCGATTTCCTCGAGTGCGTGCGAGAAAGGATAGTGCCCGACGTCGTGCAGCAGCGCAGCGTAGCGAACGATTGTGCACGCCTTGCGCTCAAGGCCACTCGTGAGACCGTTCTCCTCGAACAGGCCAAGCGTGCGACGCGCGAGATGATATGCGCCGAGCGCGTGTTCGAATCGTGAATGACTGGCGCCCGGATAGACGAGATATGCGAGTCCGAGTTGTCGCACATAGCGGAGTCGCTGGAATGCACGCGTATCGATGAGCCGAAGTGCGACTGGATCGATGCGGATGTTGTTCCAGAGAGGATCCCTGATGATTTCTTCGGGCATTTCTTATACTGGATGATAGGACGATAGGACGATAGGAGGATAGGATCCTAGAACAACGGCCAAAGGCACACCGACAACGAACGGTGTGCCCTTGTGTGTGCTCCAGTAGCGTAACTCCTATCCTCCTATCCTCCTATCCTCCTATCCTCCTATC
>JBDUCR010000310.1:0-15228 GCA_040003345.1 bacterium
TCGGCGCCGCGTCGTGCGCGTCGTGGTTGACCGGCTCCTCCACAGCTGCTCCTCCTTCACGCACCTCGGCGACAAACCGGTAGCCCCGACCGGGAATTGTCGCGATGTATCGATGTTCGCCGCGTAGCTCTCCGAGGGCCTTCCGCAACGTCGAGACGTGAACAGTCAGGTTGCCCTCTTCGATGAACTGATTTGGCCAGACGCGCGCGAGCAGCTCCTGCTTCGTGATCAGCGCCTCGCGTCCTTCGATGAGCGCGACGAGCAGGTCGAAGGTCTTTGACGAGAGCGGCACGATGGCGCCACCGCGCAGCAACAGCCGTCGTCCCGTGTCCACGGCAAAGCTGCCGAAGCGAAAATTGCGCGCGCGCGGCTCCAGGGTCATCGCGTTTTGGAAGATTTACGAAGGTTTAGTATCGACCTAGGGACTTTCACACTCGGTGCCGATATGGTGCCGACCAGTCTATTGCGCCCTGTTCGTCGGCGCCATTCGAGGGATGGGTGCGCCCCCCACCTTCCGCCTCAAGTACACCAATTCGAGGTCCATACATATGAATAGAGTGGCACAGCGTCCGATCTGGCGCGCACTCGCGTTCGCCGCACTGAGTATGTCGTCGCTCGCCGCATGCAGCGACGGATCCACCGCGCCGACGACGACTTCTCCAGCCACTATCCGTACGCCGGTCGCCACGGCCAGCGCGTCGGCATCGAGCGCGAACGTGAGCTTCTCCTTGATCAAGCTCATCGAGATCGAGCGTGGCAGTCTCGCGCCCAACACGATTGATCCGTGCTGGCTCGTGAACATCGGGATCTACAACGCAGCGCGTCGCGTCGACGGATACACGGCCGAGTTCACCTTCGTGTACGTCTCCGGCGGGCGGACGGTCACGAAGCACTTCGTGACGAATCTGACGGACGCGATCGCGGAGGCGCCGCTTCCGGGGCAGGCATCAAATCTGATCCGACTCACGAACGGATTGGATGTCGGCGTCGAGCCTCCTGAACCCGAGTCGCCCATCCGCGGACTCGTGCAGTTGGTGTTTACGGCCGGTCGGACGCGAATCGTTTTGGCGCAGTCGGCGCTGACGGAGACGCCGAGGAGTTAGGGCGATCATGGCCGCGACCGTGCGGCACCATCATCGGGCGGTCAAACACACCGCCCGACCCACGTTGAGGGAGCCTATGTCATCCAGGTCCAATCGTTTCATCATTATAGTTGCCGCCGCCGCCATTGCTGCCACGTCGTCGTCCGCCGCCGCCCAATCGACGCTGTACTACGGAGGAGATCTCAACACGAACAACGCCTACACCAGCGGTATCAACCTCGTCCGCGTCCATGCACCGAATCAGTTGGTGTTCGACAATTTCGACATTGTCGGGCAGCCGTGGCTCGTGACGTCCGTGTTCGGCAACCTGTTGGTCGGTCAAGTGAGCCCGTTGCCGTCGGTCTTGAACTGGGAGGTTCGGACCGGCATGGTCGCGAACGGAAGCGTGGGCACCGTCGTCGCCGGAGGCGCGGCTGCGTACTCGGCCAATGGAGCCACGTATACGCTCTCCGTCTCGCCGTTCACGCTGAACGCGGGCTCGTATTGGCTGTCGATCTATGCCGACCTCGCAAACACCACGAGTGGCCTCACCATCGGGGCGTACAGCACGACGGGGACGAACGCGCTGAATGCTCCAGGCGACGGAGCGGCGATCTGGTTGTTCGGAGCGGATAACAACAACGTGGGCGGCGTGGCCAATGCGATCCCGAACGACATCTCGTATGGGGTGAGCGGGTTTGTGAGCGGTGAGACGATCACGCCTGAGCCGGGAACGTGGATGCTCGTGGGCACGGGACTGCTCGCGTTCGGTGCGATACGTCGGCGCGTGTCGTCGCGCGGGGCGGAGTCACGAGCGTGCTAGCGAAGCGCTGTCGAGAAGCAGTGCGGGGAGCGCGGTGTAGCTCCCTAGCGGCGCAAGTGAAGCAGGTCGATGCGGACGAATCACTCGCGGCCTTTCCGCTCGAGTCATTGGTCATCATGTGGCTGCTGAAGCTCGGGTTGCCAAGGGCGGTGAATAGCTTGCACCGTTTGGCGTGATCGAGGTTGAACCCAGTCGCTCACGCCGCGCACCAGCGTGACGACGTACATGAGTATCGTGCCGCCATTTCTAACGCTCTCCCGATGAGAGGTGAACGCCGAGACGAGGTCGGTGAGAGCGCGACGATGGTCAACCACAACACTCCTTCGCCACGAGTCCGGCACTGACGCTCGCGCTACCCCGTCGTCGATCAGTCCGCGAATTGTGTGGGCGGATGACGTCGATCGCGAAGCCGCGGCGAAGGAGCGTTTGATCGCCTTCGCGGCAGGCCGCGTCACATCCCGTCGTCGCGGCGCGTGATGGCGCGGTATGCACTCGCTGGTATATTCGCCCAGCAGCCAGCGGTGTCGCGGTAGCTCCCGCACTTTCTCGCTCGAGTGCCGGCGTGCATCAACTACAACAACTGCCGTGACGAACGACTCCCTCGAGCAACGCCTGCGCTCTACGCTGGGTACGAGCTATGTGCTACAGCGCGAGCTGGGCGGTGGCGGGATGAGTCGGGTCTTCCTGGTGCGCGACACGACGCTCGAGCGCGACATCGTCGTCAAGGTGCTCGCACCCGACCTGGCCGCCGGCGTCTCGGCTGAGCGCTTCATGCGCGAGATCAAGCTCGCCGCGGGACTGCAGCAGGCGAACATTGTCCCGCTGCTCGCAGCAGGGGAGACAGATGGCCTCCCGTACTACACGATGCCATTCGTAGACGGGCTGTCACTCCGCGCCAGGCTCGAGCGCAATGGCGCACTCCCTGTGGGCGAGGCCGTCGCTGTGCTCCGCGACGTGGCGCGCGCGCTGGCGTATGCGCATGAACACGGCGTGGTACATCGTGACATCAAGCCTGAGAACGTGCTGCTCTCCGGCGACGCCGCTGTGGTCACAGACTTCGGGATCGCCAAGGCAGTGAGTGCGTCGCGCACCACTGCGGCCGGTAGCTCACTCACGCAGGTGGGGACGAGCGTCGGCACGCCGGCCTATATGGCACCGGAGCAGGCAGCGGGCGATCCGGATACGGATCACCGTGCCGACATCTACGCGTTGGGTTGCGTAGCGTACGAGGTACTCAGCGGCGCTGCGCCGTTTGCTCACCGCGCGCCGCATCAACTCTTCGCCGCGCACATGAACGAATTACCGGCGTCTCTTGCGAGTCGTCGGCACGATGTGCCGCATAATCTGGCCGCGCTCGTAATGCGCTGCCTGAAGAAGGACCCCGCCGATCGTCCGCAGAGTGCGCGTGAGGTACTCAAGACACTGGACGCTCCAACCCTCATTTCGACGACTGATAGCGGTGGCTCACGTGAGTCGGTAGCTGGGCGTCGCAGCGCCGTACTCGGTGTCGTCGCTTTACTCATCGTGGCCGCGATTGCTGGCGGATGGGCACTGCACCGGCGTTATGCCGCAACGGATGCGGAGACGCAAGCGGCTACGTCGGCTGCGGCAGCTGCCGCGGCGCACAGTATCGCAGTACTTCCGTTCGAGAACCGGGGCGACTCGGCCGACGCCTACTTCGCCGACGGAATCACCGACGCCGTGCGCGGGAAGCTCACCGACATTCCAGGCGTAACAGTGATCGCGCGCGCGAGCTCGAACACATTCCGCGGTAAGAACACAACGCCCGACTTGATCGCCCACCAACTCGGCGTGCGCTACTTACTGACAGGCACTGTGCGCTTTGCCGGTACCGGTAGTGCGCGGCGTATGCAGGTGAGTCCCGAGCTCGTGGAGGTGACGAACAACGGCCATCCGCCGACGAGCCGCTGGCAGCACCCGTTTGATGCAGCCGTGAAGGATGTCTTCGCGGTTCAGAGTGACATCGCGAGTCGTGTGGCGAGCGCGATGCAGGTGGCCATTGGCGCTTCCGCTCAGGCGCGACTCGCCCAGGTGCCAACGCACGACCCCGCCGCGTACGACGCGTACTTGCGTGGTCAGGCGATCTACCACCCTGGAGTCGATCCTGCCACACTGCGGCGCGCGATCGCGGAGTTCGAGGATGCGATCCGGCACGACAGCACGATGGTGATTGCCTGGGCGGCTCTGTCGACATCGTCGAGTGATCTCTATTTCGAATCCTCGCCCTTCCCTGTGCTCGCACGCAAGGCGCTTGATGCTGCCGAGCGTGCAATCGCACTCGACTCGACGCGGTGGGAGGGATACGACGCGCTTGCGCAGTACCATCTAGCCATCAAACGCGATCTCAGCCAAGCCGCAACTGCCATCGCGCGTGCGCGACAGGTCGCGCCGCAGGCAATCGGCCCCCGTGCCACGGCGGCACGGCTCGAAGCGGAGCGAGGGGATCTCGAGGCCGCGGTGCGCGATCTGGCGGAGATTTCACGACTTGACCCGCGCAACGTCGAGGTCTGGTTTGTAAATGGGTACAACCTCCTTCGGTTACACCGGATACCGGAAGCCCGCGCGGCGGCTGACAGAGCGCTCGCCCTCGCACCCACGAACATCGCTGCCATAGAGTGTCGCGTCCTCGCCGAGGTCGCGTCAGGCGATGTCCCAGCCGCGCGTCAGGTGATTGCTCGCGCAACGAGCGACGTACCGCGCGAGAAAATCGTTGCGTACCTCGCGATGTTCAGCGACTTGGGCTGGCTCCTGGACGCCGACGATGCGCGGCTGCTCCTCACGCTCTCTCCCGAGACGTTCGGTGGTGACCGCAGTACGATGGCCATTGTCCGTGCAGAGCAGTACGGCTGGAGCGGTGACATGGCACAGGCGAGAGCGTGGGGCGATACGGCCGCGCGATATTTTGCTGTTAACCTACGCACGACACCCAGTGACCCGCAGCAGCACGTGATGCGTGGGCTGGCGCTCGCCTACGCAGGGCACAGTCGCGAGGCGCTCACGGAAGTGGAGCGAGGGCTCGCGCTACAGGGGCCGACTGCGGAAGCGCGGCAATCCCTCTTTTACGCGTACTTCTCGTACGTGGCCGCCCGCACTGCGCTCGTCGCTGGCGACCGGGACCGCGCGCTCGCCTGGCTCTCCGACGCTCGACGGTATCACTATTTGGTCACGCCAGAATGGCTTCGCGCGGACCCCACGTGGACGGCGATTCGCGGCGATCCTCGCTTCGCCCCGTTAACGACTGCGCAGTAATGAGGTACTGCGGCGAGGCGTGGAATGAGAGGGCTGCGGTTTAACGGTCAGGCCTCGTAGAGCTCTGAACGCCAGCGACTCCCTCATACGCCCGCCCGCGCGCATAACTTTCCCGTACGCACGCATTGCCTTCCCCCTGCGCGAAACTCATTGCCTGTTCGACTACAGTTGCCGCCCCGAACGCGTTTGCGAGCCCGCGCGCGGTCTCACGCCATCGCTGCAGCTCTCGCGAGCTTGCTCGCAGCCGCGTGCGCGAATGATTCGCCGCGCGTCGGCGTGGCGGAGGCGGCAGCTCATCCCGCGTTAGCCGCGAGCCGGCCGCCAATAGTCCGTGCGGCTATTGGGCGTGCGCCCGCCGACACGGTCGACTCACTCACCGCTGCGCGCCGCGCAACGGTGATGGACACACTGCCGCCGCCGCCCGCGAAGGCTTCGCCTACGGACACCAGCACGCGCCCGCGAAAGCCGTCGGCGCTCGGTCCAAAGTCCGGCGACAGGCACCCCGCATTTCGCGACGTCGGGAGCCCGCTCGATTCGCTCTGGCCGTTTAAGGCGCCCGAGCCGCTGCCGGGCAGCATCCTCCCTGCGAAGCGCATCGTCGCGTTCTATGGCAATCCGCTCTCGAAGCGTATGGGCATCCTCGGCGAGTTCGCGCCCGACGACATGCTGCGAAAGCTCGACGCGGAAGTTGCCGCGTGGAATCGTGTCGACCCTGCACATCCCGTGCAGCCCGCGTTGCACGTCATCGTGCTCGTCGCCGATGCGCAGCCCGGCACGAGTGGCAGGTATCGCACGCGACACGACAGCGCGATGATCGAGAAAGTCTACGGCTGGGCGAAGAGCCGGAACGCGCTGATGTTCGTCGATCTTCAGGTGGGACAGAGCACGTTGCAGTACGAGCTACCCTGGATCGAGAAGTTCCTCGTGCGCCCGGATGTGCACCTTGGCATCGACCCCGAGTTCTCGATGAAGAAGGGTGGCATCCCCGGTACGCGCATCGGCACGTACGACGCCGCCGACGTCAACTACGCATCAAAGTTTCTGTCCGCACTCGTGAAGAAGCACAACCTGCCGCCGAAGATCCTCGTCGTGCACCGCTTTACAGCGGCTGGCGTGACGAACACGAAGAAGATCGAGCTCGACCCGAACGTTCAGATCGTTATGCACATGGACGGTTTCGGTCCGCCGTGGATGAAGCGCGACACATACTGGCGCGACATCAAGCGCGAACCGGTGCAATTCACTGGATGGAAGCAGTTCACGAAGCTGCGCAACGACCATCCGCCCACGCCGCGCGGCGACATCATGCGGCTCTGGCCGCAGCCGCTCTATATCCAGATCCAGTAGCGCGCGGCACTGATGAATGACGAATGCGTTGGTATCCCCACGCATGCCAGCCACGATCGCGGAATACGATCGACGTCTCGTTAGTTACGGGAGACGCCCCGTATTAACGTGCGTGGACCAGTCGCCGGCAACTCCCGACCGAATGATGCACCATGCTACACTGCGCATCGTTTCGAAGGATGCATGTTGCCATCTGGCTGATCGTTCCCTAACGTGAGCGACGTGCCGCGCCAACAACTCAAGAACCCCACGCAGCGCGCGCCGACCGCCGCCTCACACGACTCGATCGCATCGGCGGTGGCCTCCGTGCGACGTCTCGTCCGCGTCCTCCGACTGCATGCCCAACGGACACAAAGCGCTGCCGGTATTGGCGCCGCTCAGCTGTTTGTACTGCAGCAACTCGGCAGTGGAGACTACCTCTCGTTGAGCGAGCTTGCCACGCGCACGATGACCGACCGAAGTTCCGTTGCGGATATTGTGGAGCGACTTGGCGCGCAGGGGTTGGTGGATCGTGCCGTTGATCCGACCGATCGCCGTCGCGCGGCAATTCGGATTACTGCGCTGGGGCAGCGAACGCTCGCGCGCGCTCCCGAGGCGCCGACCACCGCACTCATCGGTGCGCTTCGGGCGATGCACCCGCGCGAGTGCCGAGCGCTCGCGAGGTCGCTGACCGCACTGAATCGCGCTTTGGGCGTCGCCGACGAGCCGGCCACAATGCTCTTTGCCGACGAGCCACCCTCGCCTGCACGTGGGCGGAAGTCCCGCGGTGCAGGACATGCGCGCGGTAAATAGCGCGCGCTCGACGTCCGTTGGTCACCCATGCGAGGCACGCTAACTGCGACCGCACGCACGGCAATGACGGTCGTTGGAGCATATACGGGGTATGCCCCGTATATGCGTTATCTTGTGCGTCACTGGCGTCCGGGCAATGGCAATGCGCTTGATGTCTACCAATCGCACGTTGGACCTCAATTCATCCATACGGGGGATGACACACAATGACACGGCGTATCCGCGAGACATGACCGCTAAAACGATTCCAGTGTCGTCCGCCGCCGTCAGTTGGTTGCCCCGGTTCCTGCAACGGATCGAGAACCTTCGTCGTAGAGAGGATCGCCTCGCGCTCGTGCTCAGCGTCCTCATCGGGGCGCTCGTCGGGTCAGTCGTCGTCGCCTTCATTCTCCTCACCGGGCGACTCGCGTCGCACATCTACCCAGCGGGTGGCGGCGGATGGCGGCGCATCCTCGCGCCGACGCTCGGCTCACTCATCACGGGCTACCTGATTTTTCGCGTCTTTCCCGACGCGCGCGGCAGCGGTATCCCGCAAACTCGCGCCGCGATCTTCATTCATGGCGGCCGCATCTCGCTCCGGACAACGGTCGGCAAGTTTGTGTGCTGCGTGACGTCGCTCGCCAGCGGCATCGCGCTCGGACGGGAAGGGCCGGCAGTGCATATCGGCGCTGGCATTGCATCGGTCGTCGCACGACGCCTCGGCCTCAGCAAGGCGCAAGTGAAGTGGCTCCTTCCAGTCGGCGGCGCCGCGGCACTGTCCGCGGCCTTCAATACACCGATCGCCGCGGTGCTCTTTGCGCTCGAAGAAATCATGGGCGACATGCACTCGCCAATTCTCGGATCAGTCGTGCTGAGCTCCACCACCGCGTGGCTGGTACTGCATCTGGTCCTCGGCGACGAACCCCTCTTTCATGTCACGCCATACCATCTCGTGCACCCGATCGAGCTTGTCGTGTACGCGGCACTCGGCGTTGTCGGCGGACTCGGATCGGTCGGATTTGTAAAACTTCTCCTCGGGCTTCGAAAGAGATTCTACCGTCTCCCCAGGAGCACCGTATGGGTGCAGCCAGTCGTCGGCGGACTCGCGGTTGGACTCCTCGGCTACTTCGTGCCGTCCGTGATGGGTGTGGGATACGACCAGGTCGACAAGGTATTGAGCGGGGACATGGTCCTTCGCGTCGTCGTGACGCTGGGGATTCTCAAGATCTTCGCGACATCAATTTGCTACGCCTCGGGAAATGCCGGTGGCATCTTCGGACCGAGCATGTTCATCGGCGCGATGATGGGTGGAATGGTCGGACACGTCGCGCGCCTGATACTGCCCGGGAGCACAGCGGATCCAGGCGCCTACGCGCTCGTCGGCATGGGCACCGCGTTTGCCGGCATCATTCGCACACCGCTCACATCGGTGATCATGATCTTCGAAGTCACGCGCGACTACACCATCATCGTGCCGCTCATGATCTCGAACATGATCGCATTCTACATCTCGCAGCGACTGCAACGCGAGCCGATCTACGAGGCGCTTGCGCATCAGGACGGGATTCATTTGCCGACGGGGCATTTCCGTCATCGCTCGCGATCGCTGTTGATCATGGAGGCGATTCGCGCCGCGCCGGAGGCGTTGGCAGAGGACACGACGCTGAACGACGCGCTCGCGCAGTTGCGGGACAGCCCGTTTCGCTCGTGGCCTGTGGCGGACAGCGATGGGTTCGTGGGGATGGTGCGCGTCTCCGATGTCGCGGCGGGAGTCGCGAACGGCGAGGGCCTTGCCACGCTGGGCGATCTTCTCGCCGATGTACGGGCGAGTGCGATGACGCGCACCGGCGAGTTTACGCACGTGCACGAAGACCAACCCCTCGGTCAGGCCCTCGCACGAATGGGCGACACGAATCACAGCGTACTTCCGGTCGTGAGTCGCGCGAACGTGCGGCAACTGCTGGGCATCATAACGCTGCCCGATGTGCTGAAGGCGTACGGCGTTGAACGCGCGGATCAGATCGTGACGACGGAGCTCACCGACGATGAGTGACAACGCTGGCGCCGTACGAGCGGGAGCGAGCACACGTGTGTTTGTGCTGAGCTTCGTCGCCATCATCGTGGCGTTCCTGGTCATGCTGACGCTCGATCTGTCGCTCGCTAAGATCGAGCGCCTCGAGACCGCGTCACATGCCGCGAGCCTCTACGCAGACGGCAACACGCTGCTTGGAGCGAGCCGAGTTGAGGACGCGATCGATCGGTTCGGCTTGGCGGTCACGCTCGAGCGCGATTCGGCGAAGTACGTCGTGGGGCTGGGCGAGGCCATCCTCGCGCGCGGTGAGCCGCGGCAGGCCGAGGCAACGCTGACTCCTCGAATCGAGGCCGACCCAACTGATGGTGCGTTGAATCTCGCTATGGCGCGCGTGCTCACGAAGGAGGGTCGGGTTGACGACGCCGTATCGTACTATCATCGCGCGATCTACGGCCGATGGCCCGCCGATCGGACTCTTAACCGCAATCAGACTCGCTCTGAGCTGATCGACGTTTTGGCAAAGGCACAGCGACGAGAAGAGTTGTTGGCCGAACTGCTTCAGCTGCAGGACGTCTCGTCAGATATTGCGTTTCGGAAAAAACTCGCCCGTCTTTTCCTGGTGGCCCAGTCTCCAACGCGCGCAGCGGACATGTTTCGCGCCATCTTGCGCTCATCCCCAGCCGATCCTGATGCCTATGCTGGCCTGGGAGAGGCGGCTCTCGCGCGAGGCAACTTTCGAACGGCGCAGGCCGACCTCCGGATCGCGAATCAGCGACGGCCGGGCGATCTTCGAATTGACAGTGTGCTCACCATCGCCGACACGGCGTTGTATCTCGATCCTGAGGACGCACGCGCTGGTGCGAGCGAGAACTATCGGCGAGGCCTGCGTTTTCTTCATCGCACTGTCGCGTCGGTGACAGCCTGTTCCGGAGCTCGGCAGATTCCCGCGGTGCGAGTCGTCGCGGATTCTGCGAATGCGCTGGATCGCGCGCTACTGCCGGCGGCGACGCGCGACGCGCAGAACGACGCGAATCTCGCCCTCTCAGCTCGAGTGTGGAAGCTGCGGCCAGCCTCGTGCCCAATTGTCACGTCCGGTGATCAGGCGCTCGCGATGGTGCACGCGGCAATGGCGCAGCGATAGTCGCTCCAGCTAAGGAACGCTTAGGCCGCGGAAGCGTAAGAAGCGACGCGTGATGCTCACGCAACGAGGGAGTCAAGAAAATGGCCTACCGATGACGGTAGGCCATTTGTGCGCGTGTATCGAACATGACAATCGATTTGGTGACGGACGTCCTCTACGACAAATCGGCGTAAGAACGAATCGGGCGACCGATGTGATGGCGCAGTTTACGGAGCCGTCGTGATGCCGGCGTTGTAGATGACCTTCCCGCCGACGATCGTCAGCAGTGCCTGAGTGCCCGGGATTGCCTGCGGCGGCACGTGGAAGATATCCTGCGACAGCACGACCAGATCGGCCACTTTGCCGGGCTCGATCGTTCCCTTCCAAGCCTCCTGGAACTCCGCCTCGGCGGCGGTACGCGTATAGGCAATTACCGCTTCCTCTATCGTCAGTGCCTCTGACTGGCGCGCCGGTCGAACGACCGCGAAGAACAGGTCCAGAAACGGATTGCCCGGGGCCACGATGGAGTCGGAGCCGAGGGCGAGTTTGATGTTTGCCTTGAGGAGACTGCGCATCGGATCGAGCTCGGCGAGTTGATCCGGCGAGAAGCGCACGGCGGCTATCGGAGCCAGCGTGAAGTGCAGGGGATTCTGCACGATGAATGCGCCCTTGCTGTGCGCGCTCTCAAAGTGGTCCTGCCGCAACAGCGTTCCGTGCTCGATACGCGGGCGTCGACGCTGCCATTCCTTATCGGACGCCACGGCGCTCATTCGGTCGAGAATGTCGTCGGCCGTCGCGTCGCCGACCGCGTGAAACAGCGGCTGCGTCTCGAGGAACGGGCCGCGGATCGAGCGCTTCAGCTGCTGAGTGACCACGTCGCTCGGAAAGTTCGGCTGGCCGCGCACTCCGGGCGCATCGGCGTAGTCCTTACGTAAAAATGCGAGACGCTCGATGAACGTGCCGTCGGCGATCCACTTGATGCCGGAGGCCGTCAGCAGCGGGAACGGGCCTGCCGGCGAAAGCGGCGGCGCTGCGTCGCAAGACTCATTCAAGCTCAGAGGGAAGCAGATGGCTCGCCACCGAATAGGAATGTTTGCCTGCGAGACCAGTTGCACGTGTCTGGCCTGTGGCACGCCGATCGACATTTCCTGAACGCTGGTGTAGCCCACGCGTGCGGCGCCAGCAGCGAAGCGCTCGTAAAGCGCTCGGAACTCCTGATCGGTCATCTGGCTCGCGAAATACCGGCGCAGCTGATGTTCGGCGTACTCGTGAAGCGCGCCGTTGAGCACGTTCGATCCCCGGAAGCGCTCGTAGAAGCCGCCGGCCGGATTCGGTTCCTGCTCGCCGATGCCTACGAGCCGCATCGCCTTGGTATTGATGTACGTGCCGTGGCCGTACCAGGAAGAGAGCAGCACCGGATGATTCGGCGCGGCCTCGTCTAACGCAACGCGAGTGGTGGCGGTGTCCTCGACGACGTTCGTACCGATACTCGCCATCAGCCACGTCCCCGGCGGATTCTCGGCCGCGCCACGCCTGATAAGGCTGAGAATGTCCTGCAGGGAAGGGCCTGGGTTAGGCAGGAAATCCGTCGCCAGGTTCAGGAGTGCGGCCCGCGGAAACACGGTTGCGTCGAACGGATGCACGTGCGCGTCGTTGAAGCCGGGAATCATCGTTGCGCCCTTCAGATCCACGAGCTTCGTGTCTGCCCTCTTGAACGCCAGCACCTGCTCGTTCGAGCCGACGGCGATGATGGAGCTGCCGTCGACGACGACACCTTCCGCCCAGAGGTGTTGCTCATTCGAGGTGAATACGCTGGCGTTGTAGTAAATCGTTCGGTTGTTTGGTGCGGGAGATTTCGACGCTCCACTAGCATCGGTCGCAGGCACTGCGCGTGTCGACGATGGAGGGGCATCGGTTGACTGCGTGCACGCAGATGAAGCGACACACAGTGTGAGGAGAATCGATCTGAAACGCTTTTGAGCTGTCATCGTGTAGAAGTTCTGGATTTATGTAGTGGAAGACATTTCACGATTGCTCCTGCGCGATGAGCTCGTGATAACGCCAGACGCCGGACATCTCTGTCGGCGATCAGTTCCTGACCCGCTGCGAAAATGCCGTTGAGAATGTCGCGCGCTTGGTTGAATGACAGGCGATGTCGCAATGAAGCGATTCACGTCGCGACAGAGTGGGGGCGCGCGAGCGTGCGCTGGAACGCCTGCCTGAGAATGGCGAGATGACGATGAGGTCCTTAAGACGGCGTTGCTGCGAGAAGAGCTGTAGGTTGCTTCCGTCCGGCCGCTAGAACCTGACGCTCTTCCATCTCAAGAGTCGACCGTGACTCACACCTCGCGCTGAATGCCGTGTCGGAACGATGACCGCGATTGCGACCCTACGATCAAAAGCCAGAAAATGCACCCAATTGGCTCATCGGAACCGGCCCGCAGCTGCCAAAGCGCTGGACCATCGCACGCGACAGTGCGTACGAGCGAAAAGTGCACGCGGACATGAAGGCGCCAAGCGGGTTCACAATGACCGTGTTCGCGGGGACCACCCATCGCGCTTCCGGCCTCGACGGTGTGATCGATCGTGACTGCCGCGCCCCGGATAGACAGGGTGTCACCCGCCTGGTGCAGGCGGAGCAGCACCTCACGGGTGTCCTGTGCTCCAGCACGCTGGCAAACAGCACCGCGGCGCTAACAGCGGTCAGGCAAACTACTCGCACGATTCGCAGGAAGATCAGGATCCAATTGCGTGTTGGGATTGGAGCCCCAAGGTGAACGCGGGGCGCGATTGAACTGCTGTCTCCAGCGTTTGCTGCCGACACTCATATTGGCGCTGCAATAACCCGAACGCCCCGACCCTCGCCGCGCCGTCAAATTGCAGGCATCGCGCGTGCGAAACGAGAGATGATGTGAGAAGCCGTATTCCGGTGGCCAATTGAGCGCCGCTGCAGTTACACCGGGCCATTTGTGAAGCTCTCCACGAGACTGACCGGGAGCCTCTTTCTCGGCGCGACCATCACCATGCTGCTGGGCCTCTTTTCACTCAGTCGGCTCACGTCAGTCCACGAGGCGGATCAGGCATTCGAGACGCGACGATTGCCTGGCAGTCTGCTCCTCGAGGAGATCGACGACAAGCTCTCCGACATTCGCGTCGCGGAGTTGCAGTCCGTCCTGTCCGAATCAACACGCGAGCGCGCAATGTACGCCGGAAGGGGTGACAGTCTTATCGCGGCGCTCGGGATCACGCAGTCGCAGTATGTGCCCCTGATTGAGACGCGTGCGGAAGCCGGCCTGTATCACGCATTCGCACCCAGCCTGCGCGGGTATCTCGCGCTGCGCAGCAAGGTGATCGCATCGGCGGTCCACGGGGCGCGCGACCTGAGCCTCCCGACGAATCGCCGTGCTTCGCAACTGGAATACGACCGTGCGGATGGCGAACTCAAGACGCTGCGAGCGCTCATTGCAAACGAAGGAATGAATGCAACGACAAATAGCGAAGTCCGATACGCAGAATCGCGCGTCTTCATCGTAGGATGTCTCATCGGTGCGTTGCTTGTCAGTACGCTGCTCGCGGTTTTACTGATGCGCTCCATCAACGGTCCGCTCACGAGTCTCGCCTCCGCGGCAGAACGCATCGGCGGCGGTGACCTGTCCATGCGACTCCCGATCCCGACGAAGGGCAAGCTTGGCAGACTGGCAGCCGCATTCAATACGATGGCGGTGGCCCTCGGAACAGCGCATGACACGCTCGAGCAGCGAGTGGCCGATCGAACGGCCGCGCTCACGATCGCGACAGAGGTTGCGGAGACCGCAAATATCGCGAAGAGCGCCTTCCTCGCGAACATGAGCCATGAGCTCCGCACACCGCTCAACTCCGTGATCGGCTTCTCGACGATTCTGCGAAAGAACACGGCGCAAAACCTTACAGACAAGAACATCGAATACCTGGATCGGATTCAGGCCAACGGGCTGCACTTGCTCGGGTTGATTGACAACGTGCTCGATCTTTCCAAGGTGGAATCCGGCAAGGCGGAACTGTTGATCGCGCCCGTCCATGTGGCCGCGCTGGCGCAGGAAACCTTGGCGGAAATGGACTCTCAGGCGCTGGTGTGCGGCGTTCACCTCATCGGCGAGTATCCCGAGCACGTTGCCGCGATCGACACCGATCGCGCAAAGCTCAAGCAGATCCTTATCAATCTCCTGGCCAATGCGCTGAAGTTCGGAGCCGCGCATGATGTCAGGCTTGCGGTCCGTACCGATCCCCTCTCGGCAGCACCGACACGCATCGACGTGATCGACACGGGAATCGGGGTTCCCCACGAGCAGGTCGAAACCATCTTCTCCGCCTTCAATCAGGCCGAGAATTCAACAGCGCGAGAGTTTGGCGGTACTGGGCTCGGTCTCACGATCAGCCGTTCGCTCGCGCGGTCCATGGGTTTCGACGTGACCGTGTTGAGCGTATTGGGCAAGGGCTCCACCTTCAGTATCGTTCTGGCAACGACCGAAGCGACTGCCGAACGGCCGGTTCTTGCCGCCTGATTCCTGCGATCAATTGCGGTCCGTTCGCGGGAGCCCTGTGACTGATCCCGCACTCTGCCTCGCGCATCGCGGCTACTTCGACAGTGAAAGGGCCGGCTGATAGACGTGCGCGACGGTGCCTTTGTCGAACGCCTTCGCACACACGAGCTTCAACGCCATCGATTTCGGACGCTCGGAGCGGATTGCGTTGCGCGATGTCGTTCGCGAGAGCACCCGACACTACACGCGCGTCCTTCCAGCTC
>JBDUCR010000043.1:0-4477 GCA_040003345.1 bacterium
GTTGCATCCGACTATCTGGCGCTCATCACGCAGCGCGAGCAACTGCGTGTGCAGCAGGAGAATCTCACCGCGCAGGAGCAGGAGCTCACGCAGCTCGAGGAGTTCACGAAGCAGGGCACGCGCCCCATCGGAGATCTCTACCAGCAACAGGCCGCCGTCGCGCAGACGCGGCTCGCCGTCGTGAATGCGCGGCGGGCGAGCGAGCTCGCGAAAGTCGATCTCATTCAGGAGCTCGTGCTCGACGCTCGCCGCGACTACGTCTTCGTGACGCCAACGGAAATTCGCACAGAGACACCGTTGCCCGCATTCAACCTCGACAGCCTGATAAGCGTCGCCATGTTGCAGCGCTCGGATCTGAGCGCGCAGTTTTTCCACGTGCAAGCCGCGCAGCGTGAGATCGACATCGCGCAGGGCGGTCGATTGCCCGTCGTTACCGCCAACGTCGGCTACAGCAGCGGCTTCAACAGCGAGGGCGATGGAGCGTTCCTCGCGCAACTGAATCAGCGTCGCGGCGGATCAATCGGCATTGGCGTGACGCTGCCGATCTACGATCGCGGGGCCGTGTCGATCGCCACCCAGCGCGCCCGGATCGGACTGGAGAACGAGTTGTTGGCACTGCGCGATCAGGAACAGACGGTCGCGATCGAGGTGCGTCGTGCCTATCTCGATTTCACCGCAGCGCGGGAGCAGCTCGCCGCCGCCGACGCGCAGCAGCGTGCTGCCGCGCTTGCGCTCCAGGCTGCGCAAGCGCGTTACCGCGTGGGGCTCGCGACATTCGTCGAGGTGACGCTAGCGCGCGCAACGCTCATTCAGGCGCAGAGCACCGTCGTGAACGCGCGCTCGAGCCTCACCTTCCAGCAGGCGTTGATGTCGTACTACACGGGCGTGCTGGATCCATCCAATCTGTCGATCGCTGGATTCTGATTGCGCCCTGCAGCTCAGCCGATCGTGTTGACTTGCACCGATTGGCAGCTCCAGCCCGCGTCGTCGCTCACGGAATTGAGCTGCATGATCGACGCGCCAAGCTCCAGCGTCCCCGAGATTTGATCCACCGGCGGCGCCAGTGCGGCGATCACCGTGGTCTTGGGACCCTGAATCGTCACGTCGACGAAGTCACCGAGCGGAAAGGTGAACACGCGAAAGCGATACGCGACGTTCATGTTGAGTGTGACATAGAACTCGACGAGATGTGTCTTGCCTGTCTTGACGCGATTGAACGCCACCTGGACGCCGGGTGCAACTCCGGCTGGAAATCCTGAGCTGAACAGCGCCTGCCCTGATCCCGCCGGCCACGTTGGATCGACAAGCATTGCGGAGAAGAGCTCCATGTCGCTCGTGCCCTTGATCGGCGCAGCAGGGCTGAGCACGATCGGGACTTTCAGCGCAACCAGCCCACCGGTGGCGACGCCAATCACTCGGGCGCGCTGCACGTCTGTCATGAGTTTGATCTTCGTGGAGCGCAGCTGCTTGGCCGTGATGCCGGCCTGCGAGACGACTTGCGTGAGCTGTGTCGACGATGCGGGCGCCTTGGCTTTGGCCATGTGTCCGTGAGGTGAAGGTGATGATGATGATGATGATGCATTCTCGGATTCCGCGAACTTACGCGGGATGGCAGCCACGTCAACGAGCGCGTTTTGTGCCCGTCGCGCGAATCGCGATGGCGAGCTCGCGCACGCCGGCGCGAATCGTGGCCTCGGTGCTGCGCGCGTAGCCGAGCAACAGCGTGGGCAGCCCGGCGCGCGAGGTGATGCGATGATCGCCAAGTATGTCCAACCCAATTCCGCATCGCGCGGCTTCGGCGCGAATTGACCGTTCGTCGTACGACGCGGGCAGCTCTACCGTCGCATGCAATCCGGCCGCGATGCCGCGAACAGTGGCGTCTGGAAGCTCCTTTGCGAGCGCAGCAACGAGTGCTTCGCGACGCTCGTCGTACCGTGAGCGCATGCGACGCAGGTGGCGATCGAGCTCGCCGCTCGAGATGAACTGCGCAAGTGCATGTTGCTCGATGCGCGGACAACCGTAGTCGGCCAGACGCTGCTCCCTGCGCACCGCGTCGATGAGCCGGTTCGGCACAACCAGCCAGCCAAGTCGCAGCGCCGGCGCGAGCGACTTGCTCGCCGTGCCCGCATACACCACGCGCTCCGGCTCCAACCCCTGCAGCGCGCCGACTGGCGGCCGATCATAGCGAAACTCGGCGTCATAGTCGTCTTCGATCGCGACGGCGTCGTGCGCACGCAGCCAAGTGAGCAACGCCATTCGTCGCTCACCGCTCATCACGACTCCCGTCGGAAACTGGTGCGATGGCGTGACCATGATCGCGTCGGCGTCAGCGCGCTCGAGCGCCGCGAGCTGAATGCCATCGTCGTCGAGCGGAAGAGGCACCATCTCGAGACCGGCGCCGCGCACTGCCTCCCATTCGTTGTAGCTCGGATCTTCAACTGCAATGCGCTTCGCGCCCGCCGCTCTCAGCGCTCGACATACCAGATATCGACCCTGCTCATAGCCACTCGTGACGACGATGTGCTGCGCGTCGCACTGCACGCCGCGCACGCGACCCAGGTACTCAGTCAGCGCGAAGCGAAGCACCTCACTCCCGTGTCGATCGCTGTAACCAAGGTCGTCATCGAGCATCGTTCGCAACGCCTCGCGCGTTGCGCGAAGCCATGCAGTACGCGGAAACGATGAGAGATCCGGAATGGCGGGCCGGAAATCGAAGCGCGGCACCAACGCACTGTCCGCACGGGGTAAGGCGGCGGTCTTCCCGAATGACACGTTGTGCGAAACGCGCGGCCGCGAGCCCTGACGCATCGTGACGTATCCCTCCGCCGCGAGCTGCGCGTACGCGTCCACGACGACCGGCCGCGAAATCTCGAGCTGCCGCGAGAGATCACGAGTCGACGGAAGCCGCGTACCAGGCGCCAGCGTCCCGGCGCGGACCGCACTCCTTATCTGATCCTCGATCTGGGCACCGAGCCGCTTGCCGGCGCCCTTGGCGACAGTGACGAGGATTTCCAGGGGCTGACTGGTCAAGAAAATCACTCCAGAAGTGGATCTTCAAGCGCTACCAGTCTGTTCCTAGCTTCGAGTCAGGTCAAGTACGAATCACACACGATCTCGCTCATCGAGGGACACGACAATGGCGACCACCCTGACGGCTTCAGCAGTGACGAGCGGCGACGACACGATCCGCGCCGAGCGGCCAAAAATCATGAGTCCTGCCCTTGTGATGCTGTTCATCGCTGCCTTGGGAGCGATGACGAGCTTCTATCTGCTGCTCTCGGTAGTTCCTCAGTACGCGACGTCCGTTGGCGCAGGTGGAATTGGCGCAGGTCTCTCGACTGGCGCGCTGATGCTCGCGACTGTGCTCACCGAGCTCGTCGTGCCGCGCATCGCGGCGCGCTTCGGCTATCGCATCATGTTCGGCGCCGGACTCCTATTGCTCGGAATTCCTGCCCTCGTGCTTCCATATTCGACGAGCATGATCGCGCTACTCACGGTCTGTGCGATTCGCGGCGTCGGTTTCGCGATTCTCGTCGTCATCGGCAGCGCACTCGTCGCGTCTCTGGTTCCGGCTGAACGTCGCGGCGAGGGACTCGGACTCTACGGCGCCATCGTCGGCGTTCCGGCAATCGTCGCTCTGCCACTCGGCGTCTGGCTCGTCGCGCACATCGGCTTCTCTATTGTCTTCGTGATCGGCGGGGTGAGTGCGCTTGCTGGTCTGGCTGCGGTGCCCGGACTGCCAGCGCGCACGGCAAAGGAGGAGGAGCCGGTCGGAATGCTGGCGGCGCTGAAGACGCCGGCGTTGGTTCGCCCCGCCGCATTGTTTGCACTCACTGCGATGGCAACGGGGGTGGTCGTAACGTTCCTGCCTCTGGCCATCGCGCCTGCCGCAGGAAATCTCGTTGCCCTCGCACTGCTCGCGCATGCCGCCGCTTCGACGTTCACGCGTTGGTTGGCGGGCCGAGTCGGCGATCATCACGGCGCGGGGCGTCTGCTCATTCCGGCGATCGCGACGGCGGCAGTCGGTGTGATGGCGCTTGCGTTCACCTCGAGCGACGTCGCGATCATGGGCGGAATGCTGTTGCTTGGCGTCGGCTTCGGCGTTGCACAGAATGCGAGTCTCGCGCTGATGTTCGATCAGGTCTCAGCGTCGGGCTACGATACCGTGAGTGCGTTGTGGAACATTGCGTACGACTCCGGCCTCGGCATCGGCGCTGCGGTGTTCGGAGTGCTCGCCGGGCGGACTGGGTACGCGGTGGCGTTTGCTGTGACGGGTGGATTGATGATCGTGTCGCTCGGGCCTGTCGTGAGAGTGCGGCGCGAGGCGCAGGGGGCTTTGGCAACTGACCTTTGATGTCGGAAGTCTGATTTCCGATATCGAACATCAGCGGCCACTCTTAGATCGCGGCGCCGAATCACGAGAATCACCAAGGGAAATCAGAGGCAGACGGCAGCGTTCGGAACAATGCCGAAACGG
>JBDUCR010000323.1:0-15208 GCA_040003345.1 bacterium
GTTGGCGACGTCCCGAACGTGTTGTTCTGCAATGGATGGATCGCCGACGACGACGGACGCGTGTTCATCTATTACGCGTCGTCCGATAGTCGTATTCATCTCGCGACGTCGAGCATCGACCGACTCGTGGATCACGCAAAGAACTCACCGCCCGACGGCCTTCGCTCATCGGCGAGCCTGCAACAGCGCATCACGCTGATTCGTCGCAATCTGGATCTCCGCGGTCGAGATGGAGGCCGGAATGGCAGCTGAGGCAACCCTCTCGACTCCTCCGACTCTCACGTCGCTCCGCGCCGAGATGCAGGATGAACTGGTCACGCGGATTCTGCCATACTGGATGCACGAAGCGCTCGACGAACGCAACGGCGGATTCGCCGGCCTCATTCTCGACGACGGCTCCGTACTCGCGGATGCACCGAAAGGCAGCATCCTCAACGCACGCATCCTCTGGACATTCTCGGCCGCATTCCGCGCACTCGGAGGCACCGAGCTGCGCGCTACTGCTGATCGCGCCGCGAGCTACCTCTCGGCGCATTTTCTCGATCCCGTGCACGGTGGCGTCTACTGGATGGTTGATGCGACGGGCAAGCCGACGGACGATCGCAAGCATGTGTACGCGCAGGCGTTCGCGATCTACGCCTTGGCCGAGCACTATCGCGCGACCGGCGACGAGGCGAGTCTGGTTCGTGCGATCGACATCTTTCAGCTGATCGAGACACACGGACACGATCTCGTCTTCGGTGGTTACGAGGAAGCATTCAGCCGAGATTGGTTCGTGCTCGCCGATGCGCGGCTGAGCGCGGAAGATGTAGACGCGTCCAAGAGCATGAATACGCATCTGCATCTGCTCGAGGCATACACCACGCTGTTTCGCGTGTGGCCCGACCCGTTGCTCCGCACGCGACTCGAGCAACTCGCGGAGCTTTTTGTCACGACCATCGTCGGCGAAGATCAGCACGCGCATCAGTTCTTCGACGGCGACTGGACTCCTGTCGGCGGCAACTCGATGGTGTCGTATGGCCATGACATCGAGGCGAGCTGGCTGCTGCTCGCCGCTGCGGATGCACTCGAGAGCCCTGATTTACGCGATCGCGTAAAGGACGTTGCCACTCGACTCGCGGCGTCGGCGCTCGATGAAGGAATGGACGCCGAGCAGGGAGGTCTCTTCAATGGCACCGACGCCGCTGGCGTGCTCGATACGGACAAGGAGTGGTGGCCGCAGGCAGAGGCCATTGTCGGCTTCCTGAACGCATTCATCGAGACCGGTGACGACGCGTATCTCGATGCGACGCACGCAACGTGGGCGTTCACGCGTCGCTTTGTGCGCGACCTCGAGCATGGCGAATGGCACAGGCGCGTGAGTCGCGACGGGCGCGTGCGCGCCGGACGCGAGAAGGTCGGGCCATGGAAGTGTCCATATCACAACGCGCGCGCCTGTCTCGAGGTCATCGCGCGTATCGATGCGCGCGGCACTGCGTAGGGCGCGCGTTGTTGCGCGAGGGCGCCGTGGCTTCGCGATGGCGTGCACGTGCCTGTGTCTCTACGCGTCGCGATCGCAGGCGCAGCGCACAGGTGAACGTGCCGTCTCCGGGCCGATAGACCCACATGCGACCACCGAAACGCGTGCATTGTTTCTCAATCTTCGCTCGCTCGCGAGATCGCACGTGCTGCTTGGCCATCAGGACGACCTCGCCTACGGCCACGACTGGATCGGGGAATCCGGTCGATCCGACGTAAAGGACGTCGCGGGCTCGTATCCCGCTGTCTACGGATGGGAGCTGGGCGGTCTCGAGCACGACAAGACGAACAACATCGACGGCGTACCGTTCGCCGATATGCGCCGCTGGATCGTGGAAGGGTATGGCCGAGGCGCCGTAATCACGATCAGCTGGCATATGGACAACCTGTCGAGCGGAGGCAACGCGTGGGACACAACGTCGAACGTGCGCGCCATTCTGCCAGGCGGACTTAAGCATCGCGACTTCGTGCAGTGGCTCGACCGCTTCGCGTCGTTCGCCAACGACTTGCGCGCGCGCGGGCCTTCGGGCACAGAGGTGCTGGTGCCGGTGATCTTTCGCCCGTTTCACGAGGTGAGCGGTAGCTGGTTCTGGTGGGGCGCCTCGCATGCTACGGATGACGATTATCGCGCGCTCTGGCGCTTCACCGTCGACTATCTGCGCAACGAAAAGGGCGTTCACAATCTGCTCTACTCGTACGCTCCCAACGCCGATGGGGCCGGTCACGACCACTACATGAACGCCTATCCCGGCGACGAGTACGTCGACGTCCTCGGCTACGACGAATACTTTCGTCCGCCGCATGCTGGTGACGCTGATGCCGTCGTTGCGATGTCGGCACATCTGCGATGGCTCGTGACGACAGCTGAATCAAAGGCCAAGATTCCGGCCCTCACCGAAACTGGATACGAGCTCATTCCCGACTCCACGTGGTGGACGTCAGCGCTCCTGCCGGCGATCAAAAGCGATTCGATCGGACGTCGGATCGCATGGGTGCTGTTGTGGCGGAACGCCAATCGGGCGAAGATGGGTCGCGACCACTTCTATGCACCCTACAAGGGTCAGGCGAGCGCAGCGGATTTCGCGCGCTTCCGGCGCGATCCACTCATGATGTTCGAGAGCGATCTTCCTCCGCTGTATCGGCTGCCTCGCTGACACAGCGTCTTGCGTCGATCGCAAAAGCCTGTATAGGTATTTCGCATTCCAGCCTACAGGGACGTCCTCACCAATGTCGCGATCAATCGCAGGAAAGCTCCTCGTGCCGGTCGGCGCTCTGATGCTCTGTGCAGGAATTGCCGGCGCACAGGCACCTCTTCGCTCCGCCGTCTTTTCGGCGGATAGTGCGCGCTCGCGAAAGACGAATCAGCGTTCGATCGTCGATACCGTTACTACGACACTGTCCAAGCTCGAGATGCACGAGACGACGGTAGCTCCCGGGAAGTCTTCGCATCCCCCGCATCGGCATGGACATGAGGAGCTGATGGTGATTCGCACTGGTGACGTCGAGGTCCTGCAGGGCACGACGACGCGAATGGCGCACGCGGGCGACGTGATCTTCATGGCCTCAAATGAGCTTCACGGACTGAAGAACGCTGGCAAGACCGACGCGAGCTATCTCGTGATTCGCATCGATCCGCACGACGTGCCCTCTGACGCCAAAGCCGCGGCCAATCCTGCGGCACCGTGAGCGTCGCGCTCTTCGCGCCCTGCTTCGTCGATCAGCTCTATCCACGCGTCGCCATCGCCGCGCTGAAAGTTCTCGAGCAGCTTGGCGTCGAGGTAGACGTTCCGAGTGGTGCTGCCTGCTGCGGTCAGCCGCCAGCCAACGCGGGCTTCGGCCACGCGGGTGACGCCGCGCTAACGCGCTTCGCCCGTACGTTCGCAGAGTACGACACGACGATCATTCTGTCGGGAAGCTGTGCGATGCATGTTCGCTCACACGCATCATCGGGCGGTAGCGCCGGCGAACGCGTGGCCGAGCGGAGCGTGGAGTTCTGCGCGTATCTGCATGACGTCATCGGAGTGGACCGCGTCGCTGCTTTGGGTGTGCAGCGAACGGCACGAGTTGCAGTGCACATCGGCTGTCACGCGCTGCGCGGACTGGGCCTGGCGTCGCCCACAGAATTGCGCGTGCCACACTTCGACAAGGTGCGCTCGCTCCTCGGAACTGTGCAGGGTTTGAGCTTCGCGTCGCTCTCGCGTCCGGACGAATGCTGCGGCTTTGGTGGATCGTTCAGCGTCGGAGAGAACGCCGTGTCCGCGCGCATGGGTCGCGATCGTATTCGCGACTACGCGCAGGGCGACGCGAATCTCGTTGTCTCCACCGATGTATCGTGTCTCATGCATCTCGATGGCATCGCCCGGCGCGACGGGACGCAACTGCCGATGGTGCACGTGGCCGAAGTGCTCGCTGGCTCGTCGAGCTCATCGTGACCACGTCGGCGCGCGCATTGCCCGTGCTCGAGAGTACGGCCGTGGATCATGCGGCAGCGGCGGAGCTGTTCAACGCCGACGCAGAACGCGTTACCTGGCACGATGCCGCGCTGTGGTTCGTGCGCGAGAAGCGCGATGCGGCCGTCGCGGAGGTGCCAGAGTGGGAGGCACTGCGCGATCTCGCGTCGAGGATCAAGGAGTACACGCTCACGCACCTCGATGAGCATCTCGAAGCGTTCGAGGCGAAGGCGATTGCGAATGGCGCCACGGTACACTGGGCGCGCGATGCGGAGGAGCACAATCGCGTCGTGCACGGCATTCTCGAGTCGCGGGGCGTCACGAAGCTCGTCAAGAGCAAGTCGATGCTCACGGAGGAGTGCGGACTCAATCCGTATCTCATCGCGCGTGGCATCGACGTCGTCGACACGGATCTTGGCGAGCGCATCGTGCAGATGCGCGGCGAACATCCCAGTCACATCGTGATGCCGGCGATTCATCTCAAGACCGCGGAGATCGGCGAGACATTCGCCGAGCAGCTCGGCACGCCCGCTGGAATGGATGATCCTGTTCCTCTCGTTGCTGCCGCACGGATGCATTTGCGCGAGCGCTTTCTCGACGCACATGCGGCGCTGACCGGAGTGAACTTCGCGTTGTCGGAGACGGGCGGCATCGTCGTCTGCACGAATGAAGGCAACGCCGACCTCGGTGCTGCCCTCGCACCGATTCACATTGCGTCGATGGGAATTGAAAAGGTGATCCCGGGAACGGCGGAGCTCGCGGTCTTTCTTCGATTGCTCGCCCGCAGCGCGACGGGGCAGCGCGCCACGGTGTACACGACGCATGTGCAGCAGCCGAGAGCAGGGCAGGAGCTGCACATCGTGCTCGTGGACAATGGTCGCAGCAATCAGCTGGGTCGCACGGACTTCTGGCGCTCGCTCAAATGCATTCGTTGCGGAGCGTGCATGAATACCTGTCCAGTGTATCGGCGATCGGGAGGACACAGCTACGGCTCGACGGTACCGGGACCGATCGGTTCTGTTCTCACGCCGGGCATCGATCTCGAGAAGTATGCGTCGCTGCCCTTTGCGTCGACGCTGTGTGGATCGTGCACGGCGGTGTGCCCGGTGAAGATCGATCTCGACGCGCAGCTCTATCGGTGGCGTCAGATTGTCGTCGATGCGGGGCTGGCGAGTGCGTCGAAGCGCAGTGCGGCGACGGTGGGTGGCGTGGTGCTCGCGCGGCCGTGGCTGGTATCGGTGATGGGCTGGTTGGCGCGCGCGGCACTCCGCGTTCTCCCGCAGTCGCTGATGCGGCGCCTCGCGGGTGCGTGGAGTCGTGAGCGCGAGCTGCCCGAGCCCCCTCGGCAGAGTTTTCATGCGTGGTACGATGCCAATCGCGCTTCTCGCTCGAGCGAGCGTCCATGAGCTCGCGCGACGACATTCTCGCTGCCGTACGGCACGCGAAGCCCGCCGCGATCGATCGTCCGCAGCTTGACGGTCTCGCGGCAGCGCCGCGATCACGGGAGGAATTGATCACGACGTTCATCGCGAGTGCAGAATCCGCGGGAGCTCGGGTCATTCAAACTGCGCGCGACGAGTTACGCGCGGTGATAGCGGCGGCGTATCCCGCGCTCGGGCGTCGTGTATCGGCTATCGAAGACGCTGTCGACGAAAATGCGCTGCCTCACTCATTCTCGGATGCGGATCTGTTCATCTGCGAGGGCGTGTTGGGCGTCGCGGAGAATGGCGCTGTGTGGCTGCCGCTCTCGCGACTGCGGTATCGGTCCGCTGTCTTTCTCGCGACGAATGTTGTGCTCGTGCTGGATGGTACGCGTATCGTGTCGGATTTTCATGCTGCGTATGGGTCGATTGATGTTCGTGCGGAAGGATTTGGCGTGTTTGTGGCGGGGCCATCCAAGACTGCAGACATCGAGCAATCACTCGTGATCGGTGCGCACGGTGCAAAGAGTCTCACGATCGCGCTGGTGAGTTGATCGTGTCGCGATCGCTCTTGTGCGTTACTTCGGCGGCCGGTAGAATTTCTCCGCTCCCGGGACTTAAACGTTTAAGAGACCTTGGCCAGGACGCCCACATGCTCCGCTGCCCCTCGAGAACATTGCTCGCATCGGGTGCATTTCTGCTGGCGCTCGGAGCGCCGGTCGTTCGCACCGATGCTCAGGAAACCCGCACCGTCGATCCAGCGCGCGAAGCACGACTCGCATGGTTCCGCGATGCCAAGTACGGACTCTTCATTCATTGGGGACTCTACGCGGTTCCCGCCGGCGAATGGAAAGGCAAGACCATTCCCGGCATCGGCGAGTGGATCATGAATCGCGCGAAGATTCCCGTCGCCGAGTATTCGCAGCTCACGAAGCAATTCAACCCAACGAAGTTCGACGCCGACGCATGGGTGAAGCTCGCGAAAGACGCGGGCATGAAATACATCGTCATCACCTCGAAGCATCACGACGGCTTCGCGCTCTTCAAGTCGAAAGCAAGTCCATTCAATGTCGTCGACGCGACGCCGTTCAAGCGCGACGTCCTCAAGGAGCTCGCCGCCGCCTGCGCGAAGCAAGGCATCCGCCTCGGCTTCTACTACTCACAGTCGCAGGACTGGCACGAGCCGAACGGAGCAGGCAATACCTGGGACTTCGGGCCGGACTCCCTCAAGGACTATGACGCGTATCTGCGCGGCAAGGCGGAGCCTCAGGTGCGCGAGCTGCTGACCTCGTACGGCCCCGTGGCGCTCATCTGGTTCGATACGCCGCGCAACATGGGCGGCGACCGCGCGAAGCGGTTTACGCAGATCGTGCGCACGCTGCAGCCCAACACGCTCATCGACGGCCGTCTTGGCGAGAGCGGCGATTACGTCAGCACCGGCGACAACGTCATTCCTGGCAGCGTGAATGGCGAAGCGTGGGAAGTGCCGGCGACGCTCAATCACACGTGGGGCTTCCGCAAGGACGACCACGACTGGAAGGCACCGGGCGACGTCATCTTCAAGCTCATCGACGTGGCAAGCAAGGGCGGCAACTACCTGCTCAACGTCGGACCGCTTGCCACCGGTGAAATGCCGCGTCAGGCGCAGGAGATCCTTCGGGCAGCGGGTAGCTGGCTCAAGGTGAACGGTGAGGCGGTTTACGGCACGTGGGCGACTCCCTTCGGCGAGGAGTTGAGCGAGCCAAGCGCGAAGGGAACGAAGGATCTAAGAGGGCAGCCGTTAGTACTGTCGCACAACGAGTATCGTGTGACTGCGAGGCCGGGCAAACTCTACTTTACCTTCTTCACCGACGCGCGCGTTCCATTCGATCTTCCGCGGATGGAGAACGCCGTGAAGCGCGCTTACAGACTCAGCGACGGCGCTCCGATCGAGGTGCGCACCACCAACGGTGTGCGACAGTTGATCCTTCCGCGCTTTCCAGCGGACAACCCCGGATTCTATGCGCTCAACGATCCGATGGCCACGGTGATCGTCGTCGAGATCGAAGGAGACCGCGTCCGCCGCACTGCTGCCACGTCGGCTTCACCGGCCGGACTCACGGGCAATTGGGCCGTGGACAACTCGAATGGCGACGGCGCCGTGCGCAAGCAGTACTTCACGCTCACGCAGCGCGGCGACTCCATTCGCGGTTCAATTCGCAACACGCAATTCTTCTATTCGATTCGTGACGGCGCAGGCACGCCTGAGAAGTTTACCGTCGCGGCCGCGATGATGGATGGAAAGAGCGAGCGCAGGGTGACGTACGAGGGCAAGCTCGTCGGTGAGGAACTACATCTCTTCACTCGCCGCCGAGCGACCGACACGACGCTGACGGAGTCGATTGCGCGGCGCGTTACCGATGGCGAAGGCGTGATGCCAACGCGTAATCCGCTTCCTGCGCCGCACAAGGTCAGGTACAACGGCTTGGCGAAGACGCCACCGATGGGATGGAACAGCTGGAACAAGTTTGCCGGCCGGGTTGACGATGCCGCAGTGCGAGGAATGGCCGATGCGATGGCGGATAACGGCATGAAAGCCGCCGGCTACGAATACATCAACATCGACGATACGTGGGAAGGCGGTCGCGACGCGCAGGGCAACATCACGACGAACAAGAAATTCCCGGACATGAAGGCGCTTGCCACGTACGTGCACAGCAAGGGCCTCAAGCTCGGCATCTATTCCTCGCCCGGGCCGAACACCTGCGCCGGATACGAAGGCAGCTACGGCCACGAGGCGCAGGACGCGAAGACATACGCAGCGTGGGGCATCGACTACCTGAAGTACGATTGGTGTGGCGCACGCACGCTCTACACCGACGAAGAGATGCCGGCTGTCTATCAGATCATGGGCGACGCGTTGCTCGCAACGGGTCGCCCGATCGTGTACAGCCTCTGTCAGTATGGTCGCCAGGACGTGTGGAAATGGGGCCCTGACGTCGGCGGAAATCTCTGGCGCACCACCGGCGACATTCGCGATGCGTGGGACTCGATGGCGCGTATCGGCTTTGCGCAGAACGAGCTCGCACCATACGCGAGCCCTGGCCATTGGAATGATCCCGACATGTTGGAGATCGGCAACGGAGGCATGACCGACGCGGAGTATCGTACGCATATGACGCTCTGGTCGATGCTCGCTGCGCCGTTGCTCGCGGGCAACGATCTCCGCAACATGTCGCCCTCGATTGTCGAGATCCTCACCAACCGCGAGGTGATTGCGATCGATCAGGATCCCCTTGGCGCCCAGGGAACGAAAGTGCGGAGCTCGAGCGATCAGGAAATCTGGACGCGCCGACTCGCTGACGGTGCAACCGCTGTCGCCGTATTCAATCGCGGCGCTGCCGATGCGAACGTGACGGTGCGATGGGCAGATCTTGGCCTTGCCGCGCACGGCGCGGTACGCGACCTGTGGGCAAAGTCAAACTTCTCGGCAGGTGGTGCGGAGACTTCGATCAGCGTGCCGAGTCATGGTGTGGCACTCTGGCGAGTGTCGCACTGAGCTCACACCGCCCACGCCCGTCCGACTTTCGCAATCGGCACGCACCCGTCGAATCGACCCGGTACCGGATTGTATTGCAGTTCTTTCGTCGCACCTGGTTGCGACGTGTAGTACCCAAGTAACGTCAGCTCCTTCATCGTGCGGAAGAAGTGCGGCGGTTGAGCGGTGGCCTTCGTACGCTTTGTGGAATCAGCGCTTTTCGGCGAGCCGGTAGCGTTCTCTGTGCGCCCGCCCTCTGCGTCCTGTCCACGCACAACGGCAGGTGTAATCGTCGAATGCGGATACGCTTCCTTATCGAGCTCGGTGAGCACCGCAAGCTGCTGGCTGGGCGACGCACTCACGAAACTTCTGGCTCCAGTACGCTTCGCTCGCGCGTCAACATCGTCGAGCCCAGCGATGAAGCGAGAGCGTTCCGCAGCTGTGTAATACTCCCCGAGCATGGTGTCGATGAAGCGATGCACACCAACACTCCTCGCGCCCGGCGTATCCGTCTCCGGCAAAATATGCTCGGCGATCGTTGCGACGAGCTCACCTTGATCGGCCGTCATCGCACGCGGCGCCCATCCGTTCTCGGCACGCGGCGCTTCGCAGCCGGCGAGAATGCCGGCGAGTGTTGGCGCGGAGACCATACCGCCCAGCAAAAGCGCCGTGCGTCTCAGAGCCTCGCGCCGATCGATGATGGAGGAGTAGTTCGGCATGGCAACTGGCATTCGGTTGAGGGTGACGGCACCGTTCCGACGTCACCGAGATATGGCGTTTTGCGCCTGTTGGCAAGACCGTCCTTCCTCTTGACGAACATGCGATGATGTATCGCCGAGTCGCTTGTGCACTGCTCCTGCTCACAGCAAGGCTCAGCGTGCCCGCCGCGGCGCAGATGACGCGCCGCGAGCTCGTCGTGATCGAGCACCAGCGAGTGGTCGAGCAGGCCACACGGTACTTGAACGAGCCGCCGGTGACGATTACCGCCACGCGCGCGCCGCGCGGGGAAGGTGGCGCGCACGATTTTTACTCAGAAGGCGACTATTGGTGGCCCGATCCGTCAGACACGTCGAAGCCGTACATCCGCCGCGACGGCGAGACCAATCCGGCCAACTTCGACGCACATCGCGCCGCGATGCGCCGCCTCAGCGTCATCGTGCCCGCGTTGGTTGCCGCCTACGAGATCACCGGCGACGAGCGATTTGCGCGCCAGGCCGTCGCGCATCTGCGAGCATGGTTCGTCACTGCAGATACGCGCATGAACCCGAGCATGCTCTACGCGCAGGCAATCAAAGGCGTCGCAACAGGCCGTGGCATCGGCATCATCGACACGATTCATCTCGTCGAAGTCGCACAGGCGGCGCTCGAGCTCGAGCGACTCGGCGCGTTCAAGGGTAAGGATCTCGAAGGTACGAGTCGCTGGTTTCGTCAGTACGTCGAGTGGATGACGACGCACAAGTACGGTCTCGAAGAGCGCAACAACGGCAACAACCACAGCGCCGCGTGGGCGCTTCAGGTTGCTGCATTCTCCCACTTCACGGGCGACACGGCGCAACTCGCGGCCATGCGCACATTCTTCAGGGAGACGTTGATTCCCGGTCAGATGTCTGTGGATGGCAGCTTCGCGCGGGAGCTCGCGCGCACGAAGCCGTATGGCTATTCGCTCTTCCAGCTCGACGTCATGGGTATGCTTGCCGAAGCGCTGTCGACGCCGAGTGAGAACATGTGGACATTCACCACGCCCGATGGCCGAGGAATGCGGCGAGCGCTCGCGTTCATGGTGCCGTTCATCGCAGACAAGTCGAAGTGGCCCAAGGCACCGGACGTGATGTATCACGACGCGTGGCCGATTCGCCATCCGTCGTTGCTCTTCGGTGGGCTGGCGCTGCATGAACCATCGTACATCGCGCTCTGGAAGAAGCTCGATCCGGATCCGACCATCGAGGAAGTGATTCGGAATTATCCGGTGCGACAGCCCGTCCTGTGGTTGCGATAAGTGGCGGGTCGCTTCATCACACGCATGCGATGAACCGTTCTTTGGTGAGTGGCATGAGCTCGTCGAGAGGCATCGCCCAGATGCCTTCGTTGAAAATCTCGACTTCGATCGGACCGCTGTACCCCGCGCGCTCGACTTCGCCGCGCATCTCGCGCAGGTCGATCACGCCGTCGCCCATCATGCCGCGGCCCATCAACACGTCGCGCGACGGTACCAACCAATCGTTGACGTGATACCCGACGATGCGCTCTCCGAGCCACGCGATTTCGTCCGTACGATCGGGATCCCACCACACGTGGTAGGTATCGACGACGACACCCACCGTCGCCGCATCGAACCTCTCCGCCAGCAGACGCGCTTCACGCAACGTCGTGATGCACGACCGCTCGGCGGCGAATGCCGGATGGAGTGGTTCGATGCCGAGCTTTACACCGCGCTCCGCCGCATGCTGTTCGATTGCCGCGATGCCGTCGCGCACCATTGCGCGCGCGCCGGCGATGTCGCGATCCGGCGCAGCGCCGCACACCAGGACAAGAACCTTCGCGCCAACAGCGGCAGCTTCATCGATCGCCCGCTTGTTGTCTTCGATGCGCTCGGTGCGTTCGCTTTCAGTGGGCGCCGGAAACATTCCACCTCGGCACAGACTCGACACGGTGATCCCGGCGTCGCGCACGAGTCGCGCCGCAACGTCGACGCCCGCTTCTTTCACCTTGTGTCGCCACAGGCCCACTGACGCCACGCCGTATCGCGCACAGCTCTCGACAACCTCGCGCAACGACGCACGCTCGGCCGTTGCCTGATTGAAGCTCAATCGGCGCACGTCGCAGAGAGGTTTTGTCTCCAGCCGCCAATCGCTCGTCATGCGATGCCCGCTACCGTGAAGACCGCGCGCGCACGTTCGGTGGCGAGCTCGGGGTCTTCGATCAATCCTGCTGCGTCGGCAAGACGTATCAGATCGGCGAGATGTACGACGGTTCGCGCACTTTCAGCTCCACCGAGCATGCGGAAGTGCGATTGATGACCGTTGAGGTACGCGAGAAACACGATACCGGTCTTGTAGGCGTGTGTCGGAGCGCGAAAGATGTGGCGCGAGAGTGGAATGGTGGGAGCGAGTACGTCGCGAAAGCGCTTGACGTCGCCGGCGTCGAGCGCCTGCAGTGCAGCGGATGCCGCCGGCGCGATGCCGTCAAAGATTCCGAGGAGTGCGTCGCTATGCCCGTGCTCGTCGCCGAGTATGAGGTCGGCGTAATTGAAGTCGTCGCCGGTGTACATGCGAACGCCGCGCGGCAGACGTCGCCGCATCTCGACTTCACGCTTGGCGTCGAGCAAGGAGATCTTGATTCCGTCGACCTTCTCGTGGTGATCGCTGATGACGTGAAGGCACGTGTCCATCGCGTCGTCGAGATCGCGCGAGCCCCAATAGCCGTTGAGCGAGGGATCGAACATGTCGCCCAGCCAGTGAAGAATCACCGGCTGGCGCGTCTGGCGAAGAATCTCGCCGTAGACATGCCGGTAGTCGTCCGCGCTCCGTGCAGCGCGAGCGAGCGCGCGACTCGCCATGAGGATCACCCGTCCGCCCTGGCCTTCGACAAATCCAACTTGCTCCGCGTACGCGCGCTCGACATCAGCGAGCGTGACATTCGCGCCAGGCGCAAGTTGGTCGGTGCCAGCGCCACAGGCGATCACGCCATTCTCGGCACGACTCTCGGGCAGCGAACGCTCGATGAGCTCCTGCGCGGCAATCCATGAGAGTCCGCCGCCGCGCTGTGCCGTGTCCATCGCTTCGGCGACTGCAAAGCCGTAGCTCCACAGGTGACGTCGATAGGCGAGCGTGCTCTCCCAATCGATGGGCGGATCGTCGGGCGCGTCGTCTGCTGCGAGCGGATCGTACACGACGTGTGCGGCCGCGAAGGCGAGACGCGCCTTGAACGGTGCAGTGGGCCGCTTCCACGCCGGACCACCTCTTAGAACATATTGCTCGATGGTTCGATCAGAGCGGGGCAGATTGAGCGTCTTCATCACGTCAGCGCGGGAACGTCGATCCAGCGCCGCTTCGCCCATGATTCGAGGCCGAGCTCCGCGAGTTGGACACCCTTCGCTCCCTCGAAGAAGTCGTGCATGAAAGGCGTTCCGTCAACGACATGCCGGAGGAACGCTTCCCATTGGATCTTGAACGCGTTGTCGAACTCCGCGTTGTCCGGGACGTCCTGCCAATTGGCGTAGAAGTCGAACGGATTTGGAACGTCGGGATTCCACACCGGCTTGGGCGTATTGACGCGATGTTGTGTCTTGCATCCGCGTAAACCAGCAACTGCGCTGCCAAGTGTTCCGTCAACCTGGATCTGTAGCAGTTCGTCGCGATAGACGCGCACGGCCCACGACGAGTTGAACTGTGCGATGATATCGCCCTGCGGAGCGGCGAGAACGAAGGTGCCATAGGCGGCGTCGTCGGCAGTTGCCTTATAGCGAACCCCGCTCTCGTCTACGCGCTCGGGAATGTGCGTTGCGCCGATGCACTGTACGGCGGTGACCGGTCCGAAGGTATGATCGAGGACGTAGCGCCAATGGCAGAACATGTCGGCGATGATGCCGCCACCGTCTTCACTGCGGTAGTTCCACGACGGACGCTGCGCCGCCTGCCAGTCTCCTTCAAAGACCCAGTAGCCGAATTCCCCACGCACGCTGAGAATGCGTCCGAAAAAACCAGACTCGATGAGTCGCTTGAGTTTGCGAATGCCCGGTAGAAACAATTTGTCCTGCACGACTCCGTGCTTCACACCGGCTCGTTCAGCCATGCGCGCGAGGTCGAGTGCTTCCTTTGTGTCGATGGCGAGCGGCTTCTCGCAATAAACATGTTTCCCGCGCTCCATGGCATGCCGCACGTTCGCGGCGCGCATGTTCGTGAGCGTGGAGTCGAAGTAGATGATGTCGTCTGGATTGGCGAGCGCCTGTTCCAGGTCAGTGGAGATACGTGCGACACCATGCGCGTCGGCGAGGGCGCGCAGCTTTGCTTCATTGCGTCCAACAAGCACGGGATCGGGCAGCACACGGTCGCCGTTGGCGAGCGCGACTCCGCCCTGTTTACGAATGGCGACGATAGATCGGATGAGATGCTGGTTCATCCCCATGCGCCCGGTCACGCCGTTCATGATGATCCCGATCGATCTGGTTGCCATGCGTACCCGCTACGGTGATGGTGTGGCTGCAAGGACGGCCGTGCCTTGACGAGCCTTTGTTGGCAGAAGAAAAATCGCGACCGCTCCTGCGAGCGCGAAGACGATGAGCGTCGAGAAGCCGGGAGCGTAGCTGCCAGAGGTGTCGTGAAGTCGTCCAACGAGGACGGGCGCGAGTGCTTCGGCAACACCATCGGCGGCGAGGATGAGTCCCATTGCGCGGCCGAGCACGCGAACGCCGAACAGCTCTGCGGCCATGAGCGGGATCACCATGTATTCGCCGCCGAGCCCGATGCCGAAGATCACCGCGAAGACGAGAATCGCTTCGCGCGTTGGCGCGATGAGGAGAATGGGCAACGAGATGGCGACGAGCAGATAGATCAGCAACATCACGTTCTTTTTCGCCCATCGATCGGCGAGCCAGCCCATCCCGAGCCGGCCGAAGAGACTCGACGCGAGCGTAAGCGATGCGACCGCGGCTGCGGCGCCCTGCGCGTAGTGATGATCGAGACTGAGGTAGAGCTTGAGGTGCTGGTTCGCGCCGCCGACGGCAGCGATGGAGCACATGCTGCCGAAAAGCAGAAGATAGAATGCCGGCTGTCGCACGACGTCCGCGATTGGAACGTGGTCGTTCGCTGCACTCGTGCGCGTCGAGCTACCGCGCGGCGCCTCCTTGACGAACAGCGCCATAGGAAGTGCGATGAGGATGATCAGCACGCCAAGAATGCGTAAGGCATCATGCCATCCGAATGACTTCACGAGCTGCACGGCGACGATCGGCACCAGCGCGCCACCCACGCCAATACCGAGATACGCGAAACCCATCGCGCGTCCGCGCGCGGCAGTGAACCAGCGTGAGAGCAGCACCTGGTTCGGCAGCGGACCGCCGCAGACGTAGCCGATCGCGTTGAAGAGATAGAAGAAGTAGAAGCCGGTCAGCGTGTGGATGGAGCCGAGCCCGATGAGCGCTGTGCCCGCCATGAGGATGCCGGCGATCATGAGCCGACGCGGACCGAAGCGGTCGACGATCCAGCCTGCTGCAAAGCCGAGCAGTGGTCCGACGACAAGCTTGCTGACTGCGTTGCCGGAGGTGACCTGCGCGCGCGACCACCCGAAGTCGCGCACCATGAAGT
>JBDUCR010000313.1:0-4457 GCA_040003345.1 bacterium
CCTGGTCAGAGTGTTTCTCGTCGATATTGTAATTCTACCAGCCTGCGTGTTCGGTCGCCGCTTCATTTGCGGCGCTTTTTGCCAATCGAAACTGTCAATGCCTGACTCTGCACGCCTCAACGACGCACACCTCGCCCGCGCGCGAACCCTCGCACGTGCGCTCGATAGTGCCGTCGGGATTCCGGGCACCGGGTTTCGTGTCGGGCTCGACCCGTTGCTCGGACTCGTGCCAGGCCTTGGCGACCTGGCCGGCGCTGCACTCTCCGGCTACGTCGTCCTCACCGGCGTTCGACTCGGTGCATCGCGAACGCTGGTGCTGCGCATGCTGGCGAACATCGCGCTCGATACGCTCGCTGGCTCGGTTCCTTTACTCGGCGACCTCTTCGACGCGGCTTGGAAATCGAACGATCGGAACATTGCGCTGATCGAGCAGCATGTTGCGTCGCCGGACGGCACCCGCGCGGCCAGCCGTCTCATGATTGCCGGTGTTGCGTTCGCGCTGCTGCTCCTCGCGGTATCCGGCGTTGCGGCAGCTGTGCTCGCCGTGCGTTGGCTCTCGCATTTATCGTCCTGAGAGCAGCGAAGGCCCGATAGTTTTGACTCGCGGAATGGCGGACAGCGCGTCGCCGCATCAGGCGGTCTTCGCCGAATCCTCGCGAAGTAGCGCTGCGGCCGCCGCATTGATTCGTTCGACGCTCACGTCGCGCCATCGCGGTTGATCCGATTTGCCTGGCGACAATCGCGCCGCCATATCGCGCACGACGCGCCCGTTGGCGAAACTGTGTGGCACCTCCGGATCGCTCGAGACATTCCCCGCGAAGGCGTCGAGCAGCTCGTACACGGATGCCTTACCGACCGCCAGCTCCACCAGCTTTGCGCGATACTCCAGTCGCTCCTGCTTCATGTCCGGGAACCGCTTGGCGTCGGAAAAGTGCTGCCCTTCGTGCGCCAGATAGCTGACGCGAAAGTCCTCGCTGTCGAGATCGTACGCGCTGCGCACAGCATAGAGCCGATCCGGCTTGGTCCACCCGCCGGTGTGATGTCGATCGCAGGTCGCAAATCCCACCCAGCCGAGACTCGCAAAGTCGGACATGAACACGACGGTGACGGCCTGCGTGCTCTCGGGCAGCCTGACGTCGTAGTGAGCATCGGTTTCGGTCTTCCAGAGCATGAACTCGCGCAGCGGACTCGTGACGCCGAAGAGAACGTGATAGCCGCGTGCGCGCGCGAGTGACGTCAACGGCGCTTCCAGGTCGTCCAGGGTCGCTCCCTTCGCTTCGCCCGCTGCTGCGACGCGAGCGTTCAGCGCCTCCAGGAGCCACGCCTCATTGTCTGCCGACGGATGCTCGTCGCGCATCGAGCGCAGCCAGTACTCGTGATACGTCGCCAACACGCCGCGGAGAAAGGGGTCGGAGAGCTCGATCGTCGGCGCGACGCGTGCGCCCAGGCGCTGGAGCATGCAGGCGCGCGTCGCTCTGTACCGCATCGCCAGTCTGGAAGAATCGATCGATCGCATGGCTGCTACGGCGTCGTTGCCGCGCGCTTGTACAGCGTTCGCGAGCGCGCCGCGCATGATGTTGTCCGTAGAGTCATCGATCGCTGCCGCAGCTGGAGCGGTAGCAACGACGGGTGTTGACGCGCGTCCTCTACATCCCAGCATTGGCGCGAAGAGCAGTGCCAGCGATGAGGCCGTGAGACGCAGTCCTGAGTGCAGCATGATTCAGTACCTTCGAATGGCGTTGGCGGGGCCGACACTGCGCGACATGACTCAGCGTCGCTCCACGTGGTTGCCTGTCTGCTCAACCGGGGTCGATTACGTCGCGAATGGTACACGCGAGGCGGTCGCCCATGTGACGCCGCTTTGTGCCCGCACAGTCATCCGGTGTCAGCGTGGCACCGCGTGCGGCGTCGCCTTCGCCACCCGCGCGAGCGAATCGACCAGACCCAGCACGCGCGCACGAATCGAATCTCGGGCAATGCCATAGTTCGCGCTGACAGCGGGAAGGTTGTCCCACGCCATTGAGGTCACTCTTCCCGCAGCCTTGGCGGCGACATCGGGTCGATCGAACGTGACCACCGCGAGCGCGCCGAAAAGATCACTCTCCTCGAGGGCGGTTGGTACGAATGCGCCGAGTGAGAGACCGTCGCGACGAAGACCGTCGCGAACGACGGAGGGTACTTCCGCGTCGAGATTTGTGCCGCGCGAAATAGAGCGAACGGCCAGATGGCGGTCACGTGCAAGTTGATTGAAGTAGGTGGACGCTACCACGCTCTTCACCGTTCCATGCTCGCACACGAAGACAATCGTCGGAGACTCGGCCCGACTCGTACGCACGCTTGGCGCCGGTTCGTAGATCCGCAGCACCGGCTTCCCGTCGATGTTCTCGAGCGGAAGATAGACGCGATGCGTCCGCGGATCGACCGACACCGTGTGCGCATGCGGCGCGCGAATCTCGCCGAGAGGAACGAGTGTTGTTCCGTCGAGCCAGAACGAAGACAGCACGCCTCCTTCCGCTGCGACGTAGAGGCGACGCCATGCGGGGTCCCAGGCCAACACGTCAGGCGTCGAGCCGACCTTGTGTTGTCCAATGACTTTCATGCTCCTCAGGTCGATCACCTGAAGTGTCGCATTTCCCTGCGACGTGATGAACGCAAGACGTCCTTCCTCGTCGAGCGTAAAACCGTGCGGCTCGGCCGAGCCAGCGAGATCATATCGCTGAACGATGCGCTCACTCGCCGGATCGATCGCGACGAGCTGGTTCTTCGTCTGGACGGCAACGAGAATGCAATGTGAGACCGAGTCGTAGTGCGTGTTGCCCGCTTCACCGCCAAGCGCGATGGTCGAGCGCTTTGCTCCCGTTCTCGCATCGATGACGACGTCGGCCTCGCCTGCCTCGTCGGAGACGAACACCTTGTCGGCGTCCGGCGCGTACGCGATGCCATCGGGAAATCGAATGCCGCCCGTTCGCGACGTCACCGTGAGGCTTCGATCATCAATGATTGCCACCTCGTGCGAACCGGCCGCCGACACGTACACCTGATGATGCGACGACACGACCAGTACGCCGGTCGCGCGTGGCAGATCCATGATTTCCCGGATCACCCGATTGCTGTCGGTGTCGAAGACGATCGTCCGCCCGGCATTCATGTGATTCATGTAGATGCGGTGCGTGACCGGATCGAAGCTCTGGTAGTCGAAGCGGTTCGCGGGTCCGGGCAGCGCAATTTCGCGATGCAGCGTCAGCCCGCTCACTGGCGCTGTCTGCGCAGCACGGTTTGGCGCACGCCACACGGCGGGCGTCAATGACGTCGGGGTGGCGTAACACGCGGGCGGTGCGGCTTGCACGGCGGCACCGTGCGTGAGTCGCGTGAAGAGCGCAAACAGTGGCAGAATATGTGTCATTCGTGTGTCGCTTTTCCGAACGAGGAATGCAGCTCGTCGAACATCCGTGCGCCACGCTCGAGACGATCCTCGTCTCGCGGGCGCAGCGTCACAACGCTCGCCAGCATGCGAGCGCCACCTGCGGCTTCATCGCGGAGGAACTTGTCGTCCTTGCAATCTATATCGTCAACGACCTCCCTGATTTCGCGCATGCGGCATCGTATGCAACAATCGCGTCGCGGGCGTCCCGAATGTGCATGCATCGCCGACGTGAGTGCATTCCGCGTCGGACATGTCGAAGCGCAGCTCGTCGTCGTGGTGCGCACGCTGCACGTCGTCGACGAAGGGGAAACGCTGGTCCGCGCGCTGAGCGCCCAAGTTGGGCCGCGGGAATCAATAAAGGCGAGCTATCCTCAGTTCGCCCGTCGGCTCCAACGAACGAACGTTCGACGTTGGGTCGAAGATCGCGACCTACGGTGTTGCTTGATGTTTGGACCAATCCGGCTCAGCAGGCGTCATGGACGCCGGGGAATTCGCGGAGTCGACGGGCCCTCGCCAATAGGTCGTCGGGTCTGCCAATGTACACTCGCGCGGGATCGGCGCAGACCACCCAAACCCACGCACCTGCACGCGCTCTCCTGCCCGCACGTCACGCGAGTTGAGTTGGTACATCATGTGACCGCCGGTGCCGTCGGGAGCATGTCCGACCATCGGCAGGCGGTTCGGCGCGCAGATGAGCCACACGACTCGCTGCGCGTCGCGCTGCGGAAGCGGCAGGCGCACATTCCCAGTACTGTCGCTCAGGTACCGCTCAATTACGTACCCGCGATCCAGGAATACCGGCACGCCCACGGCGGGGGAGCCGTCCTCATCCTGAATGGTGGCAAACGCCGCAGTCGCCGTAATGGACCCGGAGCGTGCCGATAGCGATCAAGAGCACAAAGACGCCCCCGATAATCGCGAGCAGACCTCCAACGACGCGGCGCATCGATGCGCGCGGCGGTCTCTCGACGTCAGCACTTTCGCGGCTCATTGTCTACCTCATCGAGCACTTTGTGAGGAGCAATCTATGCGT
>JBDUCR010000126.1:0-15140 GCA_040003345.1 bacterium
CGCGCAGCTGAGTGTCCGAGATACGGCCCGCGCGAACATCGGCAGCGCTGCCTTCACAGTCGACTACGGACGTCCGCTCGCGCGCGGGCGCGTGCTCGTCGGCAACATCCTTCCGTATGACCACGTGTGGCGTACCGGTGCAAATGCCGCGACGCAGTTCTCGACGTCAGCGCCGATAACGCTTGCTGGCCTCAACCTGCCAAAGGGGAGCTTCACACTTTGGACCGTTCCCCGCGAGAAGGGCACGGACATCGTCGTGAACAAGCAGACTGGCCAGTGGGGAACTGAGTACGATGACAAGTTCGATCTCGGTATGGCGCACATGGCGACGGAAAGCCCGGCTGCGCCAGTCGAGAAGTTCACCATCTCCATCGTTCCCGGCGACGCCAGGCACGGCACGCTCGTGATGGAGTGGGGCACGTTCAGGTGGACGGCACCGATAGTCGTGCGCTGATCTCTAGAGACCTCACAACACGCGGATTTCGTACAGCGCTGTGCCGTCCTTTCCTTCGGCGCCTGTAAAGCCGTCGCCGCCTTGCCTACTGCTTCCGATACGCCCGACTAAGCTCAGCCGGACTTCCGTTTCGCGCGCGGCTTGGGCTCCGGCGGCGCCTGACACCGGTACGCTTCGGCAACGATCATCTTGAGGTCCGCGATACTCACCGCCTTAAGACGCACGAGCACGGCCGGAAAGCCGTTGTAGTGCGGCTCCGTAAAAAACTTCGCCGGTTCGGCGTCCAACATCAGATCTCTCTGCGCGAGGTTGGCGACGCGCGCGGCGATCACGCCGGGATTCGCCACCCTGGGTTTTTTGGGGTTCACGCGCTCCATCCACACCCACACAAAACCCTTGAGCTTTCCCTTGACGGGAACCGAGAATGCAAAGCGCTCGTCGGACTCTTCTACGTCGGGAAACGACAGAGCGATTCGACGAACGTCAGCCTGCGTCGCCATGAATAGCGCCGATGGAGAGTTGAGGGGTCATTCGCTTCGCGGACACAACGGGCGCCACAATGTGCACGCGTCGGTGTGCCTCGGCCAGCGTCAATGTCCGAGCAACGAGTCGAGCAACCCCTGGCGGAAGCTGAGCTTCACCGGATCATACACTCCAAATCCTGCCGCGAATTCCCAGTACGACCAACTCATTCCACGCGTCTCCATCGCATTGCGCATCTTGCGATTGAAATCAATTCGCGAGGCCACGTCCGCCATGTTATACGCGCCAAACTCGCCGACATACACCGGATAGCGCTGCGCTGCCGACCACGTCTGCGCGACGTCGAGCGGAGCCGTCATCTCGGCTTCTTGCGACGTACTGCAACACGTCACGCCAACAGGCAACACGGGACTGACCCACTCAGCGCCCTGATGCGTAAAGCGGAAAGGCGCATAGTTGTGCACGGTGGCGATCAGGTTCGCGTCATTCGGCAGCTTGAGCAGATGCAGGTCGCTTGCGGAATTCCATGTAGTCGGACCGATGATGACGATGCGATTCGGGTTCGTCATTCGCACGACGCCAAGCGCACGCGCCGCTAGGACGTTCCACGCCTCGCCGTTCATGCGGCCGTGAGGTTCGTTGTACAGCTCGAACACCAACCGATCGCTGCGTCCACTGAAGCGCGCAGCCATCTGCTCCCACAACATCACAAAGCGCACGTCGACAGCCGCATCGGCAACGCGAAGCTCACTCGCATCGACAGCGTCACCATCGAGCTGAGAGTAGTGATGGATATTCAGCACCACTACGACGCCTTTCGCCAGCAGCTTGTCGACGACGGATTCCACCCGCGTCATGAATGCCGGATCGATCGTAAACGGCGCCTCGGCGCCTGCGTGATTGCTCCAGCGCACCGGCACCCGCACCGACGTGAAGCCAGCACTCGAGGCCTTGTCGATGAAATCGTCGGTGACGGTAAGACCCCACGCACCTTCGGTGGGCGCCTCGAGCATGTTACCGAAGTTCACGCCACGACCAATTGCCGTTGCGATCGCGACGGCTCGCGCTGATGCGCCCGGCGCCGCGTTGTTCGCCATCGGCGGGTAGGAGTTGATGTCGGGCGCGACTGCCGGACCCGGCACCGTGGCTACACTACTCCCACCGCATGCGCCGACGAGTAGCATCGTGCTCACCAGAAGCCCGACGCCCAGCTGTTCGCGGATTGTGTGCATGCTCCTCTCCGTTCATGGATGTGGAGCAACCAACTTAGAGGCGGCGCCGCCGCCGAGGAACAGCGCGCGTGGAACCCGACTCAGGAAGGGTGGCGTAGTCCTCTGCCCCACTGCGTTCCTCTCCGTGCATCCTCTGCGTAAAAAATGCAGTTGCTTTGGCACTCTCAGGAGAAATAACAGCAGGACTCATCGCAGAAGGCGCAGGGAAGATGAAACGCGCAGTGCGCGCAGCCTAAACAGAATGCACAGAAACGGCGGATCGTCTTTGGAACAAGCGGATCTGTAATTCAGTTGCTGTTCAACGCCGGTAACCCGAAACCCCTCACCCGAAACCGTGCAGCCCCAAACCTGGATCCCGCATCCCGGGCAAGGGCTGTCGCGGCGTACAACCGTGAACCCGGTGCATCCGATAACAGTGCTGTCGCCAACAGTACTGCTACCGAATCCGAGCGACCAACGAATCCAGCTCGCGCGTTCGTGGATGTGTCGCCCCAGCAGCCGACATCAGCGCAACGCGCGCCTTTACGAGCGTCGCGCGCGCCGCCGCCGTATCACCGCGAGCGAGGAGCGCGCGACCCTGCAACAATCCCACGTCGCCCATGTACCCGCTGCGCGTCTCAGCGAGAGAATCGAATGCCGAGATCGCACGCGCGTCACCGAGTAAGTGCATTGCGTCGGGGATCTTGCCGAACCCGATGCCAATCTCTGCCGCCGCCACCAACGTTTGACGCTGTTGAAGCGTGCGCTTTCCATCGTAGTAGCCACTCAGCTTCAGTACGTTCACGAAATGCTGATACGCCGCCGCGGAGTCGCCCGCCGCTCGCGTAAGCCATGCGGCGAGTGCCTCATCATCCGCCTCCAATGGCTTCGGCAGTTTCGCGCGCAACACACCGTACTCCGCAGCCGTTTTGCGAGCATCAGCGACCCGCCCAAGCCGCGCCTGCGCACGCACGAGTCCGAGCAATCCGCGCACGATGAACGTCGTATCCGATTCGCGCCGAGCCTGATCCGCGAGCAGGCGATAGTACTTCACCGACGAGTCGACGTGTCCGTTCAACGATGCGGCCTGCGCGTACGCACCGAGCGGACGCAGAGGAATCGTGCCCGTCGAATCCGTCTGGGCGGCGCGCTCCAGCACGCGGTGCAACGTCCGCTCCGCTTCGGCAAACTCACCGAGGTTGATGAGCGTCGTACCAGTGTTGAACTGCACCACGACGCTGTTGAACGTGTTGCCGCGCCCGAGCGTATCGAGCAGGGCAGATATATGGCGATAGACAGCGAGCCCTTCGCGAAAGCGATACTGGCTCTCGAACGATCCGGCGAGCGTATTGAGCAGCGAGAGATAGCCGGCCTGCCTCGTTTCACCAAGACTGTCACGAATCGCGATCGCTCGGCGAATGGCCACCTCGGCCTTGTCGGCGTGGTCGCTCAGCGCTTCGATCTCGCTGCGCGACGTAAGACACACCATCTCCGCGCGCGGATCTGGATGGTCGCGCAACATCGATTCGCCGCTCTCGAGTGCGCGACGCGCGTCGTCGAGCTTGTTCCGTCCGCGCAGGTTCTCGGCGATCTGACAGCGAATCTCCGCCAGGTTCTCGTTTCCCTGGCCGGCCACTGCAAGCGATTCGGCGCGCGCCAGCAACAGCTGCCCGACATACGAGTCGCCCACCTCGTCATACCGCTGCGCCATGTCCACGAGAATGACGCCGAGGAATGCAGGATCGCCGTCATACTCCTTCTCGAGTATGGTGCGCCCTTCGTCGAGCAGCCCGCGCATCGTGATCGGTCGTGCGCCGAGCCGCGACATCATCGAGTTCTCGAAGTCGCGCAGCGCCTCGCCACGCCTGCGCTCATTCACCGCGCTGTCGCGCTGGCGTTCCGCCTCGCGCATCTGCTTCACCGAAAAATACGTTGCACCGATGAGGGCAACGAAGGTGATGCACATCGCGGCGACGACCGAGCGATTTCTCCGCACGAACTTTCCGGCGCGATACCAGAGTGAGTCGGGACGCGCCCGCACCGGCTCGCGCCGAAGATATCGTTCGACGTCGTCGGCAAACGTAGCAACCGTCTGATATCGCTCTCGCGCCGCCTTGCGAAGCGCCTTCGTCAACACGGCATCGAGATCGCCGATCTCCAGGCGCGTGGGCTCCACGTCAAGCAGCGCGTGCAGCGTCTCGACCGGAGTGCGACGGCCCTCGCCGGTGGGATGCCTGCCGGAGAGCAATCCATAGAGCAGCACACCGAGCGCGTAGACATCCGTCGCCGTGGTAATCGCTTCGCCACGGACCTGCTCGGGCGCTGCGTACTCCGGCGTCAACGGACGACCACCTTCTACCGTAAGCGCAGTGCGCTCGCCACTGCCGTCCTCCTCGAGCAGCTTGGCGATACCGAAGTCGAGGAGCTTTACCGTGCCGTCTGCCGTGACGAGAATATTCGACGGCTTGAGATCGCGATGCACAATGAGGTTCGCGTGCGCGTGACCCACCGCGGCAAGAACCTGCAGGAACAGCCTGAGTCGCGCGTCGCGCGACAGACGCTTCTCGTCGGCGAATGCGTCGATGCGTTGTCCATCGACGTGCTCGAGCACGATGTACGGCTGGCCATGCGCGGTGACGCCGGCGTCGAGCAGCCGCGCGATTCCCGGATGCGCGAGACGCGCGAGCATCGAGCCTTCGCGACGGAAGCGTTCCTGTCCCGTCTTCGACGAGAGCGCATGATTGAGGAGCTTGACCGCCGCGAATCCCTCGAAGCGACCGTCGGTGCGCCGCGCGAGCCACACGGACCCCATACCGCCGCGACCGAGTGGACGTTCGAGTGTGTAGCCGCCGATTCCAACGCCCTCGAGCGAGTATCCGCCGAGTGCACCGCCTTCGCGATCCCCGAACTGATTCCGGCTCTTGTCGACGATGCCCGAATCAGACCCGGTGTCGCCGGTTGAGCTCGGATCTGTCGCGACGCGCGCTCGCCACGCCGCGCGCTCCTCTTCGCCCATGTTGAATGCGCGTCCAATCAGCGGCTCGAGAAACTCGAGCGACAGTTCCTCGAGTGGCCCGCTCCGATCGTGCGCGCGCAACAGCGACAGGACCTCGTTGCGGAGCTCGGTGTCGCCGGCGCAGGCACGTTCGAGAAACCCGTCGCGATCCTTCGTCGGAACTTCGAGCGCCGCGGCAAGCAGGCGCTCGACTTCCGACCAACGCTCCATCGTCTTCATTGCGGCCGCAGCTCTCGATTCAACCAGGCCCGCGCCATCGTCCATTCCCGCTTGACCGTCGCGGGCGACACGCCGAGCACTTCGGCGGTCTCTTCAATGCTCAGCCCTCCAAAGAAGCGACACTCCACCACGCGCGCATGTCGCCCGCGCATTGATTCAAGACGCTGGAGCGCCTCGTCCAGTGAGAGCACGTCCTCGCTACGCTCGTCCGCCATCAGCGACACGTCGTCGAGCGCAATGCGCTCCGCGCCGCCGCCGCGCTTCTGCGCCTGCTGACGCACCGCGTGATCGACGAGAATGCGACGCATGGCACGCGCGGCCACGGCGAAGAAATGCGCGCGATCCACCCACTCGATCTGGCGCGCATCGGCGAGCTCGAGATAGGTCTCGTGCACGAGGGCAGTGGTACTCAGCGTATGCCCGCTCCGTTCTTCGCGCAGGCGCTTTCGCGCCATGCGACGCAGTTCGTCGTACACAAGCGGCACTAATTTGTCAAAGACATCTCGTCCGCCGCCCGGTAAGTCAGCGAGCAGCTGTGTGAATTCATCTGCCTGATGCATTGTTGATGCATGGTCGTTTGCAGGTTGGCTTTCGGACCGTCCACCAGCGAACGGTTACGAGCTTGACGCCGACTCCCACCCGGTAGTGCCTGGAATCCCTCTGTGACCTCGACACACATGGGGACACGGTCCCTACGTCACGCCGAGGATTGATTCAAAAAACGTGAGCCGATTCGGTCGGTTTTTCGGCTTTAGAGACGTGGAGCCCGCTTTGTCCGGACGGCACAGCTGTGTCGTCCGTTGCGAGCTCCTTGGTCATCTATTCGGAGAGCTCACGTCCCATGTCACCGTCACACCTTTTCACTAAACATTCGAGCCTGACAGCACGACTTGGTCACGGCTTACCACTTGTAGCGTTGCTGCTGGCAAGTCCTCTCTCATCGGCCGTCGCGCAGGAACGCGGGACGCTCGGTGGACGCATTACGGACAAGGCCACAGGTGAAGCACTCGCCGGCGTCGCGATCAGCGCAACTGGAACTCAGTTGCGCTCGGTCAGCCACGCCGACGGTGCCTTCCGCCTGACGCTTCCGGCGGGCCGGCAGGAAGTTTTGGTGCGCGCCGTCGGCTACGCAGTGATGCGCGACACAATTCAGATCTCCGCGGGAACAAATACCGCGCGCAACTTTGCGCTGATCAAGAGTGTCGCTGATCTGCAGGCCGTCGTCGTCACCGGCACTCGCCGTCAGAACCGCACGGTGATCGACGCACCCGCGCCGATCGATGTGTTCACAGCGCGAGACATCAAGCTGAGCGGCCGCACGGAGACGGCGGCAATTCTCGCCATGCTCGCGCCGTCGTTCAACTTCCCGCACACGTCGGTCACCGACGGCACGGATCACGTCCGGCCCGCGACACTCCGCGGTCTCGGCCCCGATCAGGTGCTGGTCCTGGTAAACGGAAAGCGCCGTCACACCAGCGCGCTCGTGAACCTGAACAACTCGGTGGGTCGCGGCTCGTCGGCGGTGGATCTCAACGCCATTCCGGCGTCGGCGATCGAGCGCATCGAAGTCCTGCGCGACGGTGCCGCCGCACAGTATGGATCGGATGCGATCGCCGGCGTCATCAACATCATCCTCAAGGAGAACTCGCCGAGCGAGCTGTCGTCCACCTTTGGTGAGACGGCGGAGAAGGACGGACGCGTCATGGAGATCGGCGGTTCGCACTCCCTCTCGCTCGGCGACGACGGATTTTTCATGGTGAGCGCGGAGGTTCGCCTGCGCGACAGCACCAACCGCGCACGTCCCGACACGCGCCCGCAGTACTTCACCGGCGACCCGCGCAACAACGATCCGCCGATCGTGCGCTACTGGCTCGGCGACTCCAAGACGAAGGACTACGGCACGTTCTTCAACGCCGCGAAGCCACTCTCGCCGAGCGCGGAGCTGTATGCGTTCGGCGGCGCGACGCTGCGCAAGGGACAGGCGGCAGGCAACTGGCGCCGGCCGCTTCAGGACCAGACGGTCCGGGCCATCTATCCCGATGGATTTCTGCCGTACATCGTCTCCGACATCAAGGACTTCTCGGGCGGCCTTGGCGTGAAGGGCACGGCGATGGGATGGAACTACGATCTCAGCGGGCTTTACGGAGCGAACACTTTCAACTTCGGCGTCACGCATTCGCTCAACACGTCGTTGGGAACGGCGAGCCCCACCGAGTTCGACGCGGGCACGCTCGGCTCTGGACAGATCACCGGAAACTTCGACGTCGTACGTCAGGTGCAGGTCGGGCTCCCCGCGGCGGTGAGCGTGGCGCTTGGCGCTGAAGTCCGGCGCGATGCTTATCAAATCACGGCGGGAGAGCCGGCGTCGTACGTCGACGGCAAGGTGAAGATTCTCGACGGTCCGGCAGCGGGCGCGTTGGCTGCGGCGGGTTCGCAGGTCTTTCCTGGCTTCCGCCCCGCGGATGAAGTGAACGAATCGCGCAGCAACGTCGCGGGATACGTGGATCTCGAGACGAATCTCACGAAGCAGTGGTCGGTTGGCGTCGCGGGCAGAGCGGAGAACTACAGCGACTTCGGCTCCTCCACCACGGGCAAGGTCTCGAGCAGGCTCGAGATCGTGAAGGGTCTGGCTCTGCGTGGCGCCTTCGCGTCCGGATTCCGCGCGCCGTCACTCTCGCAATCTTTCTTCTCGTCCACAGCCACGAACTTCCTCGGCAGCCCGCCGCTACCAGTGGAGAATCGCACGTTCCCGGTCAACACGACGGTGGCGAAACTGCTCGGTGCCGAAGCGCTTCGGCCTGAGAAGAGCGTGAACATCAGCTACGGAATCACGCTGCAGCCCATCGACAACTTCACGTTGTCGGCGGATATGTACCGCATCGACATCAAGGATCGCGTCGTCCTGTCGGGCAACCTGATCAACCCGAACACGACGGCGCTGCTCAATGCGGCCGGGTTTGCCGTCGGCGGCGCGCGGTACTTCACCAACGCCATCGACACCAAGACGGAAGGCATCGACGTCGTGAGCAGCTATGGCGTCGCGATCAGCAGCAACAGCACCATGCGCTTCTCTGCGGCGTACAACCACAACAGGAATCGCATCAAGAGCGTGAAGCCAACGCCGGATGCGCTGAAGACGCTTGGCGAAGCGCTGTTCGATCGCACGGAGCGTGTGCGCTTCGAGCAGGGCCAGCCTGACGACAACGTGCGCCTGATGCTCGAGTACGAAGTGGGGCGGCTCGGTCTCGTGCTGCAGGAGCAGCGCTATGGCCAGGTGTCCGTCGCGCCTGCCGCGGCGAACCTCGCGCTCGACCAGACCTTCCCCGCGAAGTGGTTGAGCGACATCAGCGTGAGCATCAAGGCGACGTCGATGCTGTCGATCTCGGCTGGTGCCGACAACCTGTTCAATACCTATCCCGCCGAGAACATCGCCGGGAACTCGAACAGCGGAAACTTCCCGTACAGCAGCTTCTCGCCGTTCGGCTTCAACGGCCGACAGCTGTTCATCCGCGGTGTGCTTCATCCTTAGGCGGCAGCGAGCGGTTCACGGTAGAAACGAGATACGAATGACCGTGAGCCGCTACGCGATTTGCTGCGCAGTGATCGTGCTTGCCGCGTGCTCGGGCGCCGAGGCCAACGACAAGCTGGCCAAGCGTCCGACTGCGTCGGCACCGCAGCAGAGCTCCAGTGCAACTCCCACACTCGATGGTGTGCGTCGCAACGGCTTCGTTCGTTGCGGCGTCACCACTGGCGTCGCGGGGTTTTCGTCGCCGGATGCAGAGGGCCAGTGGACAGGCCTGGACGTCGACGTCTGTCGAGCGATTGCGGCGGCAGTGCTTGGCGATGCGAAGAAAGTGCGCTACACACCCTTGTCGGCCGCCGCGCGTTTCACCGCACTACAGACTGGCGAGATCGATGTGTTGTCGCGCATCACGACCATCACCTTTCAGCGTGATGCGCAGCTCGGTATCGAGTTTCCCGCGACGAACTGGTATGACGGCAGCGGATTTCTCGTGCGGAAGTCGCTGCACCTCAAGTCCGTAAAGGATCTCGACGGCGCGACGATCTGCATGACGCAGGGTACGACAAATGAGATCGATGTCGCCGACTACTTCCGCAAGAACCATCTCAAGTTCACGCCCGTCGTGATCGAGCGACTGGACGAGGCGACGAGCGCGTATTTTGCCGGTCGCTGCGACGCTTTCGTTCAGGATCAGTCGGCGCTCGCGGCCGTGCGCATGCGCGCGCCGAACCCTGATGAGCACGAAGTCATGACGGAGCTGATCTCCAAGGCGCCGTACGGCCCGGGAGTGATGCCAAACGATCTGCGCTGGATGAAGATCGTCCGTTGGTCGGTCTACGCGATGGTCGATGCCGAGGAGCTCGGGTTGACCTCGAAGTCGATCGATCAGGCGTTGACGAGCGATGATCCCAACGTGCAGCGCTTCGTGGGCAAGTCGGGTGGCTTTGGTCCGATGCTCGGCCTCGAGCCGGATTGGGCGTACAACATCGTGAAGCAAGTCGGCAACTACGCCGAGAGCTACGAGCGGAACGTAAAGCCGATGGGCATTCCACGCGGCTTCAATCGACTGTGGTCGGACGGCGGCGTGATGTACGTGCCTGCGCTCCGATGAGCGCCACTATTCGCATCGTGGCCGCCCCGAGGTCGTCGAGCTCACGCTGGTCGTGGCGCGATCCGCGAGCTCGCGCAGCGATCTGGCAAGTTGTCATCGTTGGTTTGCTGGTCGGCACAATCGCGCTGATTGCGGTGCAAACAACGACGAACCTCAGATCGCGCGGCATCGCATCCGGTTTCACGTATCTCACGCGCTCGGCGGGCTTCGAGATTCCCGAAAGCACGCTCTCGTATTCGTCGCGCGATTCGTATGGGCGCGCGCTGGCAGTTGGCATCGTCAACACGTTGCGAGTCAGTACAATCGGCGTCCTTGCCGCCGTGATGCTTGGTGTCGTGATTGGCGTTGCACGTCTGTCGAGCATCTGGGTCGTCTCGACAGTGGCGAAATGGTACGTCGAAGTGCTGCGCAACACGCCGCTGTTGCTGCAACTGTTGTTCTGGTATTCGGTCATGCTTGCGCTGCCGACGGTGCACGACGCGATTCATCCGCTCCCGGGTGTCTTTCTCAGCGACCGCGGCCTGTTTCTGCCGAGCATCGGATGGCACGGCGGCGTGCCTTCGCTCGACATGCCGCAGCTGATGCGCTTCAGCTTTCGCGGTGGTCTGTGGATTACGCCAGAGTTCGCGACGCTGCTCGTTGGCCTGGCGACGTACACCGCTGCTTTCATCGCCGAGATCGTTCGCAGCGGTGTGCTCGCGGTGGATAAGGGGCAAACCGAGGCCGCCTCAGCGCTCGGTCTTTCGCGATATCGCACGTTGCGGCTTGTCGTGCTGCCGCAGGCCTTGCGGGTGATCATCCCGCCGACGACGAGCCAGTTGCTGAATCTCTTCAAGAACTCGTCGCTTGCGGTTGCCATTGGCTATCCCGAGCTGATGTCGATCACGACCACGACGCTGAATCAGACAGGACAGGCGATGGAGGCAATCCTGATCGCGATGACGTGTTATCTCGCGATCAGCCTCAGCATCTCGCTGGGAATGAATTCGTATAACCGTCGCGTCGTGCTGCGCGGACAGGGGGCGTGATGTCGAACGCAACCGCGATGATGCGCAGTGTACGAAGCGCGCCGATGTTCCGCGATCGCACGAACACAATCGCGACAGCCATGTTCGGCGCGATTCTCGTGTACCTCGGAGCACGCTTCGCGCGTTGGGCGGTGGTAAACGCCGTGTGGACAGTGCCACCGGGTGTTGGCTCTGCGCCATGTCGAGCTGTGGCAGGATCGGGCGCGTGCTGGGCGGTGATCTCTGACCGGCTGCGCTTCATTTCACTGGGGACATATCCCCTCGATCAGCAGTGGCGGCCGGTCGTCGCAAGCCTGTTGTTCATTGCACTCTATGCGGCGAGCGCCAGACGCAGCTGGTGGAAGCCGGGACTCTTCGTGCTCTGGCTCGCTGTTCCTGCGCTTGCGATCGTGCTGTTGCGCGGCGGATGGTTTGGTCTGTCGAGCGTGGCAACGGAATTCTGGGGTGGATTGCCGCTGACGTTCCTGTTGTCGACGGTGAGTTTCGCGCTCGCGTTTCCGTTTGGTGTCGCGCTCGCGCTCGGGCGACGCTCGGAGATGCCGGCCGTTCGCACGATGAGCATCACCTACATCGAGCTCATTCGTGCCGTTCCGCTCGTGAGCATGATCTTCATGGCGGCCGTCATGTTCCCGCTGTTCGTGCCGCAGAGTTTTACGCTCGACAAATTGCTTCGCGCGCACGTTGCGTTCGTGATGGTGATGTCGGCGTACCTCGCTGAAGTGTTGCGCGGCGGTCTGCAGGCGATACCAAAGGGCCAGTATGAAGCGGCGGCGAGCATTGGTCTTCCGTACTGGCCAACGACAGTGATGATCGTTCTGCCGCAGGCAGTGCGCACGACGATTCCTTCTATCGTCAACACGTTCATCGGCTTCTTCAAGGACACGTCACTCGTCGCCGTCATTGGTCTGTTCGACCTGCTCGGCGCCGCGAAGGCGGTGATCGTCGATCCCAAGTGGGTCGGCTTCGGCGTTGAAGTCTATCTCTTCGTCGCTGCTGTCTACTTCACTTTCACCTTCTCCGTATCGAGGTACACGCAACGTCTCGAGCGCGTACTCTCGGCGGAGCGAAATCATTGAACACGAAACCTGTGCATCAAAACGAGGTTGGAGCGGTGCTTCACGTTGACATGCAGAACGTCAATAAATGGTTTGGTGCGCATCACGTTTTGCGCGACGTCAACCTGTCCGTCACCCACGGCGAGCGAATCGTGATCTGCGGGCCATCGGGCTCTGGCAAGTCGACGATGATTCGTTGCATCAATCGTCTCGAGGCGCACGAGAAGGGGCGTATCGTCGTGGATGGCACTGAGCTGACCAACGACGTGAAGAAGATCGATGAGGTGCGTCGCGATGTCGGGATGGTATTCCAGCACTTCAACCTCTTTCCGCACCTTACGATTCTCGAGAATTGCACCCTCGCGCCGATGTGGGTGAAGCGCATGCCCAGGCGCGATGCCGAGGAAGTTGCGATGCACTATCTGAATCGGGTGCGTATTCCGGAGCAGGCGAACAAGTATCCTGGCCAACTCTCCGGCGGACAACAGCAGCGCGTCGCGATTGCGCGCTCACTGTGCATGAGTCCCAAGATCATGTTGTTCGACGAGCCAACGTCGGCGCTCGATCCAGAGATGGTCAAGGAAGTGTTGGATACGATGGTGTCGTTGGCGGAGGAGGGAATGACGATGTTGTGTGTGACGCACGAAATGGGATTCGCGCGTCAGGTGGCCGACCGCGTGATCTTCATGGATGCCGGGCAGATCGTCGAGGTGAATGAGCCTCGGGCGTTCTTTGAAAATCCGCAGCATGAACGCACGAAGACGTTTCTAGGGCAGATACTGCACTAGGCTGTTCCGTCAGTATCCTGGTGGTTTCCTGAACTCTCCAGTGTCCCGCGACACAACCTTCGCAATCCCGAGCAACCGGCCTTCGTCCCACCGCTTGCCGACAAGCTGCACTCCGATCGGCAAACCGTCTCTATCAAGACGATACGGCATCGTCACCGCCGGATGCCCCGAGTAGTTGAATAGCGATGCGTGCGCCCCAACGGCCATGTAGTCCACGCCGTTGCCGTCCACCTGGAGCTGTGTTCCGGGCTCACAGTGCGGAAAGGCCGTCGTCATCGATGGTGGCATCAACAACACGTCCCACTCTTCGAAGAACTGATCCCACGCGGCAATTGAGCGGTCGCGACGAACAAGTGCTTCGAGATACTGCGCAAGCGTCGCCGGCTTCTTGCCATTCGGCTGAAACGCGCTCGTCATCATGCCGATCAGCGCTCCCAGACTTTGCAGATCCTTCTCGACTTCGATCTCCGGCAACGGCGCCTCGGTGATCGCTGCACCGCGACGCGCAAGTTGCTCGGCCAGTGCCTCGATCGCAGCGCGAATATCCGTCGCGACCGGAATACCGGGAATCATCGGCGCATAGGCGATGCGTAGATTCTTGATCTCAACACCACGAGCCCCGCCGATCGGCACTGGAGGCACGTCCATATCGTGTCCGTCAGGACCGGCGAGGATGCGATGCAGCAAATCGAGATCTTCGATCGTTCGCGCCATCGGCCCGACACACGAGACAATGCGCACCGGCCTCGGCGTGTTGTGCGGATCGGGCACAACGCCATCCAACGAGATGCGATGCTCGGTTGGTTTGAGTCCGAACACGCCGCAGAAATGCGCCGGAACACGAACTGATCCCGCCATGTCCGTGCCGACGTCGAACGATGTCATGCCCGCCGCAATCGCCGCCGCAGCGCCACCGCTCGAGCCACCCGGAGTTCGTCCGACATTCCACGGATTGTTCGTACGGCCGAACACGGGATTCACGCTCTGATAGTCCGAGAGCAGCATCGCGACGTTCGTCTTGCCGACGAGAATACCACCTGCAGCCTTGAGCCGCGCAGCGACCGTTCCATCGTGCAGCGGAACGTGGTCGAATGGCGGAAAGCCGGTGGTTGTGCGCATGCCCGCCGTTGCGTGCGCGTCCTTGAGCGTGAAGGGAACGCCGTGCAGTGGTCCCCAGAGCTCGCCACGCGCGAGCGCATCATCGGCCTCGCGGGCTCGTGCACGCGCGCGCTCGACGTCCATCGTGACCACTGCGTTGAGCGCACCGTTGTGTGTGTCGATCTGTGCGAGATGCGCGTCGAGCACTTCGCCAGCCGAGACGTCCCTGGCTTTGATGGACGCCGCCAACGCAGTAGTGCTCGAATAGAGGATGTCTGCGCCAGTCATAGAGGACGCACCGGTATGCAGAGGAAACAGGTGAACGCGCCAGTCTGTTCATCCATCGCAAAATCCGTGTCGTATATCTCGAGCGGTGGCCTGTCGTCGCACTGATAGGCACTGTCCGGCAGCCAATCCGCAAAGAAGCGCATCCACGCGCCATGAATCTCCGCCGAGGTTCCGGTGAACGGCGCGCACGCATAGCGTCCGCCCGGAACGATCTGTATCGCGACCTCACCGTCCGGTTGGAAGGCATCGTCCACTTCGACGGCTGCATCGTACCGCAGCTGCTCCGGCGCGGTGAGATCGGGATTGTCACGCGAGATGCCGTACATCCGGCGACGTGGAGTCGTGAAGCCATGCGACGCGCACCACGCGCCGAACGTCTGCCACATGCGCGTGATGCCCGAGCCGCCGTACGGACCAGTGTGGCGCATGTACGCGACGCGCGTGTCGCTCAACGTTTTGATATCGACTTTCATGGGCTCGCGAATTGGCAATGAGGATCCATCGCCTCGCCCAAGTCGTTCGTTGAGCGAGATGTGACCGATTGGCCACACCTCGGAATCCTGCAAAAACGCGTTGATGGCGGCTTGATTCGCGTTGCGATCGTCTTGATGAATCTTGCTCAGTTCACCGCGACGCTGTGCCGCGAGATCGCGGAACGCACCACGCCGCCAGGCGGTCGGTGTGACGCCGAACTGCAAGCGGAACGTGCGCGTAAAGACTTCAGCGGACGCGAAGCCGACGTCGAGTGCGATACGTAGCGCCGGCGTGCGGGGAGACATCAGCAGACGATACGCAGCAACCTCGAGTCGCCGTCTGCGCACTCGTGCAGCGAGCGTCTCGCCTGTCAGCGCCTGGAACACACGATG
>JBDUCR010000147.1:0-4447 GCA_040003345.1 bacterium
TCATACTCATGCCAGATGGGTGATGCGTTCAGTGCGCGAAGATAGTTCATCTCCGCTGGACTGAAGCCCTTTGCCACCGCTTCGAGTATACCTACGCTTGATGGACCGCTGTACAGACTCGGGCCCGCGGTCGCGAACATTCCGGGTGCGAGCTTCTCCGTTCGCCAGTACGCGGCTGGACGCGATACAGGTTCGATCGCGGGAAAGCCCGGTACTACTTTGCGGCTTTCCTGCAGCGCGTTGAACGCGAGTCCCGCCTGCATCGGTGTGATGGACAGATCGGCCGACAGTGTGAACGCACGCATCGGCGCCGCTGCAATAGCACGCTTGCTCGTGTAGTTGTAGGCGAGCACGCGTGAGAGACGACTGCCGCTCAGCATCACCGCGCTCACCGGAATGAGCGTCATGATCGCAACCGCGATGGCGGCGTTGCGCACGAGGCGAAGTCCACCAGTCAGCCACGAACGCCGCGACTTCGTTTCGCGTGTGACGGTGGCCGCGGAATGCGCATTGACTGACGCCGGAAGGTGACTCTCGAGACCCGCACCTAAGGCACCGCTCGCACCCGCAGGGGCTGCGTCCCGGACATCGATCCTTACATGCTTCATGTGCTATACCGGTGTAGGTTCGATGGTCCGAGGAAAGCGAAGGCGCGCTTCGACTTCCTCGCGCGCCGCGATCATTCGCTCAACTTCCGCCGACACCTCCTGCGCGAGACCGATATGCGTGGTGAGACCTTCCACTGTCGCCGAGCCGGCGTGGAGTCGCAGCAGGTTGAGTCGAATGGTTTCCAGTGCGCCGACCGCTTCACCGAGCTTGTCGTGCACGACGTCACGCTCCTCGCGCAATGCATCGAGATCGTCCGACGCGTCACCTTGCCGCTCTGCTCCGACGACCTCATTCAGATCTTCGTATCGGGTGCGAAGCGTCTGCGCGTCGTGTTGCAGCCGTCGCAACAATGCAGGCAGATCACCGAGCGCCTGGCGGGAGTGCTTGGGTAGACTCTCGAATAGCTGCTCAGCGGCCATGCCAAGTGATAGCTCGGTCGCGCGATGCGTCATGGCGCCGCCGACTGCCTGGCTTCCGCGAATCCTGCGCGCCAAGGCGAACGCCAGTATTCCTTTCCGGCCCATCCATGCCGCCGACCAGAACTCTGTATCGACATCACGACGGAGCTGGAGCATCGCGAGATATGCGACGCCAGCGCCGACGCCGATGCTCGTCGTCAATACCGTCACCGCGATAGCAGACTTCGCGATCGTGGCGCTTCCGGAAAATGCGAGGCCCGCGGCAATGGCCGGAATCGCGATCGCGCTGAACGACGCCGACACGCGCGCTGTCGATGAGAGCAACCCCTCGACCAACGAGCGACTGCGGCTGTGCCCAATCGCGCGCTCCTCACGCGAGTTCTCCAGCTCGGCGCGAAATGCGGGGCCGAGATCCGCGTGAGTGAAGCCGAGTCGCAACAGGCGTCGCGCCGCGATGATGGCGAAGGCGACAGGTGCGATCGTCGCGCCGACGATGAACGTCGCCAGTCCTTCACGCGCACCAAGCGCCGCGGAGACCGCGGTCGATGTAGTGAGCAGCGCGGTGGCGTAAAGCACGGTGCCGCCGCCATCCATGCGACCGTTCCGCCGCACGAATGCGCGGAGCGCCGCAGGTAGCTCTCGCCGCTGGTCCATCGCCACGCCGAGCTGTTCAGCCAGTGCTTCTGCGCTTGCCGGTCTGTTCGCCGGCTCTTTTGCAAGGCATCGATCAACGAGTGACGCGAGCTTGCGTGGAACAGCAAGCCCGAGTGACGCGAGTGGTGGTGGTTGCTCTGTCACCTGGCGCGCGAGGATTTCCGTCGCGCTGCGTCCCTCGAATGGAACGCGCCCGGAGAACGCGTAAAATGCCGTTGCGCCGAGTCCGTAGAGATCGGAGCGTGCGTCGATGTCGCCGCCGAGTGCCTGTTCGGGGCTCATGAATTCCGGAGTGCCGCTGATGCCGTCTCCGCTCGCATCGCCAACGGCGGCCGCGATGCCGAAGTCGGCGACGAGCGCACGTCCCGTCGAGGACTCGATGAGGATGTTGTCCGGCTTTACGTCGCGATGCACGAGCCCTTGCGAGTGCGCGTACGCGAGCGCCCACGCGACCTCGCGCAATACGCGTACGCCGTCGCTCGCGGACATCGGCCCGCGATGGCGAACCCGTTGTGCGAGTGTCTCGCCGTCGACGTACGACATCACGTAGAAGACGAAGCCGTCGACTTCGTCGACCGCGTGGATCGGGATGATGTGCGGGTGCGAGAGCTTTGCGGCGAGCCGCGCTTCGCGGAGGAACCGATCGCGCAGCTGCGGAAAAGCCGCCTTCTCGGGTGGAAGGAGCTTGATGGCGACGAGGCGATCGAGATGGACTTCGCGCGCGAGATAGACGACACCCATCCCCCCGCGTCCGAGCTCGCAGTCGATTGAGTAGCGTCCTGCGAGTGCCAGCTGAAAGGCGAGGAACAGCGGGTCGGGCGCGCCGGCCATTGGTACAGCATCCTGTGCGGAGGGTACCCTGGTTAGACGCTTGCGCAGAACCTAGGCAACCGACGCAGACTCAACGGCAGGAAGTGCGGGTCTCTTATTGCTCGGCCTTGATCCGACGTGCCAGCGCCTCGCGCGCGCGTGCGACATAGCGTTTGCAGGCCTCCCTATCCACGAGCGACGCCGAGTTCCCGTGATCACGCGCGTCAAGCCGTTGCCACAAGCTCGACGCGTCGGGGTGCGGGGTGATCAGAATATCGCAGCGCAATTGCTCGAGAACTCCGAAGCCGTGCTCGAAGTCGCTGATCGCGGTTGGATATTCCTTGCTGCGCGTAAAAAAGAATCCGTCGGCCGATACTGGCGTCTGGCTATCCGCATAGACCATGTCCATGCATGCGGAGTTTTCGCATGACTGCCAACCCCAACTCGTTCCGCCCGGAGTGTGACCGGGTGTGAAATGCGCCGTCAACGCAACTGGCCCGACGCGAAGCGTCTCGCCATCAGCGATCGTCCGCACCGTTGGCGTTGGTGCATAGGGAAACGCGATCCGGTATTGTGGATCATCTTGCCCCGCTTTGCCGGAGCGAATTACCGGCGCACTCGCCGGGCTCGCCGCGACGACAGCACCGGATGCACGCTGCAGCTCGGCAATGCCACCGGCGTGGTCATAGTGTGCGTGCGAGTTCACGATGAACTTCACGTCTTCCACACGGAAGCCGAGCGTGCGGATGTTCGCGATAATCTGCGGTGCCGATGCAGGCAATCCCGCGTCGATGAGCACATGACCCTGGGGCGACGTGATCAGGACGGCGCTCAGACCGTGCGTGCCGACATACCACGTGTTGCCGTAGATGCGGAGAGGTTTCTGCGGCGCATTCCACTCTGCACAACTCGGACACGCTGCGGCCGAATAGTTGAACGCCTGCGCCGAATCGGGCGTCTGTGCGTGCGCCGCCGCAGGAGTGAGCGCGAAAAGCAGGAACAGAATTCTGGTCGCATGTCGCATGACGAAAAAATAGCGACGCGCAATGCCAGGCGCATCGCCTCGAGCAGCAGCAGCTCGTCGTCATCGTCCCGCAAGCATCACTGAATCAGCCATGCTCTCCTCGGCGAGCCGTCGCTGCAGATTGCGAATGCTGAACGCGAGAAAGTCACGATACCCACTGGCGGGCACGGCGTCGAGCGACGCGCACGCACGAGCGGCAGCCGCCGCCGCTTCCTCGTGATTGCCAAGAGCGGCATTCGCGTCCCCGAAGTTCAGGTACAACGAGGACATGAGCTCGCGCACACGGTCGTCCTCGACCGCTTCGGCGTGCCGCACCGCGATCTCGTTCCAGTGAAGCACGAGCTCCGGACTCCGCTGCACTCGCGCGATGAAGTGCGCGGCAATGCATGTGTCATAGTCGTCGCGCCGCGCATTCCACGCCTGCTCGAACCACGCGAGTGCTTCGGCTGGATTGTCCTCAACGGCCATGCCGGCCGAGCAGAGGACGATTACTGGGTTAGTGGGCTCGACTGCCATCGTGGTCTCACTGGTTCGCAAGGTCAGCCAACGCGTTCATCGTCCGCGCAACCTCGCCAGCCTGCGTCACTACACGGTCATAGTCACCCGGTACGTTCGGTCGCGAGAGCGTCACGGCACGGCGACGAAATGACATCGCGCTCTCGACGGACACTGCGGCACGCAAGTGGACTTCCCGTACACCACTCAGCCGAACCACCTCGGCGACGTTCGACGCCGTGATCGCGCCGCCAGCCATCACCGTCAGACTATTTCCCGCGCGCTCCACCAAACGTTGAAGTGCATACGCACCTTCGAGCGCTGACGACGCGCCACCCGAAGTGAGAACCCGATCGACGCCGAGCGCGAGCAATGCGTCCATGGCTTCGTCCTGATCACGTGCGAAGTCGAACGCGCGATGGAAGGTCACCTGCAT
>JBDUCR010000177.1:0-4441 GCA_040003345.1 bacterium
CGCAGATTTTCTCCGCGCACCGTGGCGGCTATCGGGCCGCGAAAAGCGAACCGATGCTCGATCTACATTGTAAATCGATCCGCGTAGTGGCTCTGGCGCAGCACCGCCTCGGAGTCAACCAGCAGGATCAGATCCCGAATCGCATCCTGCTTATTCGCGGCGCGCTCATAGTACGCCTTGCTGATCTCGTACCCAACGAAGTAGCCGAGATCAGCGGGCCACGCCGCGCGACCGGTCGTCCCATTGTTTCCGATCCAGTCCGCAACGTCGTCGGCATTCATCTCCCGAGCGAACCGCGTCCACACATCGCGCTCGTGCGCGCCGCCCCACGTGAGATAGTGCGGCGCAAGAACTCCAGGCATGGCGAGATCCGCGAGAAAGCTGGCACCGCCCTCGATGAGAGCCACATCCAACAGCGTATGCTTGCCAGCCAGCCGCTGCTGAAAGTGCACCAACTCATGCGCGATCGTGCGCGGCAGATCGGCGCGGGGAAATACGATGCGCTGAAGCGGCTCGGATAACTCCCCCAATGGAATGTCGGGACTCCCGACGTTCTGCTCCGCACCAAACAACAGTCCATAGTCCGTCGCCGTTCCAGCCGACGACACTCGGCCAACAACGAAATACAGGTCAGGATAAATCGTCGCCGGATACAGCTCCTTCATCCGGCGGAACACAGTGCGGACCGTCGGTTCGAGGTCGGCGAGGCGCAGCGTGGGCGACCGAACGGCGGCGTAGAATGCAGGATATTGCTGCGCCGCATCCGCGAGGCGCTTCGGACTTCGGATCTTCAGCGCGTAGAAGTCACGCAATCCTCGCGATCCGGGCTCGATGTATTGGTGAAGAAAAATGTCTGCTCTCGCCTCAGGAGTTGGTGCAGATGCGGCAAGATCGAAGGCGTGCCAAAATCGCGGGATGTCTGACGTCGTGATGCGCGCGCGGTCGGGATCGGAGTGATCGTCCCGATACCGGCGTTCATTTGCCGCGATGCTCTTGAGCAGCACGCTCCAATGCGACGTGCCACGAAGTGCGGTAAAAACGGAGTCCATCAGCGCCGCACTGTCGTGATAGTTGTGCGCAATCGCAGAGTCGAGCGCGGTGCTTGCGGCATCCAGCATGGTCGCCGCCGCAAAGGCGTCGGCGGCATCGTAATACGATTGGCCGGGGCCTCCAGCGTCTGGTGCGACTGTGGCCGCCCTGAGATACAGCGTGGCACCCGCTGCGGGGGCCGAAGACTTGATGCGCGTCGCCGCCGAGTCGCGCAGGGAAACCGCGGCGAGAAAGGCGTCGAATGATGCGGAAGCACCAACCGCCGGACTCCCTGCCGTGCGATGCACGCACGACATCGCTGCGCAGAGGACCAAAGCGTGCGCGACGACTGCCGCCGTGCGGGCTGCGCGTGGAAAATGTTTGATCATCGAGGAATATCTCGGTGCATGCATTGAAAAATCGAACATCATAGTGAGTGGACTGCGACTGCTCCTTCGGTCGTTCTACATACTACGGGCCTCTTGCTGAATCCTGTCAGGCAGCTTGCATGATGTCGCCGCTTCCCACGATCGTGTCTCGTGAACTGGATGTTGCCTATTCATGCGTATACATGTATCATGCGCCATCGTGAAACTGCAACCCCTCCCCTGCTACTGCGCCACACTCCGCCAAGCCGCCCGCGCGGCCACCGTATTCTATGAGCAGGTGCTCTCGGACACCGGAATTCGTCCCACTCAGTTTACGGTACTCCAAGCGCTCGATGTCGCCCCGAACTTGACCACAACGGATCTCGCCGACGCGATCGGGATTGACCAGACGACGGCTACTCGAGCGCTTTCGCTGCTGCGTCAAAATAGACTCGCCAAGAACACTGTGGGGAAAGATCGGCGCGAGCGTCGTTGGACGCTTACGGCCGACGGCGAGACGACGCTTCGGCGGCTGATGCCCAAATGGGAAGCAGCGCAGGCGTCCTTCGAGAAGCAGATCGGGCGCGATGCGGCTCTGAATATCAGGCGCTCTGCCTACAGGGTAGCACACACGTTGGCGACCGAGTAATGCGATCAGCATATGCATGTATATACATACGTATGCTGCCAAGAGAGGGGCCATAGCAGGACATGGGGGCTCAGTGACGTGCATTCGCCAGTCAGGCGCCACCACCGCAGCAACGCACGACGGTCGTTCCACTCAAGACTCTCTATCTCATCGGACTCAACATGTTGCCGGAAACGCTCTTCCAAATACATCTCGTTTTGGGATATCTCGCGTGGCTCCTCTGCTTCAGCGCATATATCTGGCCTTGGCTCAAGTCGATGGAGCACGTCAAAGCGCAGCGCGCTATCGGCACCCTGCACAGCTTTCGCTTCTTCGGACTCGTCTTCATGCTTCCAGGTGTCGTCGGCTCTCATCTGCCCGTTGGATTCGCCACATTCGCCGCCTACGGCGACTTCGCAGCCGGGCTGTTAGCCATTCTCGCACTTCTGACGGTTAGGATACGGCCGCTCTTCTGGACGTTTGTCGTCGCCTTCAATCTCGTCGGGTTCGCCGACCTCATCCTCGACTATTATCATGCGATCCATGAAGGCCTTCCTGCCCATGCAGGGGAATTGGGCGCCATGTACGCAATCCCGATCCTCTATGTGCCCCTGCTGATGATCACCCACGTGGCCGCATTCTATCTGCTGGTGCGTCGACCGGACGATGCGCGTTCATCACAGCAGCGCGTAGGCTTTAGCCGATGAATGGACGCGAGTCTGCCATGAATCCCGCGCTCGTTGACACGGCAGATGAGGGCCGAGCATTCAAGCTGGGTGCGGCAATCGGCGCGATGGTACTGATATCCGCCGGTGCCGCATGGGCGTTTGCGGCGCTTGCAAACCGCGTTGTGGCGCCGCCGATATGGGCGTACGGAGTGGTGGCGGTGTCCGTGACGATGCTCATCGCGTGGGGAGCCATTCGCGTTGCTGCGATCGTCAGGATGCCCGTTCAGCGCGTGAGTGAAGCATCGGCCGTCGAAGGCGCACGACGCGGACGAAAGACCGGCCTGATGTTCGGGGCGATTGTCAGCGTTGAAGTAGCCTTGATCGCCGGCGTTGCCGTGTTCCTCGCGCGCGCAGATCGCGGGCTCCTCGTCCCGGTTGCCGTCGTTGCTATTGTCGGCCTGCATTTTGTGCCACTCTCGCGAGTATTCCGCGTCTCCACCTATGGAATAGCGGGTTGGCTTTTGACTAGCCTTGCCGCGCTCTCCATGCTGATTGCTGACGAACGCGCGCGAGTGTTCGATCTCGCTATCGCTGTTGCGCTTGTGCTCTGGGCCAGTGCGGCGCGTGTTCTGGTACTACATACCGGCTCGACTCACGGCCGAACCTCCACCGCACCGATCAGGAATGCTGACCATGATGTTTCGTGAACGAAAGCGCGACGCGGCAGCTCGAACAATTGCTCCAGCAGCCACCAAGATGAGCATTCAAAGCATGGACACTTCAATTGTGAAACGGCGCAGTGGCTTCGCTGCCTTTTTTCTTTTGTTGTTTTTGAATCTAAGCGCGCAGGCCCAGGTCATGCTCAAATCCAATGATCCCGCTATCCGCTACGACCTGATCAAGCCATCGCACACGTTTTCAAAGGTCACGACATTTGACAGCGCGGGAAAGAAGACGATCGAATTTGTGAATGACAAAGTGACGGAAGTGGATCCTGCGACGCACGCGATCACATTTTATCGGTTTAGACAGGCGCCAGTAGGACGCTTTATCAAGGACGTTTCGGTCATCGGCCCCACTCCTGTCAGCATGCAGTTTTTCGATATAACAAATAAGAGGGAGCAGAGTATCAACTTCCGACCTTCGGTGGTGGAGGTTGAAAGCACCACGAATGGTGTGCGGAGTAATAAGGCTTACAACATTGCCGAGGGGTATTTTGATGACAATATCATCCTGGATATTGTCGGCTTCTTCCCCTTGCGGAAGGGCGTTCAGGTTCGGTTGAACACCTTCAATTCATCGGCCCCGAGCAAGATCGACAATATGTTTGATATTGAATATGTGTTTGACGATCGCTTGGCAGGTGACAAAGACAGTGCCGAGGAGTGCCGCGTGTTGCATTTTATTAACGGGGAGAAGGCCGGATATATTTGGATCGACAAAGTTTCAAACGAAGTGGTAAAGGAAGTCGCGACGTCGGCCGGCAACACGTCCCTTTTGCTCGTCAGAATCTAATGCGGTGAATCTCGACCCATGTTCCAGCGGCTACTTCGACGGTGAAGGAACCGGCTGATAGACGTGCCCGACTGCGCCTTTGTCGAACGCCTTCGAATACAGGAGCTTCAGCACCATCGATTTGGGAAGCTCGGAGAAGATCGGAAGTCCGCTGCCGAGCGCCGTCGGGTGCACGAGTAGCCGGTACTCGTCTGGGAGACCGAGCTTCACCAGACTGCGCGCGAAGCCCGCGC
>JBDUCR010000391.1:0-4440 GCA_040003345.1 bacterium
GACTCCATCTCGGGCAACCTGTACGCCGAGTGCCACGCGTGCAACCGTTGACCTTACACCGTGTTCGCGATAGTGCGTTGTGGTGCGCGTTGTGGTGCGCGTTGTGGCGCGCAATGTCATCCCGCAGGAGTGAGCGAAGCGAACGAGTGTCGGGATCTACTGTCGTGCCGATTATACCCGGCCACGCGCACAACGAAAGCAGATCCCGACACTCGCTATCGCTCCTGCGGGATGACAACCTCGCACTGTCATCCCGCAGGAGTGAGCGAAGCGAGCGAGTGTCGGGATCTACTGTCGTGCCGATTATGCCTGGCCACGCGCGCAGCGAAAGCAGATCCCGACACTCGCTATCGCTCCTGCGGGATGACAAAGCGCGCTATCGCTCGTGCGGGATGACAAAGCGCGCTAACGCGCCGGCGGGACGACAATCGCCTCCGCACCTCTGTTCCTTGCGAGCGCGCCCAACTCCGCCGCCAGGGCCGCACTACCCCACGCAAGCAACGCAGGAAAGAGCAACGTCACGAGCACGAGCGCCGGCGCGGGAATGCTCATCGCACCGCCAAGTGTCCTCGCGACGTGGCCTAACGGCCCGAGCACCATGTCGACGATGAGCAGCAACGCCCACCCTTCACTCGCGCCGAGCGCCACGCGCCACGCCCGGCCGCTCTCATTGCGATAGACAAAACCAAGAATCAGCGCGAGGAGTGCGACTCCCCACCACCCCGCCGCCCACGTAATCCCAGCCATCGACACCGCGACGAGAACATGAAAGAGCATTCGCGTCACCGTGGCGGCATCAGAGTGAGTTGCGCAGACCGCTGCGCCGTCGGTAACGCGCCCGGCACCCGCGGCAGACGCACTGGCTCCAGCTCACCATTCACCCACAGCGGAATGCGATCGCGATAGCGCGCGCTCATCGGATTGCCCGACTGGCCGCCGGGATACGTCGCCCATGCTTGCAACTCTGGCCCAAGCTCGACGACCATCCGCCAGCTGGAGCCGTGCGTGCCCGTTCCCGAGGAAGGATTCAACGTGCCCGGCCCACCCTGCACCGCAAGGTTGAGCGCCGAAAGCGCTGGAATCCGAAGCAGGTGATTCGCATTCTCGAATCGAATGTTGCGCCACAACCACTTGTCGCTCGACGGATCGCCGTAACGACTCCGCGTCGTCTGAAGCGCGGCAGCAAGACTCGCCGCGAGAATGTCATCGCGCATCTCAACCCGCGGCGTGCTGCGATCATCCCACCACACACTCGCCGAATCCGATAACAACTCCGCAAGCACCGCCGTTGATGGCGTCGCTACACGTCGCGTGCCCGACGGTTCTTCCGCCAACTCGTCCCACGTTCTGTTGACGAGATTGCGCATCGCTTCTTCGAACAGCACCGCGCGCCGATTCTCCCTCGTATACCGGCGATCCCATTCGCCAAGCAGCTGACGTGCCTGCGCGAGCAAATCGTGATTCACTCCCGGCCCATCGCGCGACAACACCCGGTCTGCAGCGCGGAGAAACGCCGGCGCGAAGATATCGGCTCGCGCACTGCCAGGATCCGTCTGGAACGCCTGCATCTTCGCGCGCGTCATCATCGAGTCGGCGCGGAGCAGCGTGTTGATTCGCACGGCGCGCCACGGATCGTAGCCGCCGCCCCACCATCTCGTTGTTGCGCGCGGATCGATCGGCTGCTGATTCGCCGACGCAAGATATCCTTGAGCCGGATCGAAGCCCTGCGGATACTCGGCCACAGGAAGGTTTCCTTTCCAATCACTCGCGCTGGTGCTTCCGTCGCGCACGACATTTCCCTTTCCGTCGCCGGCGCGAATCGGATAATGTCCGGTCGATCGAATGGCGATGTGTCCACCACGATCAGCAGACAGCATGTTTTGTGGAGGCGCGAAATACGAGCGCGCCATCGCGTCTTCGACGCCTTGCGCACTCGTCGCATGCGACGCGCCGTAGAACGCCTCGAGCTCCTTGCCCGCTTCGAGCACCGTCCAGCGCATCGAGAGCCAATGTCCATTCACGCGACGCATCGGTCCGCGCTGCGAAAAGTAGAGCGTGTCCGTCGCGATCGCTTCGCCGTGCGTGCCCTTGTACGTCTCGATACGCCGTTCGAGCGGACGCCACGCCCCATCAACCTGATATTTCGTCGGATGCGCGTCGTCGTCCACGTGCTCGGTGAAATAATCCTGCACGTCGACGCCGGTGTTCGTAAACGTCCACGCTGCGTCGCGATTGAATCCGATCACGATGTTCGGCGCGCCAGGAATCGTGACGCCATAGATGTCGAGCGCGCCCGGTACCACGAGATGCGCTTCGTACCAGATGGACGGCAGCGAGAGATCGAGATGCGGATCGCCCGCGAGTAACGCGTGGCCGGTTGTCGAGCGCGATGGCGATACTGCCCAGTTGTTGCTCGCGAACATGCGCGGTGCATCATCCGGATTCGTCGCGGCAAGTCGTCGCGACGGAAGAAACGCATCCGTCGCCGCAACGATCATCGCCGAGCTGGTGTCGGGCGTACCGGGTTCAGGCAGCGAGTGGAAATCAAAGCGCGGCGCTTTCTGCCCATTCGGCTGAATCGGCTCGACAATCGGTGCATCGTCGGGAAAGAGCGCATCCGCCGCGCGCAAGCCGACGCGCGACGCCGCCGCAGCGCGATCGGTTTCAACAGCGAGATACGCGAGCGTGTATCCCATCCGATTGAAGAGATGATACGAATCGATCGCGCTCCAAACCGGCGGTCGCGTGTTCGTGAGACGGAACTCGAGCGGCAACTCACTCGCCGGCATTTGTCGGATGTAGGCATTCACGCCATCGGCGTACGCTTGCGCGAAGCGCATGTACTGCGCGCTATCGGGTGTCGCCGCGAAGTTGCGCTCAGCCGCGCGCGGAAGCCCGAGTCCGCGCATCTCGCGATCGAGTGCCAGCACGCGCGCGCCGGCGATCTCCGTCAGCCGGCCCGTTGCCGCCATCGTCTGCAGGTACATCTGAAAGAGACGGTCACGCGCAACGACGTACCCCAGCGCACGATAGGCATCCTCTTCATTGGCGGCGAAGATGTGCGGCACGGCGCGATCGTCGTACACGACGTTCACTGGCGCGCTCATCTTCGAAACTCTGGTGGTCGCCTCGCGCGCCAGCGACGCCGAGCGCGCGAGCGACCACACACCATGCGCCGGCTCGATGAATGCGCCGAGCGCCGGTGCCAGTCCGAGGCGGCGCGCGCCGACGAACAGCGCGCCGCTGAAGATTACGAGTGCGCCGAGTAGGCGGAGCGGTCGAAGTCGCAGCGCGCGGCGGCCTTACGGCCCCTTCTTCGGCGTCACCCAGATGTACGGCCCCGCCGGCTCCTTGCCCGGCGCCAGCGACCTCGGCACACCCTTCGGGTTAGGACCGAGCGACTTGATGTAGCGATACATGGCGCGCAGATCGCGATCGCTCATCATTGCCGTGTTCCACCACGGCATCGGCGCCTTGCCGTCGCCTTCGTCGGCCGTCTTGAGCACCGTCACCCAATGCTCCTCAGTCTGACGCTGCGTGACCGTCCGCAAGTTCTTGCCGTACGACGTGCCCCACTCGCCACGGAAGCCGACGTCGAGACCAGCGAAGCGATCGGCGGGAGCAATCTTTCCCTTCGATTCCGTCCAGCCCTGCGTGTGGCAATCGTTGCAGCTGCCGACAATCGTGAGATACTCGCCCGCCTGTATCATCGACTCCGCCTCGACGGACGGGCCGGTGCGCGGAGGCATTGCGTTGTTGTTGCCCGCGGATGCGCCACTTGCGGGAGTGCCACTGTGACATGCCGCAGCGCTGGCGACAAGAACGCACAGTCCGGCTATGAGCGACGATCGATCGAGACGCATGATGGGAGTGATGGAGTTGAGCGGCGTGATGCTCCGTGCGGAGCGCCGCTATCTAGTACACGTGCGATGCCCCAACCGCTAGTATCCGCGGCATGACATCGACGCTGCGAGCGTCGTCACTGCGCGAGCAGTTCGGCGACATCGATATTTACCTCTTCGATCAGCTTCTGCGCGGACGCATCGGCGACGACGCTATGGTCCTCGACGCCGGATGCGGCAGCGGCCGCAATCTCGTCTTCATGATGCGCGCCGGCATGGACGTCTACGGCATCGACGAAAGTCCGCAGGCCATCGCTGCAATTCGTCGCGAGGCAGCGACGCTCGCGCCACATCTGCCGCCCGAGCGATTCACCGTGCAACCGGTGGACGCGATGTCGTTCGCCGACGACACCATGCACGCCATCGTGAGTAGCGCGGTGCTCCACTTCGCGCGCGACGAAGCGCACTTCGCGAGAATGGTGAACGAGATGTGGCGCGTCCTCGCCCGGGGAGGTGTGCTCTTCTGCCGCCTCGCATCCACCATCGGCATCGAAGGCCAAACGCATCCACTCGGCGATCGGCGACATCTGCTTCCCGA
>JBDUCR010000220.1:0-14981 GCA_040003345.1 bacterium
AGATAGACATCTGCTGCCGCAGTGATGACTCTCGGCAACGCGACGATAGTCAGTATCCATGCGAGCACAATCAGCGCAACGGTCCGCGGAGAGATGTTCGCCAGACCATTCATCCCGACCTCCTCGGTGTCATTCTGAACGACGCGATGGACGTGCTCCGCTCACTCGACACATCCTAACACCCTCGCGGCCGGTCGCGCGACGGCTTCTGCGCATGAATCGGATAGCCTGCCAGATCGGCCCTGAGCAACTTCATCGAAGCGCCACCACAGACCTGCGCTCACCCCGTTTCTCGATGGAGCCTCTCATGCACGCAATCAAGGTTCACGCCATCTCGCAGGAGCTCGCCGAGCTTGCACGTATGACGTCGCGCTCGCCGCAGTATGGTCATCCCGCGCATCGCGAAGTCGCGACGGGCACCGGCCCGTGCCGCCTCTGTCTCGCGACTTTTGCGATCGGTGCGGACGAACGGCTGTTGTTCACGTACAATCCGTTCGAGGGGCTCGACAACGTTCCTCTGCCCGGCCCCGTGTTCGTGCACGCCGACGGGTGCGCTCCACATGAGGGCATTGGTTTTCCCGAACAGCTGAGCGCCATTCCGCTCATCGCGGAAGCGTACCGCGCCGGTCGCGAGTGCACCGCGCGCGTGCCGCTCGACGGAACTGAACGGGAACAAGCAGTGGCAGCGCTACTCGAGGACGACACGGTACAGTATCTCCATCTGCGTCACGCAACGGCTGGATGCTACATCGCACGTGTGGAGCGCGCGGACTCTCGTTCCTCCTGAGCGAGCGCAGCGAGTCGCACGATCTGTACGCTCGTCCGTTCGACTGTCCGACTCTACCGGGGCTGCCTGAGTTGGGACAACTTCGCCTGCTGCGACGGCGTGAGCGTGTTCTTGATCCGCACGAGCAGGCCGGTCTGCGCACGCTTGAGATCGCGCTCGAGCGCCAGAATCCGATCCACCTGCTCGAGCGCCTGCGCCTCATCGATCGACGTGCCCTGCACCAACCGCGACAACTTCTCCGCCTCTGCGCTGAGCTTGAACTGTGTGTCGATGAACTTCGACTGTGCCTGCTGCATGGCAGTTGTGAGTGTCGAGCGCTGTGCGTCCGTCAACGCGATCTCGCCCTGATGCTGCATCACGAGCTCGGGCGGAAAAAAGAATCGCGCGAACGGCTCCTCCTGTCCTTGCGCGGGTCCCGGTCGTCCGGGCGGCGGTTGATCCCTGTCAGTCTGCACGACGCCGTCTATGACGATCAGCGGCTTTTCCCGTCCGGGAACCTGCGCGGCCAGTGACATGGCGCCGGAAAGCGTGACCAGCATGACGACCAGGATGTCGCGTCTCATCTGAGAGCTCCTGTTGTAAGGGTATCGAGATCGAGGATCGATCCGCCGATGATCGGCGTCATGCGAATGCCCGATGCTGGAAGCAGCGCGTCAGTGGCGGGATGCCACGCTGCCAGCGCGATGATGTCGCGCGACACGATGAATTGCGGCGCGGGCTTCGCGAACCTCGCATGAGTTTCATATGCCGCAACTGCTACAGCGATCACGATGCCCGCGGCGGCGAGCCTGAACAGCGCGGACGCACCGAGGCGCGACGACATGCTCGCCCGTCGAGTGACGACATCGTCGAACGACGCAGCGCTCCGCACATCCTCCGTGCGGAGATCCGCAAATGCCGAACGCACGATGACGTCGTCGCGCTCGTCGTTCATCATGGACGATCTCCGCTCAGCAACTCAGCCATTCGCGTCTTGCCACGGTGATAGTGCGTTCGTGCAGATCCGGTCGAGATGCTCATGATCAGTGCCGCGTCTTCCACGGTGAGATCCTGATAGAACACGAGATGGAGGACTTCACGCTGTCGCGCCGACAACATGTTCAGCGCCCGGCGCGCCCGTGCGCGACGATCGACATCGATTGCGTCATCCACGGGTGACGACGCTGCCGCCGGACGATCGATGCGCGTGACTTCCCGAGCGCCGAGCAGCGCGTGCAGGCGGTCTCGGCGCCGTCGTGCAAACGCGGTGCGCCGAATGACACCGAACAACCACGTCTTGAGCGTCGAGCGTCCATCGAATCGCGCCTCTCCGTTGAGAACCTTCACGTACACGTCGTGCAGCACGTCTTCTGCCTCTTCCCGTCGATCACAGCAGGCTTTTGCCCAGCCGAAACTGTGCGGGTGGAGCGCCTCCAGCTCGCGTGCCAGATCGGCGTGATCCACCCGCGCATCTCTCCTTGCAGTCGTGTGGTGAGCGTCAATGAGTAGCGCGACGGCTGGCTTCATATGACAACCCTTGCGCTCGATCCGAACGTATCCAATCTCCCTGACGTAGTATTTCTGATGCTCGACAGGCCTGGGTACTCTCCTTCTCGAACAATGACACTCCTTCGCACACTCTCCGTCGCCGCTGCGGTCGCGCTGGTCAGCGTTACTCCGCTGCGCGCACAACAGCCAACGTTCCCCACGAACGATCCCGCGCTCCAGCGCATCTGGCGGCTCGGGATGGATAGCTCACAGGTCCAGTCCCTCGCACAGGCATTGTTCGACTCCATCGGCCCGCGCCTCACTGGCAGCCCCGGTCTCACGGCGGCGAGCGACTGGGTGATCAACAAGTACAAGTCATGGGGCATCGACGCCAAGCGCGAGCAGTATGGCACGTGGCGCGGCTGGCAGCGCGGTGTGTCGCACATCGATCTCGTCCAGCCGCGCGTCCGCTCCCTCGAGGGAACGATGCTCGCGTGGAGTCCGGGCACGAGCGGAAAGGCCGTGCGAGCCGAAGCGATCGTGTTGCCGAAGTTTTCGGATAGCACCGAGTTCGTGAAATGGCTGCCGCAGGCGAAGGGCAAAATCGTGTTGCTCTCACCCGCGTGGCCAACGTGTCGCCCGTCGGAAGACTGGAATCGCTTCGCGACTCCTGCGTCCATCGCGCGAATGGATACGCTGATCGGAGTGATGCAGCGCGACTGGGCGGTGATGACCGACGCCAACGGCAAGCCGGACAGCACGAAGCTCTATCGCGGCACGGGCTACTCCCTCGCGCTCGGCACCGGCACACTCGGCATGCGACTCGAGAAGGCGGGTGTCGCCGGCATGATCTCTTCGCGCAACAAGCTGAGTGGATTCACCAATCCATTCGCACCTGCTGGTGCTGGCGGCGGAGCCGGCTTCGGTGGACGCGGTAGTCAAACACCCGGTCCAGCGAGTGCCCGCGGTGGTGGACCTGCCGGTGGCGTCGCGCCTGGCGGTGGTGGTGGACGCGGTGCAGCCGCGCAGCAGGGCGCCGGCGGATGGGGAGTCATCGAAGTGTTCGAGACGTACAACAAGTCAGCGCCGGCCGTTACGCTCACGTGCGAGGACTACAGCCTGCTGTATCGTCTCGCCGACAATCACCAGAAGCCTCTCGTGCAGCTCGATCTCGACTCCAAGGCACTCGGCGAACAGCCCGCGTTCAATACCATCGGCATGATCAAGGGCACCGAGAAGCCCGACGAATACGTGATGCTCTCCGCGCATTTCGATTCGTGGGACGGATCATCCGGCGCGACGGACAACGGCACCGGCACCATGATGGCGATGGAAGCGATGCGCATTCTCAAACTCGCCTATCCACATCCCAAGCGCACGATTCTCGTCGGTCACTGGGCGAGCGAAGAACAGGGCCTCAACGGATCGACTGCATTCACCGAAGATCATCCCGAGGTAATGAAGGGCTTGCAGGCGCTGTTCAATCAGGACAACGGAACGGGCCGCGTGCAGTCGTTGACGTCGTCCGGCTTGACCGACATCGGAGGTCATCTCAAGTCGTGGTACATGCAGCTGCCGAGCTTCTTTACCGACAGCACGAGCAGCAACGTTGTGTCGTGGGCGTTCAATGATGTGCCGACGGGAAATCCGGGCGGTACCGACGGTGCGGTGTTCGCGTGCTTTGGTACGCCGTCGTTTGGCATGGGCGCCGTGAACTGGAATTACGGCACCTACACCTGGCACACCAACCGCGATACGTACGACAAGGTCGTGTTCGATGATCTCAAGCACAACGCGACGCTCGCAGCGATGATGGCATATCTCGCGTCGGAAGATCCGGAGTTCATCAAGCGCGACAAGTCGCCCGGAACGTGGCCCGCGAACTGGCCGTCGAACTGCGGCAAGGTGCCGCGTGTGACCCGTCCGCGATTGTAATTGCCCCCCGTGTCATCCCGCAGGAGTGAGCGCAGCAAGTCATAACCCTGTCATCCCGCAGGAGTGAGCGAAGCGAACGAGTGTCGGGATCTACTGTCGTGCCGATTATACCCGGCTAGGCGCGCGACGAAAGCAGATCCCGACACTCGCTATCGCTCCTGCGGGATGACAGAGTCCATGTTGTCATCCCGCAGGAGTGAGCGACATCGCGGGCACGCTCGTGTTCGCACCCCACCACTGCGCCGCCTCGTCGTCACCCCACGCGAGTACATCGATCGCCTCGAGCGTGCGCGCCAACTCCGCCGCGCTCTGCGGTCGCTCCGTCGGACTCTTCGCGAGACAACCGAGCACCGCCCTGTCGAGCCCGCGCGGAATGAAGTTGTCCGTGCGCTGCGACGGCATCACCGGCGCATTCTGCAGATGCTTGGCGATCATCTGCACCGCCGTATCGGCGGTGAACACCAGCTGCGCCGTCAGCAGATAGTACGCGACGCAGCCGAGCGCGTAGAGATCAGAGCGACCATCCACCGCTTCGCTGAGCGCCATCTCGGGCGCCATGTACGCCGGCGTCCCCGTGATCTGCCCCGCGATCGTCGCCGACGTCCGATCCGCCTCGGTCGCGGCGAACGGCTTCACCAACCCGAAGTCGAGCACCTTCACGAAGTCGCCGCGCAGACCAAGCGGACCAAGATGAATATTGGCCGGCTTGATGTCGCGATGGACAAGGCCAGCTCGATGCGCTTCCTCGAGCGAGTCACACACCTGTGTCAGGATGTGTATAACGCGGCCGGCCGGAAGCGGCCCATGCTGCTTGACGAGTGACTCGAGATCCATCCCCACGAGCAGCTCCATCACGAAGTACAACGTCTGATCTTCCGTGACGCCAAAGTCGTAGATCTCCACCGTATGCGGCGATCGCAGATTCGCCGCCGATTCGGCCTCTCTGTGAAAGCGCCGCACGGCCATCTTCGACGCCTCGTCGTCCTCTCCACCCAGCATCTCGGGACGAATGAGCTTGATGGCCGCAGGCCGCGCGAACATGCGATGCTTCGCCTTGTACACCTCACCCATTCCGCCACGCCCGAGCAGCTCGACGAGCTCGTAGCTCCCCATCTCGCGCGCCTTGCTCACCTGACGACCGAGCTGCGTGACGACCTGCGAAACAATCACCGCGACTCCGACGAGCAGAAAATCCGGATAGTGCATCAGCACCGCCTTCCACGTCGACCCAAACTCCCACACTCCGCGCTCGCGCGCGATCACCATGGCGAGGGGATTCATCAGCACCGCAAGAACCCCGGTGATCAACATCTTGCGCGGAGAGCTCGGCAAGATCGCGGCGACGATCAGGATCAGCACACCAATCCAGGAAATCTCCGTCGACAGCGGATAGTCCATCGGCGCGCCGTTCCAATGGAACGTGAGACCGATCGAGAGCGCCATCAGAACGGTGTACACGAGTCCGAGGTCCAGCACGAATTGCGGATCGCGTTTCGTTCGCCGCGAGTACGCGCACAGTGCCAGCGACTCGATGATGCTCACGACGGTGATCATGTCCTGCGTGCCGAACTCCGTCCATCGCGGATCTTTCGACCCCATGGAGGCCCGCAGCGCAACGTGGCCGAGTACCGTCGCCAGGAACCAGAGGCCAGCGACGATGAGGGAGAGGATGCCCAGCCGAAGCGACGCTTCCTTGAGAATATCGGGCGGCAGCTCACGCGGATGACTCTGGAGCGCGACGAGCTCGGACGGAGTCGTCGTCGCGCGAGGGCCTACAAGGCGCCGATGCATGGCCCTAGTGCTCGCCGAGGCGCTTGGTCACTCTGACTCTCATGAACATCTGCAACACGTCGCTGAATTCGGGAAAGAGTTGGCTGCGGGGCCCGCGTTTCGTACAATGTGTTCACCTTCCACGCGAACAGGAGCCATCATGCGTCGCCATCGTCTTGACGCGATCCTCAAAACGTACCGGGTGCAACTTGGTCGGCTAGAGGCGCTGCTCGCGGCGCTCGTGATTTCGAACAGCGCCTGTCTCGCCGCGCAGGCCGCGCCGGTCACTCCGATGATCGAGCGGCTCGATCCTGCCCTCGATGCACTCGTCGCCGCCGACGCGAAGATCGAGACGCTCGCGCAAGGATTCGCGTGGTCGGAAGGGCCGGCGTGGCGCAAGAACGGAGGCTATCTCGTGTTCAGCGACGTCCCGCGCAACACGATCTACAAATGGAAAGACGGCGAGGGTCTCACCGTCTTCCTTCGTCCATCAGGCTTCACCTCGCCGAATGCTCCCGGTCGTGAGCTCGGAAGCAATGGACTCACGATTGACGCGAATGGCGCCATCGTCATGGCAGATCACGGCAACCGGCAGATCGCGCGACTCGACGATTCGCTCTTCACGAAAACGACGCTCGCATCGCGCTTCGAGGGCAAGCGCTTCAACAGTCCGAACGATTTGGTGTTTCGCTCCAACGGCGACATGTACTTCACCGATCCACCGTACGGATTGAAGGGACTGAACGCCGACCCGGCAAAGGAGCAACCACGCAACGGCGTGTATCGTGTCACGCCGTCGGGTGCCATCACGCTCGTCGTGCCCGATCTCACCTTCCCCAACGGCATCGCGTTTTCGCCCGACGAGCGCACGTTGTACGTCGCCGTATCCGATCCGGCGCACGCCGTGTGGATGGCATATGACGTCGAGGCCGACGGTTCACTCGCGCGTGGACGTGTGTTCTTCGACGCGACATCACTGGTAAAGAAGGGTCTCAAAGGTCTTCCCGACGGCATGCGTGTCGACGCGAAGGGCAATCTGTTCGCGAGCGGACCGGGCGGCATTCTCGTCATCACGCCACAGGCCAAGCACCTCGGCACCATCGTCACCGGTCAGCCAACGGCAAACTGCGCCTTTGGCGATGATGGGTCGACGCTGTACATGACGGCGAACGATCGTCTCATGCGTGTGCGGCTCAAGACAAGAGGCGGGCAATAGTTTTTGTCATCGGTGTCGTCATCCCGCAGGAGCGAAGCGAGTGTCGGGATCTACCTTCTCGGCGATCATACATCGCCGCGCTCAGCGCGGCCTGGGCGCATTCCTCACAGCGAACTGCGGCGAACCCGCACGTAAGCCTACCAGCTCTTCATCGCATCATTGAGCGCCGCGGTCGTCCATGCCGATCGCTGTAGCGCCACCCGATATCGCAGACGCCACTCCTCTCCCGCAGCAAGAGCACGAACGGCGGGCGCGAGCACCGCCGCGCAGATGAACTGAAAATCCTTGCGCGTGTTGATGACGTACCACGGCGACTTCCCACGCATGTTCGCCGTATCACTCAGGATCGCAATCCCGCCGACGTCCTTCTCAGCGTCGCTGAAGTTGCCCGCCACTGCCGACGCAAAGGGCCGAGCGCGATCGCTCACGTAGTCGGTCACGGAGCTATCGCTGGTGACAACCGCCATGCGCAGCGGCAACGCAGCGAGACGCACGCTGAATCCGGCATAGCCACCATTCACCACTCCGTTCGGCTCACCAGGCATCGGCGTGCGATCGAGCACCGCGCCATCCTTACCCGCCTTGAAGCGCATGTCCCAATCGATCGTGTAGCTCCCGTCACTCGTCGGCGCCGACACGTCAATGACGCGCATCTCAGTCAGATCAGTGTCGCCTGACGCTCTTATGTAGCTGAGACTCATCGTGATCTTCGCGCTCCCGTCCGTGCGCGCATCGATCACCGGTGTACTCCAGCGCGTCGAGCCCGCGGCTTGCCCGCTCGTGCGATCCTCCTCCCAGTAGTTCACATGGTTGATGTACTTCCATGAGAACCAGAGACCGTAGTGCCACGGGTGATCTTCCGGCTTGAAGTTGGTGAAGCTCGGGCCATCGCCAACCGCGAGCGGATGAAAGAACGGCTTCCCATTCTTCGGATCGAACGAGAAGCGCCATACCATCGCGCCCTTCGACATCCACGCGATCGACACACTGTCACGCATCCACTCGGCGCGCGCACTCACCGGCATCATCACTGCAAGCAGCGCGACGACGATCAGCGCGCGACGCACTCCGGTCACTTGCCGCCACTCATCGTGTAACCCTTCATGATCGTCGCGTACTTGGTGATCATGTTCGGCACTTCCCACTCAGGCATCACGCCGCCGCGCAGATAACTCAGATATCGATTCGTCACCTGCGCGAAGTGCGCCTCGTGACCCACGTCGAAGCTGGCAGGGACTGTGAGTGCCCACGCGTTGCCTTCCTGTCGCACGCCTACACCGGGAAAGCGCGATTGCAGTGATGCGACCGCCGCTCTGAGCGCAGCTTCGTGCACCGCTGGCGTGACGGACGGATCGCGCTCGACGTACAACACCGTCTTGAACTTCTGCTCCGGCCCCTGCCTGATGATGAGCGTCGCCTTTGTGCCGCGCATTTTCGAGTAATGCGTGTCACCACCTTCCGGTGCCTCGAAGTTCCACACGACCGAGATGTGCGCGTGCACACCGCGCACCGTGTACGTCATCTCGCCATTCGAGTTCACCTGGAGCACCCCGCTCTTCACATCGCGACGGAGATAGTCCGGGAAGTCAGCAGCTCCTGTAAGTCGCGTGAACTGCTCGCGCGTAATCGCTGTCGGCCACCGTCTCGCGCGAAGCATCTCCACATCCGATGTCGACAGCGCCCGCTCGGGGAACGCCTCCCACTGCACGAGATCGACGAGATGCGTCGTCACGTCGACAATCCCTTCCCCTTCCTGCCGCACATCGAAGAACCACTGCGGCCGCTTGAGCTGCGAGCCCGCGACGACCTTCGAGAAGTAGTGCGTGCTCACCATGTCGATTGCCGGATCATCCAGCGTGCCCTTCACCAGCGTCCCGAACAGATCGGCGCGCTTGGCCAGCTCGCGCTGCAGTTCCGTGGTCGCCTCGCTTCGCTCCGTCATGATGTCGTAGAGCACCACGTGCTTGCCCTTCGCCACTTCGAACGTGTGCTCGAGCTTCACGAGGTCGGCGGGCGTGCGCACCATCGGCTTGTCGGCGAGCACGTTGAGTCCTGCGTCGATCGAGCGCGCGATATACTCGGTCTTCCGCGCGTTGTTGCCGGCAATCACGACGATATTTCCCGACTTGGAAGCGAGCATCTTGTCGAGGAAGTCGGCACCGGTGTAAACGCGCTCACTCCAGTGCGTCGGACTCTCAGCGCGTTTGTTGAATGCCTCGATTCGCTTCAAATGCTCGGCGACGTCGTCACCGGCTGGCGCGAACACGTGCACGATGGAATCGACGTCGTCATACATGAACTTCTGCACGAGCGACGCGTGAAAGTGCCCGGGATCCAGCGTGATCAGCTCAAAGCGTGGCGACGCATGAGCCTTTTGCGCCGAGGACGTTGACGCGTGCGCCACGATCAGCGCGCACGCCACGAGCCTGACCGCACTTCCATTGAACAGAGTCGTCAAGAGTCCGAGTCCTCAGCGTGAAGCGTATTTCGCCGCAAGCTTCAGCGCGCCGTATGCGCCGCGCTCGGGCCGAGTGAGCATTGCATTCGCCTCGGCGTCGTTGACGAACTTCTCGGCGCTGGCATCCCACGTGAGTGGACGACCCGTCTTCATTGCAATCCAGCTCAGGATGCACGCCGCGTTCGCGCGATGAGCAATCGGCGCCGGCGCGAGCGGCGTTCCGCGCGACTTCACACACTCCAGCCAGTTCCTGTGGTGCGACAAGCTCGGCGTCATGTGCACTGTCACGCCCGAGGGATCGAGCAGCTTGGGATCACTCGCATCCAACGGCTTCAACATCGTCGGCTTCGCGGTGGGATCGCTCGCCGTCGCCGCCTCCGATCCGCGTGAGACCCAGATCCATCCTTCGTCACCGATGAAGCGAATTCCATTCGGCAGCTTGTCCGAAACAGTCATGATCACCTTGCCCGGATACTCGAGCTCGATGTGATACGCACCGTGCACGTTCCAGATCTTGTTCGTCGGGAACTCGCCCTTGCCTTCAATCTTGCTCGGCCCGGTGAGCTCCATGTTCATGCCCCAGTGCGCCGTGTCGAAATGGTGCGCACCCCAACCGGTGATCATACCGAGACTGTAGTTCTCGTTGCGCAGCCAGCCGGGACGCGAATTGACGTCCGGTTTTCCGTCGCGATCGAGACCCTGCGGATGCACTCGCTGCTCTGTGTAATACGCTTCCGGCGTTGGTCCCATCCACATGTCGTAGTTGAGATTCGGCGGTACCGGCTGTGGCGGGTTGTCTGGCGCGGTTGGGTCGATCGGCAGACCGATCTCGACGCGACGCAGCGTTCCAACACGTCCACTGCGAACAAGCTCGACACCTTTACGAAATTGCTCGTTCGGTCCCCACGAGCGCTGCTGACTGCCCACCTGAAGCACGCGCCCCGTTTTCGCAACCATTGTACGCAGCATCTGCCCTTCTGCGTGTGTCATCGTAAACGGCTTCTGCAGATAGATGTCCTTGCCGGCCATCAGCGCAGTCAGCGCTACCTGTGCATGCTGATGATCCGGGAGACTGATCGTCACCGCATCGATGTCGGGCCGAGCGAGTAGTTCGTGGTAGTCCTGGTAGACGGCGACGTCCGGGCGCGCCCAATCCTTCTTGCCATACAACTCGGCCACGTGTTGCTTGCCGCTCGCTGCTCGACGCGTGTCGAGATCGCAGACAGCAACGACTTCGGCCAGATCTGAGCCGGCGACGCCGGGGAAGTCGTGCGTCTGCCCGATGCGTCCGCATCCGATGTGGCCGACGCGTATCCGATTGCTCGGCGCGGTGGCACCGAGGAGTCGTGATGGGATGATCATCGGCGCGCCGATGACGACCGCAGCGACGGCGCTCTTCTGCACAAATTCGCGGCGCGTGATGGTAGCGGGCTTTTTCGTGGAATCCGTCATTTGGCTAACCGATTGAAGAGGAACTGCGAGGGATGCGGATTGTCTCGGGTTGATTGCGTTGAATCGGCGTTGTCCATTCGCTGGCGTGGTAGGACATCGTGTACTGGAGGCGATTTACTCACGGCGAGAGACTCGTATTACTCACGAACGCCAATCGCTTTCCATCGGGCGACCACGACGGCACGTTCATCGTCCCCTGCCCGCCGTACAGGTATGCGATTACGCGCGACGGACCTCCGCCGGTCGGCATGAGTCGCAACGTCACGTGCTTGTAGAATGGATGATCGCCCGCCGGAATCTCCGAGGGAAATGCGATGTACGCGATCCACTTTCCATCCGGCGATATATGCGGGAACCAGTTGTTGAGCTCATCGTGTGACACTTGCGTCTGTTCGCTGCCGTCCGGACGCATGCGCCAGATCTGCATGCGGCCAGTGCGCGATGAGTTGAAGTAGATGTGCGCGCCGTCGGGTGAGAATTCGGGACCGTCGTCGACGCCGGGCGCAGAGGTGAGTCGAATCTCGTCGCCGCCACTCGAGGGAATCTTGTACACGTCGAGCACCGTGTCGCGCTGGCCCGTGTACACGAGCCATTTCCCGTCGGGCGACCATCCGTGAAAGTACGACGGTCCCTTCGCGGTGATTCGCTTCGGCGTTCCGCCACTCGAGGGAAGCGTGTACACGATCGAGGCGCCATTGTCGTCGGCACTGTGATGACTGATGCCCATCATGCGGCCGTCGAACGACAGCACGTGATCGTTGTTGTTGCGCGTCGCGAAATCTGTGTTGACCGCCGCCGGTGTTCGCGTCGCCAGATCGAAGCGATAGAGGCGGCCCTCCTGCGCGTAGATGAGCGCCTTTCCGTCGTGCGTCCAGTTCGGCGCCTGAAACGATCCCTTGTACTGATGCACGATCGTCGCATTCCCGCTCTCCACGTCCAGCACTTCGAGGTTGCTGCCGATGTAGTCGCGGTACGGAACGAACGTCCTCTTGGCTGGCACGGTGATGCGCACGTTGCTGAACATCGCCTGCTCCGTGACCGTGTCGTTGTGCGCGCACACGAACAGTCCGACGTACACTGAATCCGGCAGCGAGACGTCGGTCAGCTGCTGGGTGATCAGCGTGTCACCGAAGTGCGAGACCGACATGATGAACACACCGTCGCGACGCTCGAGTTGCACGAAGTCGGGCAGACTGTCGAGCGACTTCGCTTGATCGGTGATTGCTCCTGTCGTGCGCCGAAACTGGAGCGACATCAAGCCGTTGCCGTGCAGCGCTGCGCTCACGTGTGGCGAACTGGTCTCGAGCGTTGGACGAATCGTCCAGCCAACCTTGCGATGCTCTTCGACCCCAGCGCCGATGAACTTCGCGCGCATCGAGAGGATGAAGTTGCCCGTCATCCGCTTCCACACGAAGTGAAAGTCGTCGCGCTCGGCCCACATGTTCTGTCCCGCTCCCGAGATCCGATATTGCTGAAGCGCAGGATCGTACGACGTTGTGCCGGCGTGACTGACTCGGCCGACGTCAGTCTGCCCATCGAAGATGCCGAGCGCGCTTTGCGCGTCGGCGAAGTGAGTCGGTGCGGAGAGTGTCATCGTTGCCAGGAGCGCCGTGCGCGCCGCTGTTCTCATGCGGGTACTCTCGTAGGCGGATGCTCCCAATATGAAGACCGGCGCGTCAATCGCGAGGTATCAAGAGATCAGGTTTGTTGATCTCCGTACGGGAGCTCCCGAAGCAATTCGCTTTCGGCAGTTCTCGTGACCGTGTGTGGGATCGGCTTCGCATTCGCGGCCCGCAGCCTTAGAGCGACAGGCGCTTTGCTTCAGCTTGTGCAGCCGCCATCCCCCAAATGGATTTCGCGTCTTGTGCCGCTCGTATTTGTCGTCGGCCTGATGACTTCGGTGATCGGCCTATGGCTGCTGTTCAGATATTGGCGTTCGGCTCCTTAACGACGCGCCATCGCAGCGGCGGGCGATTGCGGTAAGCGACCGCGGCGCCGACTATTGTCGCGCGCAGGTGAGCTGGGGCGGTTGGTGACCACCGTGTTCAGGAGGCATCATGGAAGTCAGTCGACGCGCTCGGGCGATGCTCAGTATCGCAGCCCTCTGGGGCGCAGCCTGGTTTGTTCCGGGACTCGTCTGGGTTGGCCGCCTCGAGTGGCACCGAGACGACGGTCTGCCCTTCAACCTCTTGAACGTCGTGGTATACGCCTTCCTGAATTGGGCGGTCGTCGGCGCGATTGGAGGGACGCTGTTCGCGCTCACCCTCGGCTTCGCGGAGCGACGACGGTCGTCACTCGACGCGCTCTCGATGCGCCGAGTTGTCACCTGGGGAGCAATCGGCGGCGCCGCCTTCCCGCTTCTCGTCATACCGCTCGTGCCCGTCGTCGCGCCGGAGTTCGCTCGACAACTTCCCGACATTCACAATTTTTCCGCAGCGTTTCGCCAAGCTATCGGCGGTGGCGTTGTCTATGGCTTGCTCGGCGCGATCTCTGCAGGCGCTTCACTTCGTTTGGCGCGTCGCGCTGATCCCGATCGGCTCTCCCCTGCCGACGGCCCGAGTGTGATTCCATCCGGCCACCCAACGAACGCTGAAGCCGACAAAGAGGCCGTCGATGGTGCGCATTCCGCGCGCTCTCTTATCTGATCCGCGTGCAGCTTCGCGAATGCATTGAGGATGTAGAATACAGAGCAGGCAATTTCGCGGGCCGCAGGGAAAGGGAATCCGTTGAGCAATGTGCTCGACGCGAGGCCGCCGCTGATCAAGCCTTGGTTGACGCACTTCAAGTTCGGATGAACCGTACTTGGACTGTAGCGATGACTTTGGCGTGCCTCGCAGTCGCTTGCACTGAGACCTCCGCGCCACCACGCACGCTCACACCGCGTGAACTTGGCAACGTCACGGCGTTCGCCAACGCGCTCGGCTACATTCGCTTCTTCCATCCGACGGATGCTGCGGTGCGCGTCAACTGGGACGCGTTCGCGGTGCGCGGCATCCGGGCCGTGCAGGGTGCAACGTCAGACGATAGCCTTGCGTTGGCGCTCGCGTCGGTGTTCGCGCCGATCACCTCGAACGTGCGGTTCGCGAGCAGTGGTGCGTCGCTGCCGACGACGATCCCGAAGCCCGCTGCCGCAACTCACGTGGTATTCTGGCGACACCTCGGTGTCGGTTGGCCGAGTGGCCGCGACAGCCCTATGCTCAACCTCTATCACAGCGAGCGAGTCGTCGCTCCGCTGCGTGACATCGGGGGTCCCGTCACACTTCCGCCCGACAGTGTCGGTGTGACCGTCTCGCTGCCGCCGGTTCCCGATCCGGCGCATCCCATGATTGCCGCACTCGGCGGCGGCGTGACGATGAGCATGCCGGTCGCCTTGTACATGCACGCGGACTTCGTCGAGGAAGGACTGCGCGAGCCAAGCCCGTCGATGGCGATGGAGCGCTTCGAGCCGTCTGATCGCGCGACGCGCCTGGCCGACGTCGCGCTCGCGTGGTCGCTCTTTCAACATTTCTATCCGTACTTCGACGTCGTGCACACCGATTGGCCGGCGGCGCTCGACGCGGCGCTGCGGTCGGCCGCGACAGACGTCGACGGAACTGCATTTCACAGCACGCTCCGGCGGCTCACGGCGGCGCTGCATGACGGGCATGGCTACGTCAATCGCGAGTCAGTCCCGTTCCAGAAGCACGACGTTGTATTCACGCGAGTCGAGGGCCGCGTGCTCGTCTCGGCGACGGGCGATTCAGCCGTCGCGAGCGGTCTTAGAGTTGGCGACGAGGTACTTGCCGTCGACGATGTTCCTGTTCAGGCGAAACTCGACGAATTGAGCACGATGGCTGCAGGGGCGACGCCGCAGTTTGTTCGCTGGCTCGCGTTGTCCCGCCTGCTCGACGGCGATC